>CAXTWN010000005.1:0-42179 GCA_964248055.1 uncultured Acidobacteriaceae bacterium | reverse complement strand
GTGTAATACCACCACTCGGTCTGGAACGCAGGGTGATCGAAGTGGTCTCGTGGGAACTGGTATGGGTAGCCGGGCAGCGCCGGCACATACTGTTGTGCGACTGCGACGCCACTGCAAAGAAGCACGAGCAAAAGCCAAAGCCTACTCCTCATGGACGACCTCGATCGGGCTCAGCCTCTGCGCAATCCGTGCAGGGTAGAGCCCCGCAAGGACCGTCGCCACGTAGACCACGCTCAGCGCGGCAAGCAGCACGCCGATGGGCCAGTGGAACCGGATGGTCCAGCCGAAGGACTGCTTGTTGATCACGAAGATCAGGATGAACGACAGTGCCATGCCCAACACAAGGCCAGCGGCGTTCGAGAGCAGGCCGATCAGACCCGCCTCGGCAAGGATGACGCCGCGGATCTGACCCATCGACGCACCAAGGTAGTGCAGAAGACCGAACTCGCGTCTCCTATCGAAGACGATGGACATCAGCGCTCCAGCGATGCCCATGATGGCAACCAGCACAGAGATTGCTTCCAGGGCATAGGTGATCGCAAAGGTCTGATCGAAGATGCGGATGGCCTGCTGTCGCAGGTCACGGTTGGAGAAGATCAGCACATCGCGGTGAGCGGCGGCCTGCTCGATCTCCCCTCGCACGGTTTCGAGGTCGGCACCCGGTTTGACGTAGACCGCCAGGTTGGACGGTGCGACATCCTGGAGATAGGGCAGCACGTTGGCCCGTGAGACCATCACGTACCCACGTTCGTTGCCATAGTCATAGAAGACATCCACGATGCGCAAAGGAACCAGCTGCGAGCCGAGGGGCACCGTAAGGACATCGCCGGTCTTTACATGGTGCTTGTTCGTGAAGGGCTCGCTGACCATGGCCGTACCCGGCAGCGAAAGCTCGGCAAAGACCTGCTTAGCTGGCCGGCCGGAGACGAATCCGGAACCATCGCTCTGCCGCCGCGTGTTCATATCCACGGCGGCCAGCGTGATCGGCAGACCCTGATACTCGATCTCATAGGCACGGAAGCGAGCAATGCTCTCCACCCCCGGCAGCACGCCGATCTGTTGGATCAACTCGGGGGCAAGCGTGGGGTGGCGATCTACTGCGGGCGCGCCTGCGGGCCGAAGGTACAGATCCGCAGGAAGTTCTGTATCCATCCAGCTGATGACCGTCTGCCGAAAGCTGCCGACCATGATGGCGACCGAGGTCATCATGGCGATCGCCGTGGCCAGCGCACAGACCAGCACGGAGGTGCGACGGAGCGAACCCTGGAGGCTGCGTGAGGCCAGCAGGGCTTCCACGCCCAGCCCCCGCGTGAGCAGGCCTGCCGTGGAGGACAACACCATGTGCACAAAGCTGGGGATCGCCAGCGAACACGCCGCAATCAGCAGCAGCGTAGAAAGGTACCCAAAGAGGGGTTTGCCCGCGACCGCCGGCGCCTGCGCCGCGGCCCCGCCCAGCAGCGCGAGCACTCCTGCCGCGACAAGGTCCCACTTGCGTTCTATGCGAACGGCGTACTCACGTGCGCCGCGAGCCATCGCTTCGGTAGGGGACACGCGTGACGCTTCCAGCGCAGGGCTCAGCGCGGAGACCAGCGTGACCCCGACACCGACGGTAAACGCCAGAGCGACCGACGCCACAGAGAACGACATGGTGCCGGGCCTGCTGGAGATATAGAGCGCATCCACCGTCACAGCCAGCAGACGCACGGCCCCGCTTGCCATCAGTCGGCCCAAGGGCAGCGCCAGTAGCGATCCAGCGAAGCCGAACAGCGCGGCTTCTGTCAGAAACGCGATCAGGACCGCGGTTCGACTCGCGCCCAGGGCGCGCACCGTGCCGATCTGCGGACGCCTCCGAACCACCGAGACGGAGATCGTGTTGTAGATCAGGAAGGCGCCCACCAGCACCGCAATGTAGCTCAGAATCCGCAGATTCCAGCGGAACGCGGACAGCATCTTGCGGTTGGCCTCTGTCTGGCTGCCGTAAGGCGCCACCTGCACGCCGGCGGGCACCACCGATTGCAACCTGCGTTGCCACTCCTCGACGTCGCTATGCTGCGGCAAGGTCAGCAGGATGCGATCCACGTGTCCCAGCCTGCCCGTAGCCAGCTGCGCCGCCGCGATGTCCATCACCACGGCATCCGTGTTCAGCTTGGCGGTGTCTGGGATAAAGCCCCGAACCGTATAAGCCTTCGTCTGATCGTTGATGAGCAGATTCAGCCGGTCGCCGAGGCTGCGTGCCAAGCCCCTGGTCACCCAGATCGCGTCCGGGTCGGCAAGGTGCTGGAGGCCACTCAGGTCCCAGGACGCCTGTACCTGCTGCTGGTTTGCATTGTTCGCCTCGGCGATCAGGTCCAGGCCAATCAGCGGCACGGTATGCCCTGTCTGCTCCACGGTGGCATGATCCTCAACACGTGCGCTGACCGTCAGCGCATAGGGAAGGGTCGCCAGCACGCCCACCAGACCTTCGGGCACTCCACCGGTAGCGGTTACCTCGAGATCGCTGTTGCCTGAGAGCGTCTGCATGGAGGACTGAAACGAGCCGGTCGCGGCGGCGCTGGCCAGATCGATGGCGAGCACCACCGCGGCACCCAGCGAGACCGCTGCGAGGATCAGGGCTGACCGACCGCGTTCCCGCAGCATGGGACGAAGGATAAGCCGGTACAGCAGCGTTGCCATGCCCATGTCAGCTCTGCTCGACTCGCTCGATTCGTCCGTCCCGCATGTGAACAATCTGATCGGTGTACGCCGCTGCCTCGGCGCTGTGCGTGGCCATGATCACAGCCGTCTGCCGATCGCGGCAGATGCTGCGGAGCAGCTCAAGGATCGAGTTGCCGGTCGCGGTATCCAGGTTCCCGGTGGGCTCATCGGCCAGCAGCAGGCGGGGCGCGTGCACCAGCGCTCGCGCAATCGCGACGCGCTGCATCTGCCCGCCGGACAGCTGGTGGGGCATACGGGTTGCATGCTCGCCCAGCCCTACGGCGGCCAGCTGCTCCAGCGCCCGCGGCCGCGGTCCGGAAACCCCGGCCAGCAGCAAGGGGAGTTCCACGTTTTCAGCCACGCTGAGCGTTGGCAGCAGCTGGAACGATTGAAAGATGAACCCGACCTTCTCGCGACGAAGCTTTGTCAATTGTGCGTCGTTCAGTTGCGCCGTGGCCGCGCCATCCAGCAGCACCTGGCCTGCACTGGGGAAGTCCATGGCGCCTGCAAGGTTCAGGAGGGTGGATTTGCCGCAGCCGCTTCTGCCGACCAGCGCGACGAACCGACCCGCCAGCACCTCCAGCGAGACATCATTCAGCGCGAGCACGCGCGCACCTTCGGTCGGGTACGCCTTTGTCACGGCGCGAAAGGAAACCAGGGATGCCGGATGAGAACCCGTTGCGGCGTGGGACGCGGCTTTATCGATGGCGAGGGGGGACGCGGAGCTCATTCACCTAGACAGATGCATTCCCGGTGGCCTTCACCGCGGCCGAAGCCCGCGTTCGTTCAGGGGAAGAACAATGGCCGGCCTCTGGTTTGGTCTGCCGATGCGAGCGAAGACGCAGGCGATGCAGGCGTCTGATGTCAGTGCTCCACCGGCTGTTACGGCGCCACCGGCGTCTGTGGGGCGGAGATCGCAGCTCATTCCCTCCCCTTCCGGGCTCTCCGGCAGAGCCCAAAGCTGACGTCTCACCGGAAAGAGGCTCACAAGGCGGAACAAGCGTCGGCGCTGCACGAGGGCGGTCGTTCAGGGGTGGTCCCTTTTGCACGCGGATCTCCGAGCCGGTGCCCTGACAGCGCCGGAACTGGTCCCGCCCTGGACACGAGGGTGAGGATCGGCAAAAGGCGTGTGCCGGCGATGTCTGTTGGGTATATCTGGGGCGATCAGGCCGTGGCGCCGGCACAGACCGTGGCGCTCGCGACGGCACAGGCGAAGGACGCTAGGCCGCAGCCTGGGTGCGCGGCTTGCGTATGAGGAGCACCAGCAGGCCGACCAGGCCGGCCACCGCGATCATCGCGGCGATGCCCAGCACGCGCAGGACAGAGACCGAGTAGCGGCCCACCACGGGGTTGTAGCTGCAGCAGTACAGGATCAGCAGATCGACGGGGTTGCTGATCTTGTGCGCGGAGGCGCCGAGCAGCGCCAGGCGCAGGTCGCGGGGCTGGTACTCGATGCCGGAGAGGTACTTGGAGAGGCGACCGTCGGGGGTGGCGAACATCACCACGCTGGAGTGCGCGAACTGGTCCAGCTTGCCGTCCGGCCCGGGTACGCGCACGTATTGAAACCCGGTGGCCCCGGCGATGGCGTCGATGGCAGGTTGGGAGCCGGTGAGGAAGTGGACTGCGGCGCCTTGCGCGGAAGCCGCGCCCATGTCGTGCAGGAACTCGGCCTTCTGGGTGGCGGCGTCGTGCGGCGTGTCCGCCGGATCGATGCTGAAGACCAGCACCGTGTAGTCGCTGCCCAGGTGCAGCGTAGTCTGGCCGAGCCCGGTCGCCAGCCCATGAAGCACCTGGGGGCACAGCATCGCGCAGCGGTAGTACACCAGTGCGACCGCGACCGGCTTGCCCTGAAAGAAGGTGCTCAACGGGGCCGTGTGGCCGGTCTCGTCCGTGTAGGTGGTGCTCAGCGGCAGAGGCTGTCCGAGGCGCTGCTCGACGCCGGCGTGCGCCAGATAGCCGGGCAGTTGCTGCGGCGTGCTGCCCATCGGCTTGTCGGCCGCGTAGCCCTGGGCAAGCGCCGCGGAGGGAACGCACAGCCCGGCCGCGAGCGCGACGGACAGCATCCACGAGGAGCAATGGCGTAAGGGGAACGGCATGTGGGGCCTTTCGGGTGCCTCCGGCGGTGTGGCCACGGGCGCCCTGTCTTATGCTACCCAGCGCTGAGGGGCTGTGCAGCGCAGGCACGATAATCGCTGCGACCGGACGGTCGATCTCCGGTGCTGTTTCGGTCCAGCTTCCGTCTTTCGAAGTACATCCACGTCGTCCGGAGCCCGCCCATGCCCAACCGCTCTCCCCTTCGCGATATCGCCCTGATTGCCGCTGCCCTCGCAATTGGCTGGTGGGCACACACGCCGCGTCCTGCCGTCCGGGCGGCCGAGTACAACGACGTCTTTCAGTTCAGCGGGGCGGCGGGCGAAGGCACGCTCAGCCTGTACAGTCCCAGCGACCGGACGCTGTACGTGTATGGCGGCGTCTTCTCCGGGAACGGCTCCAAGGACTGCACCTATGCCATCAAGCTGGGGCGGGCGGGCGAGCCTGTGCAGCGCACCAACTGCCCGGTCGGGTCGCTCTTTCATTGAGCGCCGCTGGTCGTGTGAGGGCGACCGGTCATGGCTCGCCGGACCCACGCTCGTATGATGAGGAGATGGTGTCGGCGCCGCAGATCAAGCTCTCCCCGGAGCAGTTTCAAAGCATCGCGCGGGCGCTGGCCGAGCCGCGCCGCTTTGCGATGCTGCAGCAGATTGCCCGCGAGCACACCGTGAGGTGCAGCGCCCTGAGCGCGCACGAGTGCCTGAGTCCGGCCACCATCTCTCACCACCTGAAGGAGTTGCAGGAGACCGGCCTGGTCGACTCCGAACGGGAAGGCCGCAGCGTAAAACTGAGCCTCCGGCGCGAGGTGTGGGACGCGTACCTGCGCGAACTCGGCTCGCTGTAACGAATTCCTCCGCAACTTGTGGGGAATCCGCTCATCCATTCGATATACGTCGAAGTATTCGACAGAGAACGAACAGAGGTGAGCACGATGGGCAAGCTGACGGGCAAGGTAGCAGTGGTGACGGGGGCCTCCAAGGGCATCGGCGCGGGAATTGCGAAGGCGCTGGGGCGTGAAGGCGCGAGCGTGGTGGTGAACTACGCGTCGGACAAGGCCGGGGCTGACCGGGTAGCGGCCGAGATCACGGAAAACGGCGGGAAGGCGGCCGTGATTGGTGGCAGCGTTGCCAAAGCGGCGGAGGTCGACGCCTTGTTCGCGGAGACGCGGAACCAGTTCGGCAAGGTGGACGTACTGGTCAACAACGCGGGCGTCTTCGCCTTCAGCCCAATCGCCGAGTTCACCGAGGAAGGCTTCGACCGGATGTTCGACACCAACGTGAAGGGGCTTCTGCTGGCAACGCGGGCGGCGCTGCCGCTGTTTCCGGCCGAGGGCGGCAGCATCATCAACATCGGGTCCGTGGTGAGCGAGACCACCCCTGCGGGCTCGGCGGTATACACCGGCACCAAGGGCGCGGTGGACTCGATCACGCGGGTACTCGCAAAGGAACTGGGCCCGAAAAACATTCGCGTCAATGCGGTGAACCCAGGCATCACCGTAACGGAAGGGGTAAAGGCGGCGGGCTTTCTGGGGACGGACTTCGAACGGGCGGAGGTGGCCAAGACGCCGCTCGGACGCACGGGCCAGCCGGACGATATCGCGGATGTGGTCGCCTTTGTGGCCTCGGACGAGGCGCGCTGGGTGACCGGGTCGTTACTGCAGGCGGGTGGCGGCCTGCGCTGAGCGTGTGATTGTTCGGGCCTTCACATGGTTGGTGTACGACAGGTGCAGGCCCGACCTTCTTCGCTGAGATCAGAACACAAGGAGTGCTCATGATGGATCTTCTGTTCTTCGCCCTTCCGGCCGCGCTGGTCGCGGCGGCGTATCTGCGACCGGAGCGCGTGTCGGTGCCCGGCGCCGCGCTGTCCGGGGTGTGCCGCAGGTCGGCGGCCGGCGAGTAAAAAGACAGCGGGCATCGTGCGAAAATAGCATTGATGATCTCTGTCTCCAATGTCTCCATGCGCTACGGCGCAAAGCTGCTCTTTGAGGACGTCTCGGTTACGTTTACGGACGGCCGGCGCTACGGCCTTACCGGACCGAACGGTGCAGGCAAGTCCACCTTTATGAAGGTGCTCACCGGCGAGCTGGACGCGCAGAAGGGCACCGTGGTGCGCCCCAAAAAGTTCGGCGTGCTCAAGCAGAACCAGTATGAGTTCGACGCCTTTCGCGTGATCGATACGGTCATCATGGGCAACAAGCCGTTGTGGGCGGCGCTGGAAGAGCGCGAGGTGATCTACAACAAGCCCGAGATGTCCGACGAAGACGGCATCCGGCTGGGCGAGTTGGAAGGCATCGTCGGCGAAGAGGACGGCTATGAGGCCGAGGCCAACGCCGCAATCCTGTTGCAGGGGCTCGATATCCCGGACGAGCTGCATGAGCGCAGGATGAGCGAGCTGCAGGGCGGCCAGAAGGTGCGTGTGCTGCTGGCGCAGGCGCTGTTCGGCAACCCCGAGGCGCTGTTCCTGGACGAGCCGACGAACTACCTCGATCTCGAGTCGATTCACTGGCTGGAGAACTTCCTGACCCGCTACAACGGCACGGTAATCACGATCTCGCACGACCGTCACTTCCTGAACTCGATCTGCACGCACATCGCCGACATCGACTACGAGACGATCATCACCTACACCGGCGGCTACGACGATATGGTGCTGCAGAAGACGCAGGTTCGCAGCCGCATCGAGAGCCAGAACGAGCAGCGCGAAAAGAAGATTGCCCAGCTGAATGAATTTATTGCCCGATTTTCAGCAGGCACGCGCTCCAGCCAGGTGAACTCGCGCAAGAAGGAGGTCGAGCGGCTGGCGACGACCGAACTGGCGCGTTCCAACATTCAGCGCCCGTATATCAGCTTCCGCCTGGAGCGGCCCTCGGGCAAGCACCTGCTGGAGTTCGCGAAGATCAACAAGAGCTACACGCAGCCTGACGGCAGCGTGGAGCACGTGATCCGCAACTTCAGCGGCGCGGTGATGCGTGGGGAGAAAGTCGTCCTGGTGGGTCGCAACGGCCAGGGCAAGACCACGCTGATCAAGGCGCTGCTCGCGAACGGGCCGGGTATTGAAGAGGTCGATGTTTCGATCGACTCCGGCGAGGTGAAGTGGGGCCACGAGGCGCAGATCGGGTACTTCGCGCAGGACCACACGGCCAGCATTCCGCATGGCACCACCGCGGCGGAGTGGCTGCACGGCTACGATCCCAAGGCCAGCAAGGAAGACATCCGCGGCATCCTGGGGCAGATGCTATTCCGCGGCGAAGAGGGCAACAAGAAGACCGAGGCGCTCTCCGGCGGCGAGGCCGCGCGGCTGCTCTTCTGCAAGCTGATGCTGCAGAAGCCCAACGTGCTGGTGCTGGATGAGCCGTCGAACCACCTTGATCTGGAGAGCATCAACGCGCTCAACCAGGCGCTGCAGCGGTACGAGGGTACGGTCTTTCTGGTCACCCATGACCAGGACCTGATTGAGGAGGTCGGTACGCGCATCTGGCATTTTGAGGGCGGCCCGACGGACTTCCACATCACCGACCACAAGGGCCCGTACGAGGAGTACCAGCAGCAGCTTGCGGTGGCGGCGGCACGGTAGGGCGCAGGGGAATCTCCGTGGGCACGGGGTCGCTCGCGCGGGCAGCAGCGCAATGTCAGGATGGTAGAGTCTGATGCGTTAGGAGCGGCTCCTTTGGCCGCTCAGCCGAGACGCTGTTGCATGACGACCGAGACGCTTGCAGCCGAAGCTGCCACACCCACGTCCACGAGGCTGCTGCAAAGGTATATGCCCGCGCTCGATGTGTTGCGCGGCGCGGCGATCCTCCTGGTGATCTTCGATCACGCGCTCTACTGGATGGGTGCCGCTCAACACACGACGGGCGTACGCCGGCTCTTCGCCGAGCTTTCTTCGGGCGGCTGGCTGGGCGTCAACCTGTTTTTTGTACTGTCCGGCTTTCTGATCACGGGCATCCTGCTGGACAGCCGCGGCAACGAGGGCTACTTCAAAAGGTTCTATCTGCGCCGCGCCACCCGCATCCTGCCGGCCTACCTGCTCACCATCATTGTGCTGCTTCTGCTGCACCGGATGCCGACCGCCTACCTGATCGCCTCATTGCTGTTTCTGACAAACTACAGCGGTGCCTTCGGCGGAACGCTGGTGGCGGTGTATAGCGTGTTCTGGTCGCTTTCGGTGGAAGAGCAGTTTTATCTTCTATGGCCGACCATCGTTCGACGCCTCAGGAGGTCCGGACTCGCGGTTCTCTGCATTGCGTTGGTGGTTGCCGATCCCGTGCTGCGATACTTGGCGCAGGCCGGGCGGGCGCCGTTAGGGAATCCGCACACAAATACGTTTCTGATCGCTGACAACCTCGCCTGTGGCGCGCTTGCTGCGCTGTTTGTACGCACAAGGTTCGGCGATGCGGTCCATGGCCGGCGCGCTGGGCTGGCTCTCATCGGAGCGAGCTGCCTGATTTTACTGGCGGGGCTACCCTTCGGCATTTTGCATCGCAATGCGCCCTTTGGCGCCGCTCTGCAAAGCACACCGTGGAACCTGCTGTTTACGGGCACGCTGCTGCTGCTGCTGAGCCTGCCCACAGCATGGTTCGCCGGTACATGGAGCGCGCCCCTGCGCTTCTTCGGGTACATCAGTTATGGCCTTTACCTATGCCATCTGCTGGTGTTCGACTTCTATGACGTTTGCATCGCGGATGCCGCTCCGGCAGTGTTGCGGCCGGTGCTGCACGGGTACTACGTGCGGCTTCTGCTGGCGGGCGCCCTGTCCACCCTGGTTGCCTTTCTTTCGCGCCGCTTCTACGAGGATCCCTTTCTGCGCTGGCACGTCACGCGGCAACCGCGCAAGTTGCTGCAGCAGGCGCCCTGACCCGAACGGCGGAACCCAGAAGCTAAACTTCGCCGGCAGCGATCCTCTGCCCGGCGGACAAACATGCCTCGGCTCACTCTGGTACCGTTGCTGCTGATGAGGCCTGCTGTTCGTTACCGCGTCTGGATGTCAGGCGCCATCCTGCTTGTGCTCCTCAACAGCTGGCTGGCAACGTATGCCCTGCGGAAGCTCTTTGACGCGCAGCGCTGGTTGGAGCACACCTTCCAGACCTTGACGCAAGCGGAGCGGGTGCAGCTGGATATGAGCCAGGCAGACAACGCCATGCGCGCGTACCTGCTCACCGGGTATCCCGAGTACGATGCCAGCTATCAGCAGGCAGGTCCGATCGTTCGCGCCGACGTAACCGGCCTTGCAGATCTGACGCATGACAACCTCTCGCAGCGGGCGCGCGTTGCTGTTCTGCGGAAGCGCATCTCGGTGGTGTTTGCCGCCATGGATGCAGCGCTGTCCATCCGCCGCGGCCATCGCGATGTCGCCGTCTCCCCTGTCGTGCTGCAGCCGGCGCTGGCAGAAAGCCCGGACGGCGGCATCAGCGTCAGGTACGCCATCACGCAGATCGAAAACGAGGAGAACCGGCTGCTGCACGCTCGGACCGAGGGCGCAAACGCGGCCCGGCACTTCGTGATCTTCAGCTTTACGGGCGCCGCGCTGCTGGATCTGGTGCTGGTGATCGTCGCGTTCCAGCAGCTCATCCGCACGCGCGAGAACCAGGATCAGCTTGCCGCTCGCTCGGCGGAGATCGCGAACCTGAACGCCGAGCTCACCGGCCTCAATGCAGAGCTTGAGGCGCGGGTGCAGCAGCGCACCCGGGAGCTTGAGCTCTCCAATCAGGAGCTGCAGGCGTTTTCGTATTCTGTGTCGCATGATCTTCGCGCGCCGCTGCGCACCATCGATGGCTTTTCGCTGGCGCTGGCGGAGGACTTTTCAGAGTGCCTGAACGAGGAAGGCCGCGACTACATCCAGCGGGTGCGCGGCGGTGTGCAGCGCATGGGCACGCTGATCGATGCGCTGCTGCAGCTTTCCCGGGTGACGCGCTCGGAGGTGCAGCGAGAGCAGGTCAACCTGTCGCGGCTGGCCACGCTGGTCTTTGACGAGCTGCGGGTGAACGAGCCGGAACGGCAGGTGAGCTGGACCGTGCAGCCGGATGTGGTTGCGGAGGCGGATCCGCGCCTGCTGCGCGTGGCCTTTGAAAACCTGCTCGGCAACGCGCTGAAGTTTACCTCCAAGACCCCCGACGCCTGCGTTGCGTTCGGCCAAACGGCAAAGGACGGGCAGACCGTATACTTTATCCGGGACAACGGCGCCGGCTTCGACATGCAGTACGTCGACCGGCTTTTTACGGCATTCCAACGGTTGCACGGCGACCGTGACTTCAAGGGCTCCGGGATCGGTCTGGCGACGGTCTCCCGCATCGTTCGGCGGCATCATGGAACGATCTGGGCGGAGGGAGAACCGGGCCATGGCGCGGCATTCTTCTTCACGCTGAATGCAACGGATGCGGACCGCACAGCGGGGTCTTCCCCCGAGAGTGAAGGCGATGAGTGAAGGCATGATCTTATTGGTGGAAGACGATCCGGATCACGAGGCGCTGGCGCTTCGCGCGTTGCGCAAGGCGAATGTGGCCAATGAGATCAGGGTGGCGCGCGATGGAGAAGAGGCACTTGCGTTCATAAAAGAAGTGCAAGACGGCACCGAGCGTCGACCGCAGCTGGTGCTGCTGGATTTGAAGCTGCCCAAGGTGGAGGGTCTGGACGTTCTGCGCGCGATCCGCGCCTCGGATAAGACGGCGCTGATGCCCGTGGTTGTTTTGACCTCCTCGGATGAAGAGCGAGACATCGTCTCCAGCTACCGGCTGGGCGTGAACAGCTACATCCGCAAGCCCGTAAACTTCAGCGATTTCGCTGAGGCTACCAAGCAGCTCGGCATCTATTGGCTGCTGTTGAACCAATGTCCACCGCTCCAGTAAGCCAGATCCCGGACTCGGCTCGCAGGCCGATGCGCGTCCTCATCATTGAGGATTACGAAGAGGATGCGCTGTTGCTGCGACGCCATCTTGCCCGTGCGGGCTATGCGCTGGAGGCGCGCCGCGTGGAGACGGCCGAAGAGCTGATGGACGCGCTCGCGGACCCGCGTCCCTGGGACCTGGTGATCGCCGACTACACGCTGCCCAGCTTTGGCGCACGCGATGCCCTGGCGTTGATTCAGAAGAAGGGCGATGACGTTCCCTTCATCATCGTCTCCGGAACCATCGACGAGGTTTCGGCCGTCGATGCGATGCGTGCGGGTGCGCATGACTACGTGCTCAAAGGCAATCTGGAACGGCTGCTGCCCGCCATTGAACGCGAGCTTGCCGATGCGGAGCGCCGGCGGGAGCGACTGCGTACCGAGGCGGAGCTGCGGCTCGCACAGCAGCGCTTCTCCGCAACCTTCAACCAGGCCGCGGTGGGCATGGCGCACACGGCCGTAGGGGGCCGGTTTCTGCTGGTGAACCAGCGGCTCGCGGAGATGCTGGACGTGCCCGTGCACCAGCTTGTCTCGCTGCGGCTGGAGGACTTTCTCTTGCCGTCCGAGCAGGGTCTCGACGCCGCCCTGCTACATGAGTTGGTGAGCGGCACGCGCACAGGCTACCGGGTGGAACGCACGTTGTTGCGTTCCGATGGCGCGACCTTTCCGGCGCAGCTGACCGTGTCGCAACTGCGGCATGGCGATGCAGGTACCTCGGAGACGTCGCTGCTGTGGGTGGTTGAGGACATCTCTGCACGCAAGGCGGCAGAGCGCGAAACCGCAGACCTGATGACGCGGCTGATCAACTCCGAGCGTCTGGCGGCGGCGGGCCGTATGGCCAACACGCTGGCACATGAGATCAACAACCCGCTCGAGGCGCTCACCAACATCTTTTATCTGCTCCAGCTCCACGAGCTTCCGCCGCAGGCGCAGGAGTTGATCGCCGTCGCGGCGCGTGAGCTGGATCGTGTGGGCCACATTACGCGCTCGACCCTCAGCTTTTATCGTAAGATTCCCGGCCGCACGTTGAACCTCAAATCGCTGCTGGAAGAGGTGGTGCAGCTCTTCAGCTCGCGCGCGTCGCAACATAACATCGAGATCCAGGCACGCTATCGCGAAGGTCTCAGCGAGGCGCACTTTGATCCGTCGCTGCGCCAGGTCTTTGCAAACCTCGTCGGCAATGCGCTTGAAGCCATGGAAGGCACCGGCGGCTGCATCGCGGTACGGGCCCGGGTGTGCGGACCATCAGCCTTTGTGACGGTGTCCGACTCAGGACACGGCATCGAACAGGCCAACCTCCGCTCCATCTTCGAGCCTTTCTTTACCACCAAAGGCGAGCGCGGCACCGGATTGGGCCTGTGGGTGACGCGCGGCATCGTTGAGGAGCAGGGCGGTACGCTGATGCTGCGCACCGCAACCTCGGGCCGCTACCGTGGCACCACCATCCGCATCACGTTGCCCATCCCGCAGGGGAACGATGTCACGGAGTAGCGCCGCCGTAGGGCTGCGGCGCTATCGCGTCCGTGGGGCAAAGCACTACAATCGTTCCTATGGCAGAGACGCAATCGAGGCAAAAGAACGTGTTAGGTCAGCCGCTGGAGAGCTGCGGCAGCGAACCGATGACCGGCTTTTACCGCGATGGCTGTTGCAACACCGGCCCCGACGATCGCGGGATGCACACCGTCTGCTGCATCGTGGACGAGCGCTTCCTGGCTACCTCCGCACGACTGGGCAACGATCTTTCCACGCCCATGCCGCAGTATGGTTTTCCGGGGTTGAAGCCGGGCGACCGCTGGTGCGTCTGCGCCGCGCGCTGGCTGCAGGTGCAACGCGCCGGCGCCGCCTGCCCCGTCGTGCTGGAAGCCACCCATGAAGCTACGCTGAACGTCGTGCCGTTTGAGATCCTGCTGCAGTATGCGGTAATTCCGAAGACGCTGCATTGAAACTGCTCTCACCAGCGAAGCAGAGTGATCTGCCTTCCGGGGTAGTTTCACTACGCGATGCAAACAACAGATTCCTCCGCTGCGCTGCGGAATGACAACAAGGATGCTGGTCCGAATGCACTGTGGCCAACCACACCTAGTGTCTCGCGGCCAGATCTCCCCGAGACTCGTCTAGCATCTAGCCTCTCGCATCCAGCATCTCCCCTAAACATGCCCCGGCTTGAAAACCCGCAGTACCGCGCGGCGCTCGCCATCGTGGAGCGTCTGAGCCAGCACGGCTGCGAGGCGTACTTTGCCGGGGGATGTGTGCGCGATCTGCTGCTTCGCGCGGAGCCCAAGGACTTCGACGTGACGACGGTCGCGCACCCGGAGCAGGTGATGCGCCTCTTTCCGCGCACGGAGTCCGTGGGGGCACACTTCGGTGTGGTGCTCGTTCTCGACCAGATCGAAGAGGAGCGGATCGCGACCGAGGTCGCCACCTTTCGCTCGGATGGCGTGTACACCGATGGCCGCCGGCCGGACACGGTGATGTTCTCCACCGACCCTCGCGAAGATGTACGGCGCCGCGACTTCACCGTGAATGGCCTGCTACTCGACGCGCTTCGTTTCGAGGCTGGCGAAGCGCTCGAAGCCTGTGTGCTCGATTTCGTCGAGGGACAAGCGGACCTCCGTGCCCGGACGATCCGCGCGATCGGCGATCCGGTGCGGCGTTTCACCGAAGACAAGCTCCGCATGCTGCGTGCCGTGCGCTTTGCCACGCGGCTCGGCTTTGCGATCGAACCCGGCACGATGCACGCGATCCAGCAACTCGCGCCGGCAATCGTGCAGGTCTCCTGCGAGCGCATCCGTGACGAGCTCACGCGCATCCTCACCGAGGGTGCGGCGCATCGCGGCTTCCAGTTGCTCGACCGAGCCGGGTTGCTCGCGGTGCTGCTGCCCGAGGTTGCGCGCATGAAGGGCTGCGAGCAGCCGCCGGCGTACCATCCCGAAGGCGATGTCTGGGTGCATACGCTGATGCTGCTCGACCACCTGCCCGCGGGCGCGAGCCCCACGCTGGCCTGGGGCATGCTGCTCCATGATGTAGGCAAGCCGCCCACCTTCACGCCACCCGACCCAAACAAGCCCGGCGACCGCATCCGCTTCAACGGTCACGCAGAGGTTGGCGTGGCTGTGGCGCGGGCCATTCTCAACCGGCTGCGCTTCTCCAACGACGATGCCGATCAGATCCTCGCGCTGGTCAAGCACCACATGCAGTTCGGGGATGTGCCGAAGATGAAGAAGTCGACGCTGAAGCGCTTCCTGCGCCTGCCTCGCTTTGAGGAGCATATGGCCCTGCACTACGCGGACGTAATGAGCTCGCATGGCATGCTGGGTCCCTATGAGACGGCACAACGCGCGCTGGGGGACCTGGGCCAGAGCGAGATCCGGCCCGCACTGCTGGTCACGGGCGGCGATCTGATTGCGGCTGGTTACAAGCCAGGGCCGCGCTTTCGCGAGATGCTGACCGCGGCCGAGGACGCGCAGCTGGAAGGCGCCGTCAGCACCAGGGATGAGGCCATGGCGCTTGTGCGCGAGCAGTTCGGTCCGCCTTCGACAGACGCCGACGGAGAGCGCGCCGCTGCCCATCGATGAGTTCTTGCGGTCTCCCAATCTCGCTACGTATCCGCAGCGGTGAGGTTGCGGCGGGCGTCCAATGGTCAGGCTGCAGATCGGCGCATGTGGCACGAGGTAAAGATTCGAGTATGGATGAACCTTCGGCAGAGGTCGCGATCGTAGGTGCCGGAATGGCCGGGCTAGCGGCGGCACGAGCTTTGGCCGAGCGCGGCGTCCGGGTGGTGATCCTTGAAGCGCGGGATCGTGTGGGCGGTCGGGTGCACACGGAGCGGACCGCCAGCGGCGTGCTTGTCGAGCACGGGGCGGAGTTCATCCATGGCCGCGCTCCGGAGCTCTGGTCCCTGGTGGAAGAGACTGGGGCCAAAGCAGTGGAACGTGACGGCGCCATGCTGCGCGAACAGCAACGCGGCGCCGGTCTGGAGACCGACGAAGACGAACGCGAGGCCGACTTCTTCTCGCCACTGGATGCGCTGGCCGGCCTGCCCGGTGAGGATCTTTCCTTTGCTGAGTGGCTGGCGAGCAGCGGTCTTCCAGACGGGCAGGGCGAGGCGTTGACCGGCTACGTGGAGGGCTTTAACGCGGCGGATGCGCGGCGGATCAGCGCTCGCTCGCTGGGCATCCAGCAGCGTGCCGAGGACAGCAGCGAAGGGGACCGCAGCTGGCATCTGCCAGAAGGGTATGCGCTGCTCGCGGAGCATCTTGCGGAGCGGGTCCGCGCCGCGGGTGGAGAGATCCGGCTGAACGCGCCGGTGCAGGACGTGCGCTGGCGGCCGGGCGAGGTCGTGATCAGCACCAGACAAGGGGACCTGCGCGCGGCGAAGTGCCTGATTACGTTGCCGCTGGGTGTGTTGCACGCGGCCAACTGCAGTGCTCCGGGCAGTGTGCGTCTGGAGCCCGAACCGACGGCCCTGTTTGAGGCTCGGCGGCTTGCGATGGGGCACGTGGTGCGCTTCACGCTGGCGTTTCGCGAGCCCTGGTGGCATCAGGCCGAAGCAGGCAAGGCGCCCGCCGAGGCGCGGCGGTCCATGAGCTTTGTGTTCACCACGCAACGCATGCCGCCCGTCTGGTGGACGCGCCATCCCGAGCCCGAGCCGCTGCCGACGCTGGTGGGCGGGGCCGGTGGCCCGCGCTGCGAGGCGCTGCAGGGCAAGACTGCGGCCGAACTCGGCGAAGTGGCCTGCCGCGAGCTGGCGGAGGTCTTCGCGATGCCGTACGAGCGGATACGCGGCGAGCTCCTCGGAACGTACACCTTCGCCTGGAGCGACGATCCGTACGCGCGCGGAGCCTACAGCTACGTGCCCGCACACGCACTGGACGCACCAGCGGCCATGACGCGGCCAGAGGCGAACACGCTCTTCTTCGCCGGGGAGCACACCGACACCACCGGTCACTGGGGCACGGTACACGCGGCGCTGCGCTCCGGCCTGCGTGCGGCCGAGCAGATCCTGCACGCCGGTTAACGAAGATCGGCAGCGCTGTTGAGCGCATCGATAGCCCGACCCCGAACGCGCGTCGCCGCTTTACACTGCATGAGCTTACGGCATCTACTGAGGGCAGTCATGGATCACGCCAAGTACCACCCGAAGCCCCTGCTGAACTCCCCCGTCGCATTTGTTCCAGATACGTTTATCGAGATTGACGGGGTGAAGATTGCAGCCGAGGTCGGCGAGCCCTTGATCGAGGCGATCAATCGCAAGGCGGCGCTGGAAGGGCATACAGGGATTCCGCAGGTCTGTTATCTACCGCCCATGGGGCCCATCGGCTCCTGCGATACCTGCATGGTCGAGCTCAACGGCAAGCTTGTGCGCTCCTGCTGCGAACACGTGGCCGAAGGAGCGCAGGTGTACACCACAACCGATCGCGCCGACGTCGCCAAGCGCGAGGCCTTTGATCGCATCCTCGAGAACCATGACCTCTACTGCACCGTTTGCGACAACAACAACGGCAATTGCACGGTACACAATGCGACCGCGGAGCTGGATGTGCAGCATCAGGTGCGCGAGTTCCGCCACAAAGGGTATCTGCAGGACCACTCCAATCCCTTCTATCGCTATGACCCCAGCCAATGCATTCTTTGCGGTCGCTGTGTGGAGGCCTGCCAGAACGTGCAGGTGAATGAGACGCTTACGATCTCCTGGGAGCGCGAGATGCCGCGCGTGATGTGGGATGGCGGCGAAACCATCGATGGCTCCTCATGCGTCAGCTGCGGCCACTGCATCACGGTGTGCCCCTGCAATGCGCTCATGGAAAAAGGCATGGTGGGCCACACCGGCTACCTCACCGCACTGCCGCCCAAGGTGCTCGACAACATGATTGCTGCGGTGAAGGGCGTTGAACCTTCTACCGGGTATCCGGCCATCCTGGCGCTCTCGGAGATGGAGGCCGAGATGCGTCACCAGCGGGTAAAGCGCACCAAGACCGTGTGCACCTACTGCGGCGTGGGCTGCAGCTTCGACATCTGGACGCGCGACCGGCACATCCTCAAGGTCGAACCGATGCATGGGCCGGCCAACGGCATCTCCACGTGCGTGAAGGGCAAGTTCGGGTGGGAGTACACCAACTCCTCGGAGCGTCTCCGCAAGCCCCTGAAGCGCGTCGTCACGCCGGCCGGCGCCCACACCTTTGTGGAGTGCGAGTGGGATGAGGCGATCCAAATGGTGCGCGATCGCTTCACCGAGATCAAGACACAGCACGGCCCTGATGCGTTGGCCTTCATCGCCTCCTCCAAATGCACCAACGAAGAGGCGTACCTGATGCAGAAGCTGGCGCGCGCGGTGATCGGCACCAACAACATCGATAACTGCAGCCGCTACTGCCAGACGCCGGCCTCCAAGGGCCTGAACCGCACCGTGGGATACGGCGGCGACTCCGGCTCGATCTCCGACATTGAGCAGGCCGATCTGGTGATCGTGGTCGGCTCCAACACCACGGAAAGCCATCCTGTGTTGGCCACTCGCATCAAGCGTTCGCACAAGCACCGCGGGCAGCGGCTCATCGTCGCTGACCTGCGCCGGCACGAGATGGCAGAACGCGCCGACATCTTTCTTCGCCCCAACCCGTCCACCGACGAGGTCTGGATCATGGCCGTGACCAAGCACCTGATCGACACCGGTCGCCATAACCAGCGGTTCATTGATGTCTGGGTGAACAAATGGGACGAATTTCAAGAGAGTCTCCAGCCGTACACGCTGGAGTATGCCGAAGAGGTCACCGGTATCTCTGTCGCGCAGTTGCAGCAGGTTGCCGACGAGATTGCGAGTGCAGAGCGCGTCTGCGCCCTTTGGGCGATGGGCGTCACGCAGCACTGCGGCGGCTCCGACACCTCCACCGCGCTGTGCAATCTGCTGCTGGCAACAGGCAACTTCAAGCGTCCGGGGACCGGCGCCTACCCGCTGCGCGGCCATAACAATGTCCAAGGGGCCAGCGATTTCGGCGCCATGCCCGATGTCTTCTCCGGCTATCAGAAGATCGACGATGAGAAGGTGCGCAGCAGGTTCGAAGCCGCGTGGGGCGTCACCCTGCCCACCAAACCCGGCCTCGACAACCGCGAGATGATCTCGGCGGTCCATGCGGGCACGCTGCACTCGCTCTACATCACCGGCGAGGACACCATCACCTCCGACGCCAATGCCCTCGATGTCGGCGAGGCGCTCTCGAAGCTGGATTTCCTGGTGGTGCAGGATATCTTCTTCACCGAGACCTGCAAGTACGCCGACCTGATCCTGCCTGCGTCGCCGTCGCTCGAAAAGGACGGTACCTTTGTCAACACCGAGCGCCGCATTCAGCGCCTCTACAAGGCCTTCGACCCGCTGGCCGACTCCAAGCCCGACTGGAAGATCTACAAGCTGATTGCCGAGGCGATGGGCGGCGCGGGAGGCTGGGAGTATCAAAGCCCCTCCGACGTGATGGATGAGGTGGCGGAGCTCACGCCGACCTTTGCCGGCGTCAACTACGAACGGCTGGAAGGCTACAAGAGCCTGCAGTGGCCCGTGCATAAGGACGGGACCGATGAGCCGTTGCTGTACGTCAAGGACTTCCCGTTTCCCGACGGCAGAGCGAGCTTTCATCCGCTTGCGTATGTGCCGCCCAGCGAAGAGCGCAATGAGATCTATGATCTCCACGTCAACAACGGCCGGCTGCTGGAGCACTTTGAGCAAGGCAACATGAGCTATCGCGTGCCCGGCATCAAGACGCTGACGCCGGAGATCTTCCTCGAAGTCTCGCCGGAGCTCGCGGAGGAGCGCGGCCTCGCGTCGGGCAGCTTCGTGCGCATCGAAAACAAGTACGGTCAACTGAAGCTGCCGATCCTGGTCACAACGCGGGTGGAGGGCAAGCAGATGTACCTGCCCATGATCTCCACGCAGCAAGCGGTGAACAAGCTGACCAGCATGCACGTCGACCGGGCTACGCACACGCCGGCGTACAAGGAACTCGCGGTCAAGATGACGGTGCTCGACGAGACAGGGCCCTCGCCGCTGCCGCGCGGCAACTTCCGCTTCGGCAAGCGCACGCCCACGGAGGGTGTGGACGTAGAAAAGAAGTGGGAGCGCGACGACTACTGGCTTCCCGGCACGCGGCTCAAAGACAAGCTGGTGCAGATCAAGACGGTCGAACCGTCGTAGAAGATGCGAGATGCCAGATGCTAGAGCCTACCGAAGGCTCGTTCAGCATCTAGACTCTCGCCCTGGAATCTAGCCCTAGCCTCTCGCATCCCCGCTTCCTCATCACCCGGAAAGGCACATCATGGCAAACCCGATCACCTTTACCCCGCAGCCCATCGATCCTCACCTCGAACTGATGCGCAAGGTGGAGGCGGCTCCGCGCGAGCACGCCGAGGCTCTGCTGGTGGCCTGGGATGTGCTGCAGACCGCGCATGACCAGGGCATCCTCGATCTATTGCATGGCTTGCTGGGCGGGCGGGATGTGATCGCCGACAAACTCGCCGCGGCTCTGGTGCTGCCGGAATCCATCAACGCGATCCGTAACCTGATCGCGATGGGACGCATCCTCGCCGCGCTTGACCCCGATATGCTGCACCGGCTGGCCAAGGCCATGGACCAGGGGATGCAGGGTCCTCAGCCCGATGGCGAGACGCCCAGTATGTTCCGCCTCCTGCGCCAGGCTGCCTCTCCGGCGGGCAAGCGCGGTCTCTCCTTTGCGGTGCAGATGCTGGTCGCGATCGGCACGGCCACCGAAGGCTAGAGCTCGACCTTAGTCTCCATCACGCACATGCACCTGCAACAGTTCCAATCTCCTACGCTCACCTGCGTATACTGCTGAGCAAACCCCAGCAGCATGCCCTTTTGTGGCGAAAGGAGCCGTCCATGCCGGAACAGGCGGTGGCGATTGAGAGCAAGCCGCTCTCGCAGACGGAGCGCGTGATCGACACCTTCGTCGCGCCCTCGAAGACCTTCACTGACATCCGGCGCAACGCGAGTTGGTGGCTCCCCTGTGTGCTTATTCTGCTCCTGTCCGCGGTGTCCTCCGTGACGATGTTCAAGAAGGTCGGCATCGCGCGCATGAGCGAGAACATCCTGGCGACGATGCCGAAGATGCAGGACATGATCGCCAACGCCAAGCCGGACGACGCGCAGGTGATTCGCTCGAAGTTCGAAAGCAACATCCAGAATCAGCTGTACCTCGGTCCGGTGATCGTCGTCGCGGCGAGTTTCCTCATTGCACTCCTGTTTCTGATGACCGCGAACTTCGGCTTTGGCGGAAGGGCCACATACAAGGGGATGCTCGCGATGTACTGGTATTCGATCCTGCCCCTGATTCTTATCTCTGTGCTTATCTCCGTGCTGCTGGCCTTCGGCGTGAACGTGGAGACATTCCGTGTAGCCAATCCTGTCGGCACAAATCCCGGATACTACATGCCCGACGGCAGCTCGCCGGTTCTGGTCGCAGCGCTGAGTTTCCTCGACGTCTTTTCCGTGTGGATCGTCTGTTTGCAGACGATCGGCACCTCCATCGTGGCGCGGATCAGTCTCGGCAAGGCCTTCGCGGCGGTGGCTCTTTGGTGGGTTCTGTACCTCGTCGTCAAACTGCTCCCAGCACTCTTGTTCTCATGAAGCGTTGAGTGAAGGCGCAGCTTGCGTTGCACCTTCGCTCAGAGATCTGCTTCAAGCTTTCAGGAACTCAAGCAGCGCTTTGTTCACCTCGGCCGCGTGCGTCCAAATCAGGCCGTGCGGGCCATCCTTCACCACGTGCAGCTTGGCTGTGGGCACCAGCTGCGGAAGGCGCCCGCCGCTGTTCTCAAGCGGCACGATCTGGTCGGCGTCCCCGTGAAGGACCAGCGTGGGCACGGCGATCTGTTTCACGTCGTCGCGGAAGTCCTCCAGCCAGGCGTCCACGGTGAAGAGCATCGCCTGATAGCTGGACTGCGAGGCCACCACAAAATCGGCCTGCAGCTTGGCGTCTGAAACGGCGTGCGAGAGCAGCGTTTGGTTGTAGAACATTTTGCCGAAAGCCATGAGGAAGTCGAAGCGATCCTTTTCGAGCTTCTCCTTGATGCCATCGAAGATGGCCGGGTCGGCGCCTTCAGGGTTGCCGCCATCCTTGCGCAGGGCGGGCGCGATGGAGCTTATAAAGCCACACCGGGTCACGCGGCCATCGTTGTACTTCCCCATGTAGCGCGCGACCTCGCCGCCACCCATGGAAAAGCCGACCAGCGCAGCATCCCGCAGGTCCAGGGACTCGATCAGCGTAGCCGTGTCTCGCGCCATGGTGTTGTAGTCGTAGCCCTCGTTCGGAGCAGAGCTCTTGCCGAAGCCACGCCGGTCATAGGTGATGACCCGATATCCTGCCGCCAGAAGAGCCGCTGATTGCCGCTCCCACGAGCCGCCGTTCAATGGCCATCCATGCACGAGCACTACGGGCGTTCCCGTACCACGATCCTCGTAGTAGAGCTCGAGATCTGCGCTGTTTTCTTTCCCAACTTTGAGCCAAGCCATGCTTTGCCTCCCTTTCGCTGCTTGGATGCGGCGAGCGCGAACGGCATTTCAAGCGCAAGAAGGCTGGTCGAAAACGACCACAGGGATCGCGGGAGGTCAGTCGCGGTGGTGCGTGTCTACTCCGCACCCCAGCGCTTGAATACCAGCGAGCCATTCGTTCCCCCAAAGCCGAAGCTGTTGGAGAGCACGTAATCGATCTTCGCGGGTTGTGGGGTGTGGGGGACGTAGTTCAAGCGGCAGGCCGGATCCACCTCAAAGAGGTTGATGGTGGGCGGGGCGATCTGATGCTGCATGCCCAGCACGCTGATGCCGGCTTCCAGCCCGCCCGCGCCGCCGAGCAGATGCCCGGTCATCGACTTCGTGGAACTGACCAGCAGTTGGTGATTTCTGGCCCGCTCGCCAAAGACGTTCTCAATGGCTTGCGACTCCAGCGCGTCTCCCAGGGGGGTGGAGGTGGCGTGCGCGTTCACATAGTCCACCTTGTCCGGCGGGATAGCGGCGACGCGCAGCGCGTTCTCCATGGCGCGCCGGCAGCCTTCGCCCTCCGGCGCCATGCCGGTCATGTGGAACGCATCGCCGCTCATGCCGTAGCCCAGGACCTCGGCCAGGATGTTGGCGCCGCGCGCTTTCGCAAACTCCAGCTCCTCCAGGATGAGGATCCCGGCGCCTTCGCCACAGACAAAGCCATCGCGATCCTTATCGAACGGTCGGCAGGCGTGGGTTGGATCATCATTGCGCGTGGAAAGCGCCTTCATGGCCGCAAAGCCGCCCACCGAAAGCGGCGTGATCGCTGCCTCGGCCCCGCCGGCGATCATGCCGTCCGCGTCGCCGCGCTGGATGATGCGAAAGGCATCGCCGATGGAGTGCGCCGAGCTGGTGCAGGCCGTTGCGGTGGCCTCGTTCGGGCCTTTGGCGCCGTAGCGGATACTCACGTGACCCGCAGCGAGGTTCACGATGGAAGCCGGAATAAAGAAGGGAGAGATGCGTCGCGGGCCGCCGTTCATCAGCGCTGTGTGCTCGCGCTCGATGACGTCGAAGCCGCCGATGCCGGAGCCGATATGTACGCCGATGCGATCGGCGTTCTCCGGCGTGATCTCCAGGCCGGAGTGCTGCATCGCCTCCTGGGCCGCGGCCATGGCGAAGTGGATGAAGCGGCCCATCTTGCGGGCCTCCTTCTTCTCCACAAAGACATGCGGGTCAAAGTTCTTGACCTCGGCGGCAAACCGTACCGGGTGGCCGGTAAGGTCAAACGCGGTGATCTCGGCCATGCCGCTGCGGCCGGCCATCAACCCCTCCCAGACCTCGGTTGCGGTGTTGCCCACACCGCAGATTAAACCGAGGCCTGTGATGACGACGCGACGCTGCTCCATTGCTTCCTGTTCCTCTTGTGCTGCGGCCGGCCGCGGCCTTACTTGGCCTTGGCGTGCTGTTCGATGTAATCCGTAGCGTCCTTCACCGTCTTGATCTTCTCGGCGTCTTCATCGGGGATCTGGATGTCGAAGGCCTCTTCAAACTGCATCACGAGCTCGACCACATCGAGCGAATCCGCGCCCAGATCTTCCTGGAAGCTGGCGCCGGGCGTCACCTCGGCCTCATCCACCTGAAGCTGCTCGACAATAATCTGCTTGACCTTCTCATCTGCTGCTGCCATCGCTGAATCTCCTCGTAATCTCCATGCGGGGATCGGGCCTTCTTGTTGCTTTGGGGCGCGCCCAGCCTCAATGCCCAAGCATACTGACGCTCCCGGCACGTGTAAAGAATGTGGAATGGCTTCGCCGCGGTTCTCGGGTAGCATGTTGTGGATGAGCAAGGAGGCAGCGGTGCACGAATCTACTTCTCCTGCCTCGGGGAGCAGCGTGATGCGCCAATGTGCGCGCTGCCAGCCCGGTCTGTTCCGCCGCATCAACCGCGTCACCCTTCTGGAGCGGACCCTGTTCACCTGGTTTGGCTTTTATCCGTGGGAGTGCGTGTCCTGCCGGCGCAAGCGCTACTTCCGTGCTCGCGCGGGGGGCAACTCCGCCAAACGAAAGAGCTAGCCGTCTTCTCCCACGGCCGCGAGCATGGGCAGCACGTTGTCATAGCCGGTTGACCGCGTGCCGTTGGTGAGCTTCGGCTCGCTCTCCTCCAGGCTGACGTCGCGCAGGGAACGATTGATGGCGCGGGTGCGCGTGTTCAGCTTTTCTATGGTGTTCTGGACCGTGCCGACCTGCTTTTCCATCGCGCCCATCAGGCCTTCAAACTTGCCGAACTCATCCTTGGTCTTCTCCAGGACCTTCCAAACCTCGTCTCCCTTCTGCTGCATATGGAGCATGTGGAAGCCCATCTGGAAGCTGTTCAGCAGTGCAGACAACGTGCTCGGACCGGCGATCGTCACCCGGCAGCTCTGCTGAATGTCGGATTGCAGACCGTCGCGCCGCATCACCTCGGCGTATAAGCCCTCGGTCGGCAGAAACATCACGGCGAAGTTGGTGGTGGCGGGCGGCGCGATGTACTTCTCGCAGATGCGCTTGCCTTCGGTGCGAATGGCGTTCTCAAATGCCCGACCCGCGCTCGCGATGTCCCCGGCCGCGCCCTCGGCATAGGCGCTCTCCAGCCGTTCCCAGGCCTCACGCGGGAACTTGGCGTCGATCGGCAGCAGAACCTCCCCTTGCGGCGTGGGCAGCTTCACAGCGTACTCCACCATCTCGCCGGTGCCGGGCTTCACCTTCACATTCTGGCTGAACTGGTTCGGTGCGAGCATCTGCCCGAGCAGCATGCCGAGTTGCACCTCCGCAAAGCCGCCGCGGGACTTCACGTTGGTGAAGATGCGCGAAAGGTCGCTCACATCGGAGGACAGCTTGTTCATCTCGCCCAGGCCGGTGTGCACCTTGGTGAGCTGATCGGTCACCGCGCCGAAGCTCTCGTTCAGCCGGGTGTGCAGCGTGGCGTGCAGCTTCTCGTCGACGGTGGCGCGCATCTCTTCCAGCTTTTGCGCGTTGACCTCGTTCAGCCGGTCCAGCCGCGCCTCCACGGTGGAGCGAAGCCGTTCCTGGTGCTCGGTATGCGCCGTGCGGAGCTCGTTCAGGCGACTATGCAGGGCTTCGCGGCTATCGCTGTGGTGCTTGTAGGTGTCCGCGGTAAAACTCACCAGCCGCTGTCCCAACCCCGCCAGCTGCCCGTCCAGGGCGAGGCGGAGCCGGTCCGCTTCGGCCTTGTGCTCGCCGCGGGCGTCCTGCAGGCGAGCCAGCAACGCCTCGCCGAGCTGCTGTTGCCCTGCCATCAGCTCACGCCGAAGCGCGGTGGCCTGCGCCTCGCCGCTTTCACGGTGACGGGCAGCGGCTTCGGCGGCCTCCTGCCGCAGCTGCGCCAACTCCGCCCGCAGCAGTCGTTCCAGGGCCTCCGCGCGCGCCTCTGCCCTGGCCAGCTGGGAGGGGAGATCCGTCGCGAGCAGGCCTTCCAGGCGTGGGTCGGGCGCGGGCGCGATGGGTGCCGCCGCCCGGCGCAGGAACAGGAAAACGACTAGCAGCAGCGTCAGGCCTTGCAGCGCAAACAGGGCAATCGACATTCGTCTTTCCTTCGCTTCCAGCATAGCACCGGTGAGGCCTGCCCTTTGCGGAAATCCGGTCCCGGAATGCACATTTGCACCCAGGATGTTTCAATGGAAACGGAGCCCTTTGCTCCTCCTGAAAGGTACCGCCACCGGCCCATGGCTTTCTCCCGCTTCTTTGCCCCTGTTCTGTTCGTGTCGCTTGCGCCGGCGCTGGTTGTCGCGCAGACGTCGGTTCCGCCCAACCAGGTGCAGAACCTGAAAGACACCTCGCAGCTGAAGCCCCCCGCCGGCGCGAAGATTGCCATCATCGAGTACGAGGATCTGGAGTGCCCGTACTGCGCCCGCGCGTTCCCCATCGTGCACGCGGCAGCAAAGCACTACAACCTGCCCCTCGCCGAGTACGACTTCCAGATCCCCGGACACAAGTGGAGCCATGAGGCGGCGATCTTCGCTCACTATCTCCATGCCAAGGTGTCGCCGCAGCTGGCCGAGGAGTTCCGTCGCGAGCTGTTTGCCTCCCAGTTCCGCATTGCTTCGCGCGACGACCTCCGCACCTTTGAGCAGAACTTCATGAGCAAAAACGGCAAGCAGATCCCCGCGACCGTGGACCCCACCGGCGAGTTCGACCGCGAGGTGCAGGCCAGTACCGCGCAGGGCAAGGACCTCGGGCTGATCGAGACGCCCAGCATCTTCGTCGTCACTCCCGATCATTGGATCCAGGTTCGGGACTACGAAGATTTAACTCAGGCTATCGAGCAGGCGGAGGCGGAGACAGCACACCCTGCCGCGGCAGCCCACCGCTAGGGCCCATGCAGCTCGCGGGGGTGCGTCCCAGCCTCCGGTGCTGGAGCGCGCCGCCGCAAAGTGGTTCAATGAAGAGGTGAGCGTTTTGCTCTCTGAAGGTTTGGGTCTCCGTCCTATGCGTATGGTTCGTCCGCTCCTCTCTGCAGTTCTGCTTTCGCTTGCGCCGCGGGCGCTTTCGGCTCAAACCTCGGTGCCCCCGAACCAGGTCGAACAGTTCAAAGACACCTCCAGCCTGAAGCCGCCGGCGGGCGTGAAGGTCGCGGTGATCGAGTACGAGGACCTGGAGTGCCCCTCCTGCGCGCACGCGTACCCCATCGTCCATGCGGCGATCGGCCACTACCACATCCCCATCCAGGAGAATGACTTCCAGATCCCCAACCACGTCTGGAGTCACGACGCGGCGATCTTCTCGCACTACCTGCGGGCGAAGGTCTCACCGGAGTTGGCTGACGAGTTCCGGCGCGAGGTCTTTGCCACACAACTGCGCATCGCCTCGAAAGATGACCTCCACAACTTCATCCAGACGTTCATGAGCCAGCATGGCAAGCAGGTGCCGTTTGTGGTGGACCCGACCGGCCAGTTCGATCGCGAGGTCAACACGACGACCGCAGCCGGGCAAAGGATCGGTGTGAACCGGACGCCCACAATCTTTGTGGTCACGCCCAATCATTGGATCCAGGTGGCGGACGTCTCGCAGATGTACGCCGCGATCGACCAGGCCGAGGCCGAGGTGGCACGCGCCGCCCCGGCCGCTACGCACAAGACCGCAGCCCGCAAGTAGATCAGCCTCGTCGCGCCGACCTCGGGGAGCCCGGAGTGCCGGGCGGTGGAAGACTTGGCCTGTGCCCGGCGCGGTATACTTGCTCGTGCACACCAGGCACAACCCATTTCACAACCCAAGAGGCAGGCAAGCGTGTCGGCAAAGTACATCTTTGTGACGGGCGGCGTCGTGTCGTCGCTCGGCAAGGGGCTGGCGGCGGCCTCGATCGGGTGCCTGCTGGAGGCGCGCGGCCTTCGCGTCAACCTGATGAAGTTCGATCCCTACCTCAACGTCGATCCGGGGACGATGAGCCCCTTCCAGCACGGCGAGGTCTTTGTCACCGACGACGGCGCCGAAACCGACCTCGACCTTGGCCACTACGAGCGCTTTACGCATGCCCGGCTGACGCGCGACAACAACCTGACCACGGGCCGGATCTACGAAGCGATCATCACCCGCGAACGCCGCGGCGACTACCTCGGCAAGACCGTGCAGGTCATTCCGCACGTCACCAATGAGATCAAGGCCGCGGCGAAGAAGATCGGCGCCGACTGTGATGTGGCCATCGTGGAGATCGGCGGCACCGTCGGCGACATCGAATCGCTGCCGTTTTTGGAAGCCATTCGCCAGATGCGTCAGGAGCTCGGGCGCGACCACACCTGTTTCGTCCACGTGACCCTGATCCCGTGGATCGCCGCGGCGCAGGAGCTCAAGACCAAGCCCACGCAGCACTCCGTGAAGGAGATGCTTTCGATCGGCATACAGCCCGACATCCTGCTCTGCCGCGCGGACCGCGATGTGCCGCAGGAGATGCGCAACAAGATCGCCGACTTCTGCCGCCGTCATCATCGCCCGGGATGTGCCCAGCATTTACGAGGTGCCGCTGAACCTCCATGCCGAGGGCGGCGATGCGCTCGCGTTGCGGTACTTGCGCATCCCCGCACCGGAGGCTGACCTGACGCGTTGGCGCGAGCTCGTCCATCGCGCCTATCACCCGGAGGACGAGGTGCGGATCGGCGTGGTGGGCAAGTATGTCGAGTACGAGGACAGCTATAAGTCACTGAAAGAGGCGCTGGTGCATGGCGCGCTCGCCGAAGGGCTGAAGTTGAAGCTCGAGTGGATCGAGGCGCAGTCGCTCGAAGTGCCGGAGCACGAAGCCATGCTTGAGAGCTACGACGGGCTCCTGGTTCCAGGCGGCTTCGGCAAGCGCGGCATCGAGGGCATGCTCAATGCCATCCGCTTCGCCCGCGAGACCATGACGCCCTACTTCGGCATCTGCCTGGGCATGCAGACCGCGTGCATCGAATACGCGCGCAACGTCTGCGGCCTGGAGCGCGCCAACTCCGGCGAGTTCGATCCGCAGACGCCCTTCCGCGTCATCTACAAGCTGCGCGAGCTCACCGGCGTGGAAGAGATGGGCGGCACCATGCGCTTAGGCGCGTGGGAGTGCCTGCTGCAGCCGGACTCGCTCGCGGCACGGGCGTATGGCGCCACAAAGATCAGCGAACGTCACCGCCATCGCTACGAGTTCAACCGCGAGTTCGAGCGGCCGCTGGTGGAAGGCGGGCTGCGCCTCACGGGCGCGAGCGAAAGCGGTACCTATGTGGAGATCGTAGAGCTGCCGGATCATCCATTCTTTCTCGGCTGCCAGTTTCATCCCGAGTTCAAATCCAAGCCGCTCGAGCCGCACCCGCTCTTCCATGCTTTCGTCAAGGCGAGCTACGCGAATCGGGGCATGCGCGCCGCGCGGCAGCTGGTCGAGGCTGAGGTGAAGGCTTAGGCTTCTAACAGGAGTGCCCCGGCGCTGCGCTTCACGAGAGCGCGATCGAAAGAAACGATTTGTAAGCGCAGGATCTCGGCGAAGGCCGTAAGATAGTCGTCGGTCCAAAGCTTGGCCGCTGCTTCGTCGCGAGAAGATGCCCTCTGGAAGACTATCTCTAAACCAAGAGGTTCGTGCCGAAAGTTCACCCGACGGGCCGAGCGCAGCTGGTCATAGATCTCCCATGCTCCCGCTTGCGAAAGGCACGACGATCCCATCGCTGCTCGTTGCGTCAGTAATCTCAGCATTCCCATCTGAGTTACACGGCAGAACAGGAGGGAATCTGGTTCACGGGAGCTTTCAAACCAGCGTTTCGCTGCGCTGTGGTGTGGATGTCCGGCATAGGCGAGAGCGAACCACAGACTTACGTCAGGCAGGCTGCGCATCACTCAAAGAACGCGTCGTTTAGATTCTGGCTAAGATCCAGCGTTCCGGGCTCGTCGGCTGCGGCAATCAGGGGCAGTCTCACCTGCTTGCGTTCAGCGAGATATGAAGGCGCCTGCTGGCGTGCATCCGCCGCAAGGTTCAAGAGCACCTCTTCTACTGAGCGATGCTCAGCCGCAGCCACTGCGTGCAGAGCCAGATAGAGCGGTTCCGGGATGTCGATCGTCACCTGCACGAGATGATGTTAAACCCTGGAAGGCGCAAGCTCATCAAAATGCACATGAGCGACTACCGGAGCTATGAGGGTCGCAGGCGTCGTTATGGCGGTGTCCTCTTCGGCCTCCTGTTAGCGCTCATCCTCGGTGCGGTCCTGCTCGGCATGCTTCTGCACCGAGCGCATACCGGCCTTGCCGGGCGCCTCGCCGCGCTTCTCACCGGCCGCACAGCAAGCTACAACGCCATGCCCGACGTTGTGGAGCAGGTTCGCCGTCTTCACCGCCTCGAGACGGTCGTTTACTCGCTCGATACGGTGGTCGAGAACAAGGAATCTAACCCCATCCTTCCTGACGTGCTTGCCGGGGACAAACTGCTGATGATCGTGCATGGACAGACCATCGCCGGCATCGACTTCAGCAAGCTCAAGGCCGAAGACGTTCAGATGACGAACTCTCCTCAGGGCCGCACGATCAGTCTCACTCTGCGCACCAGCGAGGTCTTCCTGACCACCATCGACAACGCCAAAACGCGCGTCTACGCCCGTGACACCGGCCTCTTTGTCGCCGCGGACCCCAGGCTGGAGTCGGCAACCCGTGAGAAGGCGCAAGGCGAGCTGCAGCAGGCGGCCCTGAGCGAGGGCATTCTGGACGCCGCGAGAGACAACGCGCGGGAGACGGTGCGGGCCATGCTGCAGGGACTGGGGTCCACCACGGTCGAGGTCCGTTAGCCTTCGAGAACCTCTGCTGCGACCTCCGCGCCACAAACGACGTCCAATCGCAAGTGCCTCCCGTGCCCGTGCTCCCTGAACGAGCCCCCACCTCCACAGGCGAGCCTGCGCTGGAGTTGCAGCCCCCCAGGGTGCAGGCAGTCGAGCGCCGCCCTCCTTTGCCCGCGCTCACCGGTTTGCGCACACTGCTGGCGCTCACCATCCTCATGTTTCACTTCACGCCGTCGGGGCTCGCCTCCGCGAAGCACCCCTGGCTCACGCTCTACCCCATCGTCGACATCGGTTACGTCTTCGTCAGCTTCTTCTTCCTGATCTCCGGCTTCATCCTGTCCTATAACTACGCGCACCGGCCTGGGGGCGTGCGCAAAGCAGACTTCTGGATGGCGCGCTTCTCCCGCCTGTACCCGGTGTATGTGCTGACCATGCTGATCAGCCTGCCGATGCTGATGCTGGAGTGGCGCTCCCGAAGCCACGGGGAGTTCTGGGCCGGAGCGCTCACCACACCGCTGCTCATGCAGGGCTTCTTTCCGCACCTGGCGACCTTCTGGAACACCGTCAGCTGGACCCTCTCCTGCGAGGTGGTGCTCTACATCGCCTTTCCGTTTCTGCTCAAGCTGCGCTGGCCGCAGTCCCCGGCCAAACTTGCGCTGATGGTCCTCGGCTTCTGGCTGGTGGGTCTGGTGCCGCACACGCTGTACTGGATTACCAATCCCGATCACCTGCGTCAGCCGGTGGACCGTTACAGCGATGGCACCTGGCTGAACGCGCTGAAGTACACGCCCGCCGCGTACCTTTGCACCTTTCTCGCCGGACTCACGCTGGGCCGTCTGCATGACGCGGCCGAGTTCACGGTGCGCGGGCGCATGATTGCAGGCCTCGCCGGCTTCGCGCTGGCCTGGGTCGCGGCGTACCACGTGGCGCCGCATGTGCCCTACATCCTGGTGCACGGTGGTCTGCTTACGCCGGTGTGGTCGCTGGTTATCCTCGGCCTTGCTGGAGCGAGCCCGCTGGCGAAGATCTTCTCTGTCCGACCGCTGGTCGCCGTGGGCACCTCCACGTACGCGCTGTATCTGTTGCACTTCAACGTCTTTCAGCTGCTGCAATGGCACCACGCCGCCGAACGGCTCCATGTCAACCGCGTTGACCCCTGGATCAGCTACGTCTTCGTCGTGCTGCTGGCGATGGCGGTACGTCGCTGGGTGGAACACCCCTGCCAGGTTGCCATCTCGGCGTGGTGGAAGCGCCGCCGTCAACCTGCCTGAAGCTTCGCCCTCGCCCGCTTGACCACCACGCCCTCACTCTGTCCTGAACCGGCACACGCCAGAGCCGGCACCCCACCTTCGGGGCAGAGGCACCCTCGCTTCCCCTGCGTATGATGGAGCGCGGGGGAACGATGGGCGAGCTCTGGCGGCGGGTCTCGGAGCTGATCTGGAGGCGGCCGTCGCTGTTGCTGCCGGTGCTGGTCGCCGACCTGCTCGGCTATCTGGTGAACTTCGGCCGAACCGCGCTGTTCCGGGCCATTGTTCTGAGCCGGGTGCAGTACCACTCCGCCCTCGGCGGCGCGCCCTTGCGAGCTACCCTCAGCCCAGGCGCAGCCCAGCGAATGCAGATTCTACTGCTGGTGATCACCTGGGCCACTTATTTCCTGCGCATGCTCTTGTACGGCGGCGCTCTGATTGCGACCGCCGCGCTGGTGCGGGGCTACATCGCTCGGATGCAGGGGCCCACGGCCCAGATCGCCCCCGCGATACGACGCGATGCCGCGGGCATGCTTTCGCTTTGCCTGCGCGCGCTGGCGCTCTACTCACTGGCCGCTCTGCTGCTGGACTGGACCGGCATGGCGCTGGTCAAGCACGGGCACACAGCTGTCCTTGCTACCGGCTGGGTCGACTTCGGCGTAGGCGCCTTGTTGTATGCGGCGCTCGCCTGGCTGCTGGCCCCGATGAGCGTGCAGGTACTCACGCGCCGCTACCCGGGGCCCGCGCTCCGGCAGCACACACAGTTATTTGCCTTTCTGCTCGGCCTGGCGTCGCTGGCCCTGGGCATGTTCGTCGCAAAGAACATCCGCGCTGCTCACGCGATGGCCCCGGTGGCTCGCTTTTTTCTAGAACTCACTGGGTCCTGGATCGTCGCGATTCCGTTTGCGGTGCTCTTCGTTGCGTTGGGCCTGATGGCTGCCGACGTGCAGCCTTTGGCGAAGGGAGATACGGCGTTATGACGACCGGGCTTCCGGAAAGTAACCTCCGGGATCGCGGTTAGGAGGTCACCAGCGAGCCCAGCTTTTCGCCCTGCACCACGCGTACGATGTTGCCCTGCTCGCGCATGGAAAACACGATCATGGGCAGGCTGTTGTCCTTGCACAGGGACACGGCCGTGGTGTCCATCACGCGAAGCCCCAGCCGAAGAATGTCCATATAGGTGATGGTCTCGAACTTGGTCGCATCGGCCACCTTCTTCGGATCCGCGGTGTAGATGCCGTCCACGCTGGTGGCCTTCAGCAGCACCTCGGCGCCGATCTCCATGGCGCGCAGGCTGGCGGCGGTGTCGGTGGAAAAGTACGGATTGCCGGTGCCTGCTGCGAAGATCACGATGCGCCCCTTTTCCAGGTGCCGCATGGCCCGCCGACGGATATAGGGTTCCGCCACCTCGTGCATCTCGATCGCGCTCATCACGCGGCAGAAGTGACCGGTCTTCTCGATCGCATCCTGCAAAGCGATCGCGTTGATCACCGTGGACAGCATGCCCATGTGATCGGCCGCCACGCGGTCCATGCCGATGGCCTGCTCCGCCACGCCGCGAAAGAAGTTCCCCCCGCCGACCACGATCGCGATCTGGCAACCGGTGTTGGCGACCTCGGCGATCTCCTGCGCAATGGCCTGAATGAAGACGGCATCCACACCGAAGCCGCGACCGGCGGCCAGAGCCTCGCCGGAAAGTTTGAGCAACACACGCTTGTACATGGTCCCGTTTAGGGTAACAGCCCCGGCACGTCGCACGCTCCCGCAGAACTGGGTCGTGAACGGAAGCAAAGGCCGCTCATCCCTCAACTGAGGCATTTTCCACGGCTGTCCTCTTGAGGGAAGATGAAGCCGCCACTCCAGAGCGGCAGCGTCTAGGGCGCACCACAAGGGGCAACGAACTCTCGCCGTAGACGGGGGAGAGATGCCCCAGGATGCAACCCTGGGGCATTCACTTTTGTCTGGAGAGGTGGTGATGGTGTGCAGCCAATCAAGCTGCGCGTCAGGTGCTCGGTCCAGCTGCCTGTAAAGGTAGTGGTAGTTTTAGGACCGATCCTCGCGGCGTTGGTGTTCGAGCTAGTGAAATCGATCCTCCACCGCTGAATCACCGTGTCCGCCCGGTAGCCGCCGGGCGGACACGCCTTCTTGAAGGTATCTTACCGCCCGGCGGCTGGCAAGAGCAAACGCAGCACGCGCACTCCTTACTCCACCAGCTCCAGAAAGTCCGTCAGCAGCTTCTTCTCCCCTTGCTTGAGGAACCGCACCAGCGCGTTCTTTCCGTGGATGTCGCGCACCTCACCCACGCCGAAGCGCTCATGCCGCACACGATCGCCGCGCTTGAACTTTTCAGGCTCGGAGTGCACGATCGTCTCCGGCGCCGTGGTGTGGATCGCTCCATGCACGGTTGCGATCACCGTGACGCCATGCGCATCCTTGGTGCCGCCGTGGGGATCCGGTGCGGTGTCCGGCATAGGAGCCTGCCGGAGTGCCTTCCGTCCGCCAGGACGCCCCTTACGAGGCGCCTCGTTCGCCGCCTGCAGGGCAGCCGTTGTGTCAACCAGGCCGCGCTCGCAGTTGTCGCACCGCCCGCACGGCTCCCCAAGCTCCTCACCGAAGTACTGGCGCAGGATCTGCGTGCGGCAGCCTGCCGTCTCTGCATAGTGCATCATGTCCGCGAGCCGCTGCTTATCGTGCTCGGCGCGCTCCTCGTAGCTGGTCAGCAGCTTCACCACCTCGTCTTCGGTGGGCGGCTCGGCCACGTTCAGCGCATAGCCGCGGCGCCCATGGCGAACCAATCCCGCGTCCGTGAGCATGTACAGAATGACCTGCGTCCGCCGCAGACCCACATCCGCGTACTCGGCGATCGTCTTCACCTTGAGCGCGAGCGGCCTGGCCTTCTTCATTACCTCGCTCACCCGCAGGGCGGAGGCCTGGATCGCCTCTTCGCCACTGGTCGCAAGCGGCGCCTCGGCAGCATCGATCGTCGATGCATCCGCCGCATCCGCGGCGCCGTCCGCGTTGGCCGTCTGCTCCTTTGCCTCGACCTCCGGCCGCTTCCGACCCAGCGCGAGCGCCTCCAGCACCGCGCTCACCTCCTGCGCTCGCGGATACCGCCCGGCCATAAAGTACGTCTGGATGCGCTTATCTTCCAGCCGATACAGCAGCACCGCGCGCGACGGCAGCCCGTCCCGCCCGGCGCGACCTGCCTCCTGCGCATAGGTTTCCAGGGAATCCGGAAACTCGTAGTGGTACACGAACCGAATGTCCGGCTTATCGATGCCCAGCCCGAAGGCCTTGGTCGCGATCATCACCTTGTGCTCGCCGCGCATGAACTCCTGCTGCACCTGTTCGCGTTCTCGGGTCTTCATCTTGCCGTGATAGTGCCCCACCGAGATGCCATGATCTTTGAGCCAGTCGTGCAGTTCGTCGGCCGAGCGCACGCTCGCCGTGTAGATGATCCCGGTGCCCTCTTCCTTCTCCAGCAACGTCCCGATCCTCGCCAGTTTCGCATCGTTGCTCACGGTCGGATGAACCGCGAGATGCAGATTCGTGCGCTCGGAGCCGGTGTTCACGACCACGGCGTCCTTGGCGTGCAGCACTTCGAGGATCTCCCCCAGCACCTCCGAGGTGGCGGTCGCCGTCAGCGCCAGCACCGGAGGCCGGCCAAGCTGCTCGCGTGCATAGCCCAGCCCCAGGTAGGCCGGCCGGAAATCATGGCCCCACTGCGAGATGCAATGCGCCTCATCCACCACAAACAAGCCGACCCCGCCCGAACGCTTCAGTTCGGCAAGGAATTCCGGCTTCTCCAACTGCTCAGGCGTGACGTACACCAGTTGCGAGCTGCCCTCCTCGATATGCTCGGCGGTCTCCTGCGAGGCCTTGAGACCGACTGTAGAATCGATCTTCTCTACTGCGATGTGCGCGTCCGCAGCGTGCTCCTGCTGGTCTTGCATCAGCGCAATCAGCGGGCTTACCACCACCACAGGATGCTTCAGGAACAGCGCGGGTAGTTGATACGTCAGCGACTTGCCCCCGCCCGTGGGCAGGATGCCCAGCACATCTTTGCCCGCAAAGACGGCCTCAAGAATCTCGCGCTGGCCGGGACGAAAGCCCTTGATCCCAAATCGCTTGCGCGCCTCTCCGAGAACCTGTTTCCAGGCAAGCTTTGTCGGCGAGCTGTCTGCCTGTTCTTTGCTTTCCTTGGAGCCCCGCGGCTCCGTTTGTGCACTCGCTTGCTCTTCCGCTTCCAGCACCGGCATGACTCGTCTCTCCAGCGAGCTTGGATGCGCTTGCCTCTGGCTTCTGCAAGTTCCCCGACAGAGCGACGTTGTGCCGTCAACGTGCGGCCATCCTGCCGATCGCGCCGCCCGCTGTGCCGGCTTAAGTCAACCGTCGGGTGTGCGCTGGATCCCCGGACACTGGCGCAACCCGCCTCATGGCTACGTCTGGTGGAGGGCCACTGGGTAAGCCCCTATCGTGCCCAGCCGGTCAAGGGCGGTGCTCCCCCGCCGACGCTGCCGGCCGCACTTGTATGATCGGCTGCATGCCTGACTCCGGCTCCGTGCCCCCATCAGCCCCTGTTCCTGTTGCTCAAAGTGCTAGCGCGGAGGACCGCGCGCGGCGGATCAAAGTTCTGCTCTTTGACGTGGACGGCGTACTCACCGACGGTGGCATCACGGTGATGCCCGGTGCGGATGGCAAAGCCGTGGAAGTAAAAACCTTCTCCGCGCACGATGGCATGGGCATTGCTCTCGCGCACGTGGCGGGGCTCAAGGTCGGCTGGGTCACCAAGCGCGAGTCGCAGGCCGTGCGCATTCGCGCCAAGGATCTCCGCATCGACCACCTCTACCAGGGCCAGCACTACAAGGTCGAGGCGCTCGATGCCATCGTCAGGGACGAGGGCTGCACCCTGGAGGAGGTCGCGTATGTTGGGGACGACATTATCGATTTGCCGGTGATGCGCAAGGTCGGGCTCGCGATTGCGGTCGCCAACGCGCGGCCGGAGGTGACGGCGATGGCACACTATGTCACCACCCACTCCGGCGGCTTCGGAGCAGGCCGCGATGCCATTGACTTTCTGCTTCGCGCCCGCGGCGTGCTGGAGCAGACCATCGAGAAGTACCTCGATCCGAACGACGCCGAGGCTGCCAACGCCGACATCGGCGTAGGCAACATGTAGCCGCCGTCGGTTGGCGAGTGCCGCTTCCTGCGCCGTCGTGCTGGGCGAGCGCATCCTGTCGCGCGTTTGCGAAATCAGAAATACCATAGTTCCTCATGCCGGTTTTGGGTGCAACTTTCACTCCCGGGTTGACGTCTTGGGTTGAAAGGGCTCCCCTGATCCGGCAACACCTCTCCAAGAAGGACACTCCATGGCTTTGAAACTGAGATACTGGACGGTAACTTTTTTGCTTTTTCTCGCTCTTGGCCTCATGTTCGAGCGTCCTGCTCATGCCTACGCGGACCCCGGCTCCTGCCTTTTGCTGTTTCAAAGCCTTGGCGCCGCAGCGACCGGTGCCCTCTTCTACTTCCGTCGCGGCCTGAAGCGGCTTATCACGCGAACGCCCCCCAAGGAGCAGGAGTCGGCTCCGGTTATCATGTCCCGGGCTGATTCCTAAGCCGCGGAGACCGCATGAACGTTCCCGTCCTGCCCCCACCCATTCCTGCGCGCCGCACCTTTCGCGACCCCGCGGGCAGTGTGGAGCTGCGGCCCGACGGCGCCTATCGCTTCATTCAATCCGGCTTCGAGACCGAACTCCTCGAGTTCCTGGCCTCTCCGCTGGCGACGCGACTGGTCGCCGAGGGCCGGCTTGTCAGCAGCGAGGTCCTGCGCGCCGACAGTAGCGGCGCCGCGGCCCCGGAGCCCCACACGGAGCGTGAGCCCCTTGTGCTTCGGCATCCGCTCATTGCGTTTCCGTCCTACCCCTGGGAGTGGTCGCCTGCCCTTTGGCTCGCCGCTGCCGAGCTCACCCTGACGCTCTCCCGCGACCTCCTCGCCGAAGGCTGGATCTTCAAGGACGCCACCCCGCTCAACGTGCTGTTCCGCGGCACCGAACCGGTCTTTGTCGATGTGCTTTCGATCGCCAAACTGGACCGAACGGAGCCGATCTGGTACGCCTACGGCCAGTTTGTCCGCACCTTTCTGCTCCCGCTGATCGCCAACGACCACCTCGGATGGCCGCTGCGCGCGACCATTGCTCGCCGCGACGGCTACGAACCCGAGGAGCTGTACCCGCTACTGCCGCCTGCGGCGCGTCTGCGTCAGCCCATCCTGTCGTCCATCACCATGCCCTCGCTGCTGGGCCGCATGCGCTCCAGGAAATCGCAGGCCGCACCCGCTGCCCAGACCCGGCGCGACCCCGAGCTCGTCGAGCACATCCTGCGCCAGACCTTCGCCAAGCTGCTGCGGCAGACACGCCGCGCCGTGCCCCCGCCACGTGCCTCGCGGTGGTCCGCCTATAGCGGCACGGCTACTCACTACAGCGACGCCGATCGCGCTGCCAAGCGCGCCTTCGTCGCCGAAGCCCTCGCAACCGCCCGTCCCACGCGTGTGCTCGATGTGGGCGCAAACGCCGGCGTCTACTCCGAGCTTGCGGTCGAGGCCGGCGCAGAGGTGGTCGCCATCGATGCCGACCAGCAGACCATCGACCGGCTCTGCACGCGGCTGCAGGGTACCGGCAAACCGATCCTCCCGCTGGTCGTGGACCTCGCCAACCCCACTCCCGCGGTCGGCTGGCGCAATGCGGAAAGCGCTTCCTTCCTGGCGCGCTGCCAGGGCAAGTTTGACGGCGTACTCATGCTCGCGGTCATCCATCACCTGCTGCTGCACGACCAGGTGCCGCTGCCCGAGGTCGCCGCGCTCTGCGCCACGCTCACCACCGGCAGTCTGATCCTGGAATGGGTGCCGCCCACCGATGTGATGTTCCGCGAGCTGGTGCGCGGCCGCGACGCCATCTACGCCTCCATCATCGAGGCCGCGTTCCGCGAGAGCTTCGGGCAGTACTTCGTCCATCTGGCCGAGCAGACCCTCGAGAACGGGCGCATTCTGTTCCACTTTGAAAGAAGACGGGACGGGTGAGCCGGTTTGCTCGATCCGCCGTGGTCGCCTTTGCACTCGCCAACCTGTACCTGCTCTTCCTGACGGGCCCTCTCATCTCACCGCAGCACCAGCTGGCCTTTCATCTTCCGGGTTCGGCCACGGCGCTCTTCGGTGCGGTGCTGCTCGATCTGTTCGCCCTGTCTCTCGTACTGATCGCGCTGCTCTTCTGGGCCAGCCGCCACCCGCTGGCCGAGCTTCTGCTCTGGGCCGCGCTCCTGCTCCCTCTCCCGTGGGTGCTCATTGAGACCATCGCCGGCTTTGAGGGCACACCGGCAAACCGGGTCCTGCTTTGGCTCGCGGCGCTCTTCGGCGCGGGCGCCTGGCTGTGGGCGGCGTTGCACCGGCGTGCTCTCGGCCCCGCATTTGTACGATGGCAGCCCATCCTGGTCAGCCTGTTGGGCTTCGTTGCGCTCAGCGGGGCGGTCATTCTTTCGGAGCTGCTCTGGTTCGGGTGGCAGGCCCGTCATCTGAACGCGCCGGTCGCCCTCAGGGCCGCCGTGCCGGCACCGCCGGGCAGCCCCCGCGTGGTCTGGATCCTTCTCGACGAGCTCTCCTTCCGGCAGGTCTACGGCCACCGCGCCCCCGGGCTGGCGCTGCCCAACTTCGACCGACTGGCGGCCGAGTCCACCGTCTTCTCCCACGCCGTACCCACAGCGCAGTACACCCGGGTCGCGCTCCCGGGCCTCTTGACCGGCCAGGACCTGAGCGCCACGGCACCCACGGCCGATGGCCATCTTCTGCAACTCCACAAGCGTGGCCAACGGGGCTGGCATTCGTTGCAGCCGCGGAATACGGTCTTCGGCGACGCTGCCGATGCCGGTATGCCCACGGGCATCGCCGGCTGGTATGAGCCCTATTGCCGCCTACTGCCGGCCGTGCTCAACCGCTGCTTCTGGACCTACAGCGACAACATCGCCGGCGGGCTCTCCGGAGACGCCTCGGTCGTCTCCAACGCCCTTCAGCCCCTGCGCGGTCCTCTCGCGGCGCTTCTCCATCGCGTCGGCCTCGGTCCGGCGGCACCCTCGGCGGACGCGAAGGACGTCCAGCAGCACGCGGCCGACTATCGCGCCCTACTTTCCGCCGGGGACAGCTTGCTCGCGGCCCAGACAGCCGGCCTCCAGCTGGTGCACATGCCCATCCCTCACCCGTGGGGCATCTACGACCGGCGCACCGGCACCTTTCCGGCGCACCGTACCTCGTACCTGGACAATCTTGCGCTGGCTGACGCCTATCTGGGCCACCTCCGCGCGCTGCTTGCGCAAGGCGGCGCCTGGGACAGCACGGACATCATCGTGATGGGCGACCACGGCTGGCGTGCGGAGAGCGTGTGGCGCCGTTCCGGCTTCTGGGCCGGGGAAGAAGATGCAGCTGCGCAGGGTGCTGCGCCCGAAGACCCGCCCGCCTTGATCGTCAAACTGCACGGGCAGACCACTCCCGCCCGCATCGATGCTCGCTTTGACGACGTACACACCCGGGCCCTGATCGACGCTTTACTCACCCGCCGCCTGCGTACCCCAGAGGACCTCCGGCAGTGGACCCAGGCCTTGCCCTGATCGCGCTCAGCTCACGGCGTCATACAGCACGGTTGCGAGCAGGGGATTGTCCCAGTACTGCACGTGCGCGTAAAACGGCAGATTCGCCTTTGGATCGCGGCGATTCTGCACGTGGAGCGGATCGCTCGCCGCTACGTCCGGATGGTCATAATAGTCCAGCGATCCGGAGATGACGTCCATGGGGGAGTACAGGTTGATCCAGAAACCGGGTTTGCGAAAGGCGTCGTAGTCAAGGATCAGAGGCTGAAAGGTCGCGGCCATCTGCTCGCGCACGGGGTCGTGAATGTCGTTGGCCTGGTTGCGGAAGAGGAACGCGGTCTTGTCCAGGGGACTGCCGAAGGTGATCAGATTCGTGGTGCGCTTCATCACCTGGCGCTCTTCGCCGGCGGGGGCGGTGTTGTCCAGGTTAATGATGGCGTTCAGCGTGTCGTACGCCAGCACGGAGCCCAGCGAGTGCCCGGCGATCACTACCTTTTCGTACGCCGGGATGGCGGCGTTCCCGGTAAAGCCGTAGATCACCTTCGCCACCCCCAGCCCGATGCTCTGGATCTCGGTGCGGATCTCGTCGAACTTTGAGGCCTTGTACGGCGAGATATACGCGGCCACATCGCCCACGTACTCGATCAGGAAGTAGCGCACAAAGAAGATCTCTGCCACCAACAAATACCAGCCCAGGAGCGCGAGCCCCGCCCAGACCCGCGCATGTACCGGTTGGTTGGGATCCGCGAGTGTGTGCCAGCCCGGCGCGAGGATCAGCGCGATCTGTTTCAAGGCCAGATGCGCGGCCTCGATCTGCTTCACCTGATCTGCGAGCTTGGCCAGCACCAGGGCGATCGCGCCCGCCTGGGCCGCCACCAGCGCCAGCACCACCATGAGCACAACCTGAGTGCCGGCGAAGATTGGCAGGCTGCGGAGGTCGCCAAACAGGTAGCGTTGGAAGAAGCAGGTGCCAAAGGTCCGCGACTTCCGAATGCCGGTAAACGCCGCAGAAAACAGAAACAGCAGCGTATCGATGTAGGTCACCTTGCCCTCGGTCACCGGGGCCCAATACGCCTCGTAGATGTGGACGCAGTGCCCTTTGCCCTCGGGCGTCTTCCAGGTCAGCTCGGCGCGCGCCAGCAAACTGTCTTTCTGTTCGGAAAGGTGCACGGTGGTGTTTGCCATGTCGCAGCCGCACCCCTTGGCCGCGTTCAGCAGCGAGGCCGCAATCTGCCCGATGGTCTGGAAGCGCACCTGCTCGCCCATGCCGTGGCAGACCAGCAGGGCCGTCGGCGAGCTCTGCGGCTCCTGATCGCCCGGTGAAAACGTGCGCCAGTCTACTGCGGCGGCGGATGTGGCAACGGAAGGCGTGGCGGGCGTCTGTTGCGGAGGCTCCGGGGCGGCCTTTCCATAGCGGATGGTGGCCGTGCGCGGCGTGGCGGCAAAGTTCTGCTCGGACATGAACCCCTCCAGGGGAGTGGGAGCGATTGCAGGGATCGCGCGGCGGGGCCCGGCTGCAGGGAACTGTGCCCCATTATGCCTTCGCCGGCCGCGAACGCAACAACATTCAGAACCTCGGCGAACTCCGGGTTAGTCTGCTGATAACGCGCCGTCACCACCGTTCGCGTGATCCGTCGACGCCACCCGGGAGCCGATCCCCATCGCCCATGCCGCCCGCAAGCTGCGCCTGTTTCCGCTGATCGCGGCGACGTACTTCATGGTCTCCGGCGGCCCCTATGGGCTGGAGGACATCATCGGCAAAGCCGGCTACTGGCGCGGTCTCGTCATCCTGGCGATCGTGCCCTTTGTCTGGAGCCTGCCCACCTCGCTGATGATTGGCGAGTTGGCCAGCGCGCTGCCCGCGGAGGGCGGCTACTACGTCTGGGTGCGGCGGGCGCTG
>CAXTWN010000004.1:0-57691 GCA_964248055.1 uncultured Acidobacteriaceae bacterium | reverse complement strand
CTCTTGGGGGGGGGGGAGGGATCTGGGCCGCTCCCCGGGTGCGGGGTGCGGCTGCAGGCAGAATGCGGGGGTCTCTCCGCTACGCGACCGATAAAGCTGTTCGCTCCGGTCGAGATGACGCCTCTTGTCAAGGATTGGGACAGCTCAAGGACGGAAGCAGCGGGATCGAGGTGTGAGCAAAGCATTGCAGACGTGTGCTGACCGTCCTGAGCTTGCACGAGCGCGGGTATGCTGAAGGCATGCGTCGGGTGCTTCGGTCGTTGCTCGCGTTTTGGTGTGGGGCTGGGTGGGTGTTGGTGTGTTTGCTTGCGTGTGGCGCCGCGGAGGCGCAGCAGGCGGACGCGGACCGGCTGTTTGGGTCGGCGATGGAGGCGCAGCAGCGGGGAGACTTCCCCGCTGCCATCCGCGACTACCAGAAGCTGCTGCAGTTAGAGCCGAAGCTCACGGATGCCCGGGTGAACCTGGGTGCGGCGCTGGCGCATGTGGGGCGGTTCGATGAGGCGATCGCGCAGTACCGGCTGGCGCTGGACGCGATGCCACAGAACGCCGAGATCCGGATGAACCTGGGGCTGGCGTTTTACAAAAAGGGCGACCTGCCCGACGCGATCCGGGAGTTCGACCAGGTGCAGAAGGAGCAGCCGACAAATGTGCAGCTGGCGATCCTGTTGGGCGACAGCGAGGTGCGCTCGGGCCAGGCGGCGGCGGCGGCGGCGATGCTCCAGCCGCTGGAGGCGGCCAACGCCGGCAATATGGACTTCGAGTTTGTGCTGGGGACGGCGCTGGTGGGCTCCGGCAAGCGGCGCGATGGCGTTGCCAGGCTGCAGCAGGTCGCCGATGCAACGCATGCGGCGGATGCGTACTTTCTGGCTGGGTCGACGCTGCTGTATCTGCATGAGTCGGCCGCGGCGCGCAAGGATCTGGATCAGGCGTTGCAGCTGAATCCGAAGCTGCCGCGGGTGGCAGCGCTGGCGGGCATCGCGCGCGACCGCTGCGGCGATCCGCAGGACGCGGAGGTTGCGTTTCGGCAGGCGATCCAGGGGAACCCGAAGGACCCGGATGCCAACCTCTATCTGGGGGCGATTCTGCTGAAACGCCGGGAGCTGGCAGCAGCGAAGCCCTTCCTGGATGTGGCGGTCCAGGTGGACCCGAAGTCGACCATGGCGCGCTATGAGAGTGCGTTGTGGGACAGCTACTCGGGGCAGTATGCGTCGGCGGCGACCAACCTGGAAGCGGTAATCAAGGTGGACCCGACCTGGCTGGACCCGCACGTGGAACTGGCCACGGTGTACTACAAGCTGCATCGTCCGGAGGACGGGGCCAAGCAGCGCGAGATTGTCGCAAAGCTCACGGAGGAGCAGCAGCGAAAGGGGCCGGGGCAGTAGGGATCTTCCGGTGTGTGTCGCTCGTTGCGGTTCTCGGACGGGTAGCGCGAGGTGGGCTCGAGTGAGGTGGCATCGGCAACTGAGCTGCGCGTCGTCCCGTACCTTGAGGTACGCCTCGACAGGTCTACTCAGCCGTTGCGCGACGGTTGTTTGCCGCCGTCTGCGGTGTTTGGCATGACCAGGTGCGGGATCACAAGGAGGAAGCTCAGCAGGATGCCGGGCAGGGACTTGAGGTCGTGGATCACGGATGTCTGATCGGTGCCGCCCAGCATCGCGCCTTGCCGCATGGCGTACCAACTGAAGGCAGAGGCAACGGCCGCAAGACAGAAGGACGTGACAAGACCGGTGCCCAGGTGGGGCGTCCCGGCGATGCGGTGTACGGCGAACTGTGCGAGGATCATCACTCCGGGGAGCCCTGCCCAGACCAGCAGGGCCGTAGCCCAAAGGGGTTTCGCTCGCCGCAGCTGCTGTGAGATGGCGCCGATGAGACCGCCCGCAAAGACGGCGAAGAGGGCCTCCACGAGCATGGCCTTTGTTGCCTGCCAACGGCCGGACCGCAGGTTGGTCACAAAGAACGTCATCGCTCGCAGCGCGGCGCTGAAGGCCGCGGCCTTCCAACTCCAAGGGGGAACGAGGGTTCGTACCGGGCTTCTGAGCATCTGTCCCAGCGCCTGCCAAAGATCTTCCGGCGCCGCTGGGGAGGTGTGATCCATGCTCAGCCTGTTTCGATGCGCTTCAAAGCGGGACGGCCTCGCCCGCAGTCCCGTGGCTGCGCACCGTGAAGCTTCTCCTGCAGCCCGGAAGCAAACACCATGTCGGCTGCTACGACCTATGCTCTCCCGTCTAACAGCGGCGGCAAGGCTACCGGGCGAAGCTGGGGCTGATCTGCTCCACCCTCCAGATTGGGCCGCCCTCGTACATCTGCCCTTCCTCCCGGACGAGGGCGGGCGGCCTGCCGGTCAGAATCCAGATGTGATAGTCGGGAGGCTGTTTGCCGACCAGCGGGGCGACGATGCCGCTGATGCCGAGGAACTCTACATGGAGGGTGAAATCAGTGGCCAAGGGACGCATGTTCCCTACCCTGAAGGCGAGAGTTCCAGTCGGTTTGATGGAGACGTGGATGAGCCGAGGCTTGGCGCCGGGCACAACATACGAGATCTTCGTCTCGGGGGTGGACGGAAGGATGTTGAGCAGGAGATCCAGTGGAAGGCCATTGGAGATGTCGGCAGGCAGGTCCAAGTGCTCCTCCGTCCGCTTTCCATCCTCACCGCGAGAGGTCACCTGCCCGGAGGCTGCATCGATCAGGACATCCGTGGGGGTGGGGAACGAGGGGCCGTGCTGGATGTGGTGATCCTGCACCAGCCGGAAGGTACCGCGTTGCGTGAAGACCGTAAGGTCCTCGTCCAAAGAACCGTCCCGAAACCGGAAGGTAAGTCTGGAGGTGACCTGGTCGCCACGAACTGTTTGCGTCGCCTCGCCCGTGGCGATCAGTTGCCCGTCGAGGGTCTTCAAGGCGACGAAGCCGTGGCTGGAGCCCTGCCGGTAGCGAACATGAATAGGTTCTGCGTGGGCCAACAGGGTGCTGACACACAACAAGGCAGAGAGAACGCCGAAGAGGCGCACGGAGCAGGCAGGCATGAAAGAAGCTTTCGATTGAGAGTGGAAACGCCGGGAAGGTTAGCCTCACAACACACGTTCTGTGCTGGACGGGTGAAGAGGTGCGATGAGTCCCTTTACTAGAACCCCACCGTCAGCTGTTCCACTCCCTTGCGGCCGACAATTGTGCAATGACCGAGAATCTTCGGCGAGCTTAGCTCATTTTAGAGTCACACAGAGGAAAGTAGCCTCACAGAGGCTACGCACCCCACGTCCGAGGTGCTCCCGCTCCTCTAATTTGGATACGGGGCGCCGGGTTTTACGACCCGGATGTCGTGGTCGGTGAAGACCAGGTGGCCGTTGGGGAGTGGGACTTTGGGCATGTGGCAGCTGGCGCAGTGGTTGTTGGCCACGGGGCAGGGTTTGGCGTGGATGGTGTTGCTGGCCGAGACGGTGACCGCGGGGGAGTGGCAGGCCAGGCACTTGGTGTCATAGTAGGCGGCGTCGTGCTTCACGTCCTCATGGGGGTTGTGGCAGGCGACGCAGCTGATGCGGGGATCGGTGCCGTCGAAGCAGCGGCTGTTGGCCAGGCGGTACGGCTGGAAGCGAACGTTGGAGCTGTTCAGCCAATGGGAGCGGACGACGGTGTCCCAGGTGCGGTGGCACTGGCCGCAGAAGTTGGACATGTCTTCTGAGGAGAGCGCGCTGAGGTCCCGGGGAAGAACGCTGTCATCGCCGCGGGAGATGTGGGCGAGGTGCGCGGCGGCGTCCGTGTGGCAGTGCTCGCAGGTGAGGCCGGGCTGCAGCCAGTCGAGGTTCAGCTTGTGGGCGGCGACCGCATTGGTGGCGTGGCAGCCGAAGCAGGCTTTGGCGTCCTGGTCGCCGAAGCGGCGGCCCATCGCCTCAAGGAGGGTGGCGGGGTGCAGGCGTTCGTCGCCGGTGGTGATGTCCAGGCCGTTGATGGCCGGGTAGTAGCTGACCAGGCTTTCGTACAGCTTGCCGTCGCGCTGCAGAATCCAGGTCTGGGCCTTGGCGCCCATGGTCCACTGCACGGGCTGTGAGATGGTGTCCGTACCGTCGGTGACGGTGTACTGCGTGACGCCGGCGTGGGTTGCCACGGTATAGGTGTACTTGCCCGCGGTGAAGGTCAGCTTGGGGTGAGCCTCCAGGGTGGGGTTATGGCCGTGGATCTGCATGGCCTGGCCCATGGGGGTCTGAAGCTGCGGGACGGACTGCGCGGCGTGGCATTTGGCGCAGGCGGCAACGTCCAGAGCCTTCTGCGCCTGGGCGGGAAGGCTGCAGAGCAGACACGGCAGCAGGGCCCACCAAACGGCGGCGAGCGTACGGCGCAGCGTGGCGGCTCTACTGGGCGCCAAGGCCGGGGAGGTCCTTGCTGGCCAGCTGCAGGCAGAGCACGCGCTGTTGATGGGCCTCGTCCTTGCGACCCAGCTCGGAGTAGGCCTTCGCGAGACTCATGTGAGCTTCCACATTGTTCTGATCGGCGGCGAGGGCGCGGTCAAGATAGGGAAGGGCGGCCTTGGTGTCGCCGGCTTCGAGCAGCGCGCGGCCCATGACGAGCTGATTGGTCGGTGAGCTGGGGGCCTCGGCCACCGCCTGCCGGGCAACGGGGAGCGCTGCCGGGAAGTCGCCGCGCAGCTCCAGGGTCCAGGCGAGCATGGTGCGCGCGAGGGAGTTGGCGGGAACGAGGGCGAGCTCCTCCTGCATCTCCTCGATGGCCTGATCGGGATCGCTGCTGAGCATGAGATACCCGCAGAAGTAATGCAGGTTGGGGTGGTTGGGATACGCGGCAAGAGTCTGCTGGAAGGCGGCGCGGCCGGCCGCGGTGTCTTCGGCGATGATCTTGAACCCGGCTTCGCCGGCCATCCCGGCCAGCCGGAGGTCGTCAGGGGAGGCGCTTTGGGGCAGGACCGGAAGACGCAGGCCGGCCAGACCCAGGCCGACGGCGACCTCGGGATTGGTTTCGCCACCCTTCACGAAGGCGGTGTATTTGGCGATGGCCTCCTCGAAGCGGCCGAGACGGGTGAGCAGCAGGGCCTCATGGTAGAGGAGGATCTTGGCGTTGCGGGGCTGGGTGGCTGCGCCCAGCGAGATAGCCTGCTGGATGTCGGCGAGGGACTCCGGGAACTCCCCGCTCTCGTACTCGCACAAACCGCGGAGGGCCAGCGCCGCGACCGCCTTGGGGCTGAGCGCGATGTACTGGCTGAGGGCCTCCTGGGCCGGCTGGAAGTGATCCTGCCGGTACTCCAGGTTGCCGAGAAACCACCACCCTTCGGCCCAGTGTGGGTCGGCGGCGACGGCCTGCCGATAGAGCTCGACGGCTCCGGGGAGATCGCCGCGATCGCGCGCGCCAGCAGCGGCGGCATGCAGAGGATCGGAGTCGGACGGGGCAGTCTGGCCGGAGGCAAGCGCAAAGCTGACGAGCAGAAGAAGCGGGCCTAGATATAGACGAAACAAGCGCTCTCCTGCGGGACCCGCGCCTCTCAGCGTGCAAGGCGAACCGACATGACCGAGGCTGCGGGGCGGCCTGGTCGGCCGCGGATCAGTACACGCGTCGCGGCGCCGCGTACCCGCGACCTTGCCCACTATCCCAGACCGATTCAAAGGGTGTCAACTGCGGGGCGCGCGGTTGCCGGGGGGTAGGTTCAAGGGGAACCCCTTCTTTTAACCGAGAGGAAAAAAAAGAGTTGACACCGTTATTTCGCGAGGCGTATCAAGGCGAGCGATCCAAAAAGCACCCGAGGATCGGACCCGAACGCGGCGCACCCCGTGCGTCCTGTGCGGTCTGCCGGTCACTAGTTTGAACTTTTGTACTTGGAAGGCACTTCGGAGGAATCGATGTTCAAAGATCAACCCAGCGTCCGCCAGCGGAGCAGGAAGGCCTCGCGTCACGCGGTCGTATTCCTGCTGGCGCTGCTTTTCCTGATGGCCGGATGGAGTGGCAAAGCCCAGCAGCTGACCGGCACGCTGACGGGCACCGCCTATGACCAGTCCGGGGCCGTCATCCCCAAAGCGAACGTCGTTCTGAGAAACGAGGCCAGCGGCGACGAGAGAACCTCGGTGACCGACAAGGCGGGCCACTTCGCCATTACGGGCATCCAGCCCGCCAGCTACTCGATCACGGTGTCCGCTACGGGTTTCTCGAGCTGGGAAGAAAAGGGCATTCAGATGGGCCTGGGCGACACCCGCGATGTGCCCAACATCAAGCTTGCGGTAGGCGGTAACACGGCTACCGTGGACGTAGTGGCCGGCGCCGACGTGCAGGTGCCGACCGATACGGCTGAGATCAGCACCTCGCTGAACCAGCAGATGATTCAGGACTTTCCGCTGGCCGGGCGTGACGCCGGCGAGTTGCTGAAGACCGTGCCGGGCATGGCGCTGAACCCATCCTCGAGCGGCTCGGGCGGCGGCTTCTCGGACCGTTCGGTCGGATCGAACTCGGGCCCGGTGGGGGAGTTCTCCTCCAACGGCACGCAGCCCTACGGCACCATGGCGTACATGCTGGACGGCGCCAACCTGGTTGACCCGGGTAACGACGGTACCCAGATCGCGAATATCAACCCGGACATGGTGGGCAACATCAAGGTCCTGGTCTCCAACTACGGCGCGGAGTATGCAAAGGGACCGGTGATCTTTGAGGCGTTCAGCCGCTCCGGTGGCCAGCACTTCCACGGCGAAGCGTACATCTACACGCATAACGCCGCGCTGAACACGGTGGACGCCTATTCCAAGAGTCAGGGCCTGACCAACGCAGCCCAGAGCTACTACTACATGGGCGGTAACATAGGCGGCCCGGTGATCTTTCCGTTCACCAAGTTCAACAGCAACCGCAACAAGCTCTTCTTCTGGGCGGGCTACGAGTACATGAAGCAGCAGCCGGCAGGGTCGGCGCTCAACTTCAACACCCCGAACGCGGCGCAGCGCGCGGGTGACTTCAGCAATACCGAGTACCCGGCTGCCGCGCTCACCACCTGGACCAACTTCTACAGCCAGCTCTCCGCAAACGTCCCCACCGGCGGCAGTGCGACCTCGATCCCAACCAGCTCGTTTGATCCAAACGCCAAGGCCGTGCTCGGCTACTACCCGCTGCCGAACGAGACGCCTTCGGCGGCCAACGGGTACAACAACTACCTTTACGTGCAGCAGACCCCGCAGAACCGCTGGGAGGCCACCGGCAAGCTGGACTACGCGCTGAGCGACAACGATAAGCTGACCGGCTCGTACACCCTCCAGAAAGAAGGCGACGAGGCCCCGATCTCCATCTGGTGGTCGGCGCCCTGGACCCTGCCCTATCCCTCGCCGGCGGCTTCGGAGACCACGACCTACGTCATCCTGGCGAACTATACGCACGTCTTCAATCCCACCACGACCAACGAGTTCGTGTTCTCGTGGTCGCACTTTGTGAACCCCTACAAGCTGAGCAACCCGACCGCGGCTTCGCGCAGTGGCACCGGCTTCACCGGCACAGGGCTGTTCGGGCACACCACAGACCAGATCCCGAACTTCGAAGGACCCTGGGGTGGAACGCTGGCCAACATTTCGAACTACCCCTTCTCCACAGGCGCCTTTGGCGGTCTGAAGGAGGTTCCGTCCTTCTATGACAACTTCACCAAGGTGGTGGGCAATCACACCATCAAGGGCGGCTTCTACTGGGACGAGCAGCGCAACCAGCAAAACAGCAACGTGGCGGACAACGGCCAGTACAACTTCGGCGGCAGCAACATCTCGACGAACAATTACGTCGCCGATCTGGAGCTTGGCAATATCGCGAGCTACCAGCAGCAGAACAAGCAGGTGGTGCAGAACATCGAGTGGCACCAGTGGTCGCTCTATGCCCAGGACTCCTGGAAGGCAAGCAAGAAGCTGACGCTGAACTACGGTCTGCGCTTTGACCACATGGGCCAGTGGTACGGACAGGACTTCCAGGTCTGGAACCCCTCGACGTACGTCAACAGCACCAGCGCTCCTGCAAACACAGGCATCGCCTGGCACGGTATCGATAGCAGTATCCCGCAGTCCGGCTTCCCCTCGAAGCTCTTCGAGTACGCGCCCCGTCTGGGCTTCGCGTATGACCTCTTCGGGACAGGCAGAACGGTGCTTCGCGCGGGCTACGGCACGTATTACTACCAGGCGAGTACTGAAGTCGGAAACGCGGCGAACGGGCCGGCTGGTTCGTTCGGCTACACCACCTGCAGCGCCTTCAAGGGGTACACCAACAACGTCAACAACTGTCCCCCGCCTTCCAGCGTGGCGCAGAACGGCTCCGCGGTCTACGTGATGGAGCAGGGCGACAAGCGCGTGCCCTACACCAATGACTGGAACGTGACGGTGTCGCAGGCGTTGAAGTGGCGCTCCATCGTGGAGTTCTCGTGGGTTGGGAACAGAAGCGTGGACGAGTACCTCGACGGCGGCAACAGCAATCTGGCGAACCTGAACAACGTCCCTGTGGGCGGACTGTTCAAGCCGGATCCGTTGACCGGGCGGTACATCTCTCCCTCGGCTCCGGGCTGCGGCAACAATCCTTCCATCTACTGCGCGCAGGATCCGGTGACCTACTCCGCGAGCGTCAACGACAACGACTTCCGTCCGCTGGTGGCCTACACGAACATCTACCTGCTGACCCATTCGCCCTATTCCAACTACAACGGGTTCCAGGCGCAGTTCCAAAAGCAGTCCGGGCCGGTGACGTTCATCACGAACTACACCTTCAGCAAGGTACTGGGCATCCGGGACGGCGGCAGCAACAACGGCAGCGGCAACGGAACCGCAGTGGATCCGTTCGTGATCCAAAACAACTACGGCCCACTGGCGTACGACCACACCAACATCCTGAACTTCACCTACACGTGGCGGCTGCCGAGCGCGATCCATGGCAGCGGCTTCGGCTCCCGCCTGGCAGCCGGTGCAGTGAACGGCTGGCAGGCCTCCGGGTACACCGCCTTCCAGAGCGGTGCCCCGCTACAGCCGGCTCTGGGTGGCAACCTGAACACCGCCTTCGCCAGCGGGCTTACCACGCCAACGGTGAACAACCCCAACCTGCCGGACAACAGCTTCGTATTGCCAAACGGGCTGCATGCCACTTCGGTCAACACCTCTACCTGGTTTGGAACCAACGCGTTCAACGTGCTGGTTCCGGCTGTGACGTGCAATCCGACTCGTAATCTCGCCAAGGGACAGCGGTTCAACCCGAACTGCTTCACGACGCCGGCTTATGGAACGCAGGGACCTGACGTCCTGCCGTACATGCGGGCGCCGAACTACTGGGATAGCGATCTGGGCATCTACAAGAGCTTCCGGATCGCGGAAAGCCGGCGGATCGAAATCCGGGCTTCGGCCACCAACTGGCTGAACCACCCGCTCCGGCAGTTCGGGCTGGCGAATAACAGCGACGAGTCGCTGAACTTCACCGCCCAATCCGCCGCCACCTGCGCCGGCTGCGTCACCAAGACGGTGAACAAAGACGGCTCGGTTACGACAACACCGATCACGGTGTACTCGCAATCGGCCACCAACACCAACACGGCGACGACCGGAACGCCAGCCTTCAAGACGGGCTCCCGGTTTGTCACCCTCGCGGCCAAGTTCTACTTCTAGTGCTCTTGGCACCCTGCCAGCAGGGGAGAACGGCAGTCGCCGCTCTCCCCTGCTGCAAAGCTCCCTGCTCTTGCGGCCTGATTGCGAGTTACGCCTGAATCGTTTCTTCGGACTTCTTCTGCTGTTGCTATGTGCTGCGGGCCCGGACGCGAGGGCACAAAGCGCACAGGGCAGCGCCCCGGCTCCCATCCACTTCGATCTGAAGAAGCTTCCCTTTCACTTTGAAGACGATGAGACTCCGGGAAAGAATGCGCCTGAGGCCATGGGTGGAGGTGTCGCCATGTTCGATTACAACGGCGATGGCCGCCCCGACATTTTCTTCACCAACGGCGCCAACATTGCGACGTTGAAAAAGGATGATCCAAAGTATCGCAACCGGCTGTTCCGGAACGATGGCAACGGGAAGTACACAGAGGTCACCGCGACCGCGGGCGTGGCCGGCACCGGATACGACATCGGTGTGGCGGTGGCGGACTTCGACAACGACGGGCACCCGGACCTGTTCGTCACCGGGGTCTACAAGAACACGCTCTACCACAACAACGGCGACGGCACCTTCACCGACGTGACGGCGAAGGCGGGGTTGAACTCGTCGAACGATCCGGAGTTTGGGCCCCTGTGGAGCGTGGCAGCGGCCTGGGTCGACGTCAACAACGACGGATTGCTGGATCTTTTTGTTGTGAACTATATGCAATGGAAGTACACCGCCGCGCCGCTCTGCTCTTTCAAGGGCGTCGGCGACTACTGCCATCCACGCTTCTACAAACCGCAGCCGAATCAGCTGTTCTTAAACAACGGTGACGGCACGTTTCGCGACGTATCGGCGGCCTGGGGCATCCGCCAGCATCCCGGCAAGGGCATGGGCGTAGGCGTAGCGGATTATGACCAGGATGGCCGGCCGGATCTGTTTGTGACCAACGACGCCAGTTATAACTCGCTCTTTCATAACACCGGGAACAAGTTCGAGGAGGTAGCGTTTGAGGCCGGCGTGGCGTTGCCCGAGGACGGCAGCTTCATCTCCGGGATGGGCCTCGACTTCCGCGACTTCAGCAATGACGGTTATCCGGACATCGCGTATGTGGCGCTCAACAACCAGACCTTTCCGCTGCTGGAGAACACGGGCAAGGGGGACTTTCGCGATGTCACGACGCCGTCCGGCATGCGCGATGCCAGCATGAAGATGGCGGGGTACTGTGCCGCGCTCTATGACTTCGACAACGATGGCTGGAAGGATCTGTTTGTCACGCGTGGTCATGTGGAGGCGATGCCGGTTCCGGGCGCCGAGATCGACCAATACAACACCGTCTTTCGCAATCCCGGAAAAACCGGGAAGTGGGTAGCGCTGACGGGAGAGGCCGGGCTGGATGCCTCGCAGGGTGGACGGCACCGCGGCTGTGCGTTCGGCGACCTCGACGGCGATGGGCGTGTGGACGTCGTGGCCACGGCACTGGATCGGGATGCCGAGGTCTGGATGAATCGCAGTGAAAAGAGCGGGCACTGGCTGGAGGTGCAGCTGCGCGGAACCAGGAGTAACCGCGATGGGATCGGCGCGCAGATCAAGGTGGTGACCAAGAGCGGGACGCAGTACAACCACATGACCACAAGCGTGGGGTATGCGTCTTCCAGCGATGGTCCGGTGCACTTTGGTTTGGGCCGGGACGCGCGGGCGGAGACGGTCGAGATCCGGTGGCCGTCCGGCAGGGTGCAAACAGTGCACGACGTGGCAGGGGATCAGGTACTCAAGGTGACGGAGGAAAACAAAGAAACGGTGCAATGACTGAATCATTGCAGGGCTCGTGAGCTCTGCTCCCTTTAGGAAGAAACAGAGTTACAGATGTTGTTTTGGAATGATAGTGTGTTCAGCCGTATAGAACAGTCGTGCATTTCGCGCTCATGGAGAGTGTTCCCTTGGAACGTAAATTGACGCAGTTGGAAGATAAGGCGCTGTCCCGCCGCGGCTTCATGGCCGGAGCAGGAGCGGTGGCGGCTGGAGCTTTCGTAACAGGATGCAGTGGTGGCGACACGCTGCCGTTGCCCCCCAGCCCGGTCGGATCCACGGGGTCGACGGGAACCACGGGAACGACCGGAGCGTACAAGGATTCGGACATCCTGAACTTCGCCCTAAACCTGGAGTATCTCGAAGCGGAGTTTTACCTCCGCGCGGCTACAGGCTCTGGTTTGAGCGTAGGCGACACCGGCAACCTGACCAGCCAGACAACCGGCGGAGCGATGGTAGCGGGATTATCACCCACGCAGCAGCAGTACATCAACGAGGTTGCGCAAAACGAACTGGACCATGTGCGCTTCTTGCGCAGCGCGCTGGGCACCGCGGCGGTCTCTGCGCCGGCGATCGACCTCACCAACAGCTTCAATGCGCTGGCGATGGCGGCAGGGTTGGGCAGCACCTTCAATCCGTTCTCGAGCTATGACAACTTCCTGATCGGCGCGTTCATTTTTGAAGATGTCGGCGTTACCGCATATCACGGCGCGGCGCCGCTGCTGGTCAGCAAGACCATTCTGACAGCGGCGGCCCAGATCCATGCGGTCGAGGCCTACCATGCGGCCTCGATCCGGTCGCAGATCGTGGGCACGAGTGCCTCGCTGGTGGGCATTGCAAACGCGGTGTCGGCTGTGCGGGCCAGTCTGGGCGGCCCCATGGAGACCATGCTGAGCCCGACGACGATTGTGGCGGCGGACAGCAACTCGCTTGGGTATGCGCGATCCACGAGCCAGGTACTGCACATTGTGTATGGGACGGGCGGCGGCGCGGGCGTGAAGAGCGGAGCCTTTTTCCCGAACGGCCTCAACGGTTACTTCACCGCGACCACAGCGTAAGCACGGAGACAGCATGCCAACTTTAGAGACACAGCAAGTAGATGAAGTGATCGCCAATAGCCGGCGGCGGATGATGACGCTGGGCGGGGCGGCCCTGGCGGGACTGGCCCTGACCTCCGTGGCCAAGGCGCAAACCACAACAGCACCCGCGCTCACCGACAACGATTACCTGAACTTTGCGTTAAACCTCGAGTACCTCGAGGGCAACTTCTACACCCTGGCCTCGAGCGGGCAGACGCTCGAGGGGGCAGGCATCGCCGTCACCGGGACCGGAACGCCGGGAACGGTGATCACCAAGACCGGCGGGCCGGCGGCGTGCAAGGTTCCGTTCACCAATACCCTGATCCAGGGGTACGCCGCTGAGATCGCCAAGGACGAGCAGAACCATGTGAACTTCATCCGTACGCAGTTGGGGTCGCTGGCCGTCGCTCAGCCCGCCATCGATCTGTATAACAGCTTCAACACCCTGTGGACGGCGGTGCTGGCCTTCTTTACCGCCCAGAAGATCACCACGCCTATCACGCAGACGACGTTCGATCCCTTTGCGAGCGATCTGAACTTCCTGCTCGGGGCGTACATCTTCGAGGTGGGCGTGACGGCGTACACAGGCACGGCGGCGCTCTTGACGGCGTCGGCGAACCTGAACGCGGCTGCGGGTCTGCAGGCCACCGAAGCGTACCACTACGGCCTGATCCGCACATCGATCTCGGCACTTGACCAGCTGGCCAGTCCCTTTGGAAAGGCCGGAACCGCGGCGACGATCACCACGGGGATCTCCGGCGTGCGGGCTCAACTGGATGGCACGGGAACCACGGCGTCACCACGCGGCGACGACCTGGGTCTGGGCGGTCAGCTCGTGGAGCTGAACGGTCTGTTGCCTGCGAGCGAGGTGAACGCGACCAATCCTCCCCTGGCCATCGCGGAGGCGAGCAGTCTGGTCAATGCGTCGACAACCTCGGCAAGCGAGAGCACCAACGCCACCACCGGCGTGACCACCGTATCGGCGCCTCCCGGCACCGGCGGCGGTTCGCTGGCTACGGCGCGCACGCCGGCGCAGGTGCTTGCGATTGCGTATGCGGGCGGCACCGGCAAGGGCGGGTTCTTCCCGGCTGCGCTGAACGGCAACATCGCCTAGGAGCACTCAACAGACAGGGGCAGTCGCACACAGAATTGTGCGGCTGCCTCTTTGTTGTTTGCGCCATTGCAGCAGGTCGCTCGGGTACGCTCAATCGGGGGGTGCGGGCCCAATCGCAGAAGCGCGGTGGGAAGCGCTCGCATCGAACGGGGTATGGCCTACCGGAGATCCGGCTGGGGCGTCGCCCTCCTCGTCACGTTTACCGTTGTGATGTGCGTCTGGGGCCCGCAGATCATGCACACGCTTGACCTCGGTACGCCGAAGACTGCCCGGCAGTTGCCCGGCGACTGGCTGGGCACCTTCACCGTCAACGGCCCCTACAAGCCCGCGATCTACGGCAACACGCCCGGTCCCCATACCGGCGGCACGCTCTTCCTTCACGCCTATCGCGTCAGCCCCAATCTCGACTGGATCGAGGTCAAGGGCGAGGTCTGCGTCAACGGCGAGCGCACCACCCGCCCCATGCAGATCGAGATCCAACACTTCAACAGTGACGGCACGTTCTCCACGCCGCCGGGAACCACCCCGCCGCTGGGCGCCTTTCCGTGGCAGGGGCGGGTCACTGAGACCAAAGGCGCTCCCGATACTCTGACGCTTGGCAATAACATCGAGCTTGCAATCCAGGCCACATTGCACCGCGGCACGCGCGCTGCCTTCCGGGCGCAGTCGACCTGCGCGCCGCCACCTGACAAGGACTGAGGAGCAGCGTATGGCCGATCCAAGCGACCTGTCCCGTCCTTCCCGCCCCGCCTTCCACTGGCTGCGGCATCCGTTTCTGCTGATCGGGCTCGGGCTTTTGCTGTGGTGGTTGGGGTCGGCTGTGTACCATCGCTTCGTTCCCGGTCCAATCGCGGCCGTCTCCCCCGCCAACCCCAACGGGGAGTGGGTCGGCGAGCTCACCATGGATGGGCGCTACTGGGATCCCAGCCGCGACGGCGATACTCCGGGGCCGCACCGCCACGCCGTGCTCCAGTTCCGGCTCGAAGACGCCGACAGCCTCATGGGCACGCATCACGGCCCCGGCACCATGACGATTCTCGGCGAAGGCATCACCCGCCCCTTTCGCGCGATCAACTGGGAGGTGAAGCCCGACGGCTCCGTTAAGTTCGGCATCGACGCTACCCCCGACATCGTGTTCTCCGCGTTCTCCTGCGATGTCGACGGCAACACCCTGACCTGCAAGACCGGCGACCCTCTCAAGCACCGTCTGCTGCTGCACCCCGGCACCGACGCGGATGCGCAGGCACTCCTGCGGCGCGTCGCACAAGAGGCGGCCAGCGAACCGCCCCTGCCGCCCCTGGCCACCGCGCCCACCATGTCTGAGTTCGAGGAGCAGTTTCACCGGCAGGAGGAGGCAGACATGCGAGGGCGAGACGCGGAAGACAGGAAGGCAACCTCACGCCACTCCGGCAAGAGATCCCACTCCCGATAGAACTGCCAGCTGTTTTTACGGGTTCACGTCAGCGGGCTGGCGGTCAGAGCCTGCTGGAGGTGCTCGATAACGTAGGCCACCTGCGCCTCGGACAGATTGCTAAAGAACGGGAGCGCGAGGGTGCGGCGGCTTTCCGCTTCGGTGACGGGAAGCGGTTGGGAGATCGGCAACCCGTGGTAAGCAGGCTGCTGATGGATGGGGGCGAAGTAGCGGCCGGTCTGGATGCCGTGTGCGGCGAGGTGACTGGCCACCCGATCGCGGAGCCGGGTGTCTTCACCCCCGTCTGAGTAGCCGCCGAGCCGTATTACGTAGACGAACCAGCTTTGGCGTGTCCCGGAGGCCGCAAGAGATGCCGGGACGTGAGGCGGCAGCGTGATCGTGCCGTCTCCGCGGAGGCGTTCGGTGTAGAGGGCGGCAACGGCGGCGCGTTTGGCGAGGATCTCCGGGAGGCGCTGCATCTGCGCGCAGCCGAGAGCGCAGTTCAGCTCGGAAAGCCGGTAGTTGTAGCCGAGCAGGCTGTGCTGGTGCCACGCGTCGCCGGGCAGGCGGCCCTGGTTGCGCAGCGCGCGCAGCGTGCGAGCAAGGTCGGGGTCGCGGGTAACGATCATGCCGCCTTCGCCGGTGGTGATCTGCTTGTTGGGGTAGAACGCAAAGACCGCGGCATGGCCGAAGGAGCCCACGGGCTGGCCTTGAAAGGTGGCGCCGATGGCCTCGCAGGCGTCTTCGATCACGAGGAGGTTGTGTTGGCGGGCGAAGGCGAGGATGGCGTCCATATCGGCGGGGTACCCGAAGGTGTGGACCGCCATGATGGCGCGGGTACGCGGGGTGAGCGCGGCTTCGAGGCGCTCGGGGTCGAGGTTGAGGGTTGCCGCATCGATGTCGACGAAGACGGGGGTAGCGCCGACGTAGCGGATGGCGTTGGCGGCGGCGATAAAGGTAAAGGACGGGACGAGGACCTCGTCGCCGGGCCCCACCCCGAGGGCCAGCAGGCAGAGATGCAGGCCGGCGGTGCCGGAGCTGACCACGACGCCGTGAGCGGTTCCTTGTGCAGCACCGATGAGGGCCGCGACACGCTGCTCGAACTCCTCCATCTTGGGGCCGAGGCTGAGGCGCGAGCTGCGCAGGACGGCTACCACGGCGTCGATCTCGAGATCGGTGATGTCGGGCTTGGAAAGCGGAACGTTCATGCCTGGTCCGCCTCGGGTTCGGCGCGCTTCATCAGCAGGGTGTCGCGTGAGGGCAGCGTGGTGAGGACTTCCGCGATGCGTTCGGAGGCGGTGCCTTCGCCGTAGGGATTGGTCATGCCTTCAAGCGAGCGGCGAAACGCTTCGCTGCGCGCCTGCGCGATGGCCGCGGTGATGGCAGTGCCTTCGGCCGGGGTGTCGATCACGTTGCGGGGGCGCAGCCGGCCCTTCTGGCGCAGGCCGACGTTCACGGTGGGCAGGGCGAACGAGGCGGTCTCCATGATGCCGCTGGAGGAGTTGCCGACCATGGCGGCGACCTCGCGCAGGAGCGCCCAGTAGCGGAGAGCAGGAAGGTTGACGAAGACGCGGCCCTGATGATCGTTGCGGCGGCGCTCGCTCAGGAAATGCTCCGTGCGGGCGATGAGTTCGCGGCTGCCGGCGTCGGCGTTGGGGTAGCAGAAGAGCAGCTGCTCCGGGCGGGTGCCGAGGGCGGTGAAGAGGGCCTCGGTCTCGGCCGTGGTGTCCTGGAGCAGGGTGACCGGGTGCCAGGCGACGACGAGCGAGGGGCGGCTGAGGTCCAGCGAGAGCTCCCGTTCGAGCTCGGCGCGTGAAGGTAAGGCGCTTTTTTGCAGGTGATCGAGTGACGGAGCGCCGGCGCGGTGGACGCGCCAGGGCTCTTCGCCGAGCGAGATGACGCGCTCGCGCGCCTGCTCGGTGGAGGTGAAGTGGATGTGGCTCATCTTGGTGAGTGCGTTGCGGACGGCGTCGTCGATGGCGCCCTCACTCCGTTCGCCGCCTTCGATGTGCGCGATGGGCAGCCGCAGCGCAAGGCAGACGGCGGCGGGAGCGAGCATCTCGTAACGATCCGCGATCAGAAGGACGAGATCGGGACGCATGGCGCCGAGGGTGTCGGCGAGCGAAAGCACGCCGAGGCCGATGCTCTTGGCCATGCCAACGTCCGTGTCGGAGCTGAGCAGGCACTCGAGGCGCGCCGCGATGGGGAGCCTGTCGGCTTCGATCTCGCGGACGGTGTGGCCGAACTCGGGCGACAGGTGCGAGGCCATCGCGATGATCTGGAGCTCCACGCCAGGGTGCTCGTGCAGGGTGCGCATGGGCCAGTAGAGGTGGCTGTAGTCGGCGCGGGACGTGGTGACAACGGCGATTTTGGTCATGGAATCAGATGGCGCTGGGAACGGGCTCCCGGGGTACGGCATCGGGGGGCAGGTCGAGCGGCGTGTACTCGGGCACCGCCGCTTCGATCGCCCGCAGAAGCCTTGCCGCTTCCCGCCGGGCGACCGCCGCGCGGATCTCCCGCAGCGCCTGTGCAAGGACAATGGGAGCGGAGGAACTTTGGATCGCGAACAGGTCAGGCCGCCCGGGATACGGGTGCGCTCGCTCGTCGGGGCCCATGAGCTGCTCGTGGAGCTTGTCTGCGGGGCGCAGGCCCGTGTAGGTGATCTGCGAACGCGCTGGGCCGGGCGCCTGCTCGCGCAAAAACAACGCAAGGTCCTCTACGCGATGCGGGGCGCCGACCTCAGGCGCGAGGAGACCGTGGGTAGGATCCAGGGTGGCCGCGCGGAGCAGCAGGCGGACGGCGTCGGTCCGGGAAAGGAAGTAGCGGCTCGCCTCGGGATGAGTCACCGTGAGAGGGCGTCCGGCGGCGATCTGGCGTGCAAATAGCGGGGCAACGCTGCCCGTGGAGCCGAGGACGTTGCACAGGCGGGCGGCGCGGAAGACAGTGTGACCCTGGGCGTGTTCGCGAAGCACGAGCTGCTCGGCGAGGCGCTTGGTCGCGCCCATGATGCTGGACGGAACAACGGCCTTATCGGTCGAAAGCAGGACAAAGCTGGTGAGCGAATGCTGGCGGGCTTCGTGGAGCAGCGCTTCGGTGCCGAGGACGTTGATCTCGGCGGCCGCGAGGGAGTTGGTCTCCAGCAGGGGGACGTGCTTGAGGGCGGCGGCGTGGAAGACGAGGTCCGGGGCGTGGTCGCAGAAGAGTTCGCGGAGGAGCACGGCGTCTGTGACGCTGCCCAGGATGAGCTGCCGGTCTAGGCTCTGCGGAAGCGCTTGTTCCAGGCGGTAGAGGCCGTACTCGGCGGTGTCCAGCAGCAGGATCCGGCTCACGCCGAGTCGGGCGAGGGTGCGGGCGAGCGCGGACCCAAGATAGCCGCCGGCGCCGGTGATGAGGACCCGCCTGCCGCGGAAGAACGACTCTTCCTCCGGCGACAGCGGATCGATCCTGTCCGCGATGAAGCCGTCCCACGGGTGCCTCGCCTTGCTCACCTGCAATCCATCCCTTCGCGCTCTCTGATTTTAGGGGTCGCGCGGGGCGGACAGGGCGATCTACAGTCGCCTATCCTGTCACACCGTTTTGAGCAGTGCTCACTAAGTGCATTGGCCTGATATCGCGAGGCTCTCGGAGACGGTGCTCTCGTATGACGAGACCCCGCACATAAAAGTTAGGTCACCCGCAACTTCCTCGGAACGGATCGGAAGGCCAGAGTCGATCCCTGCAACGCCGGTGATGTTGCGGTCACGGTTACGGCACCCGCGGTCCTGGTCATCCGCACCAGCGCCGGGGCGATGCCCGCTTCGGCGCGTAGAGGGTTCGCGAAGATGCGCTCGTCGCCAATCAGCGCTCCTTCTCCACTCACCGAGAAGGTCACCATGTCATCCGCATACGGGTACGTCGTGCCTCGGGCATCGCAGACGTAGGCATAGACGCGCACCCAGTCCGCACCATCGGCAACTGGCTCCGCACCGCAGGTGTCCAGGCGCAACTGAAGCCTCTGCGGGACGCCTGGTGAACGGACGACGTGTTCCGCAACCACCTTGCCTGCGATCATACCTTCCGCATGCAACTCGCCGACCGGACCGCCGGGCGCTCCAGGCGCAGCGGTGTTGCCGAACAGCATGCTGCGGGTAGAGCTGAAGTTATCAACCTTGAACGTGAACGGTGGGTGGGGAACATCGTAGCCCGCGTCCGGGTGCTGGGTGGCGACCTCTTTGCCGTTCTGGACCAGGCGCACCTGTTCGCAGTTGCTGTACACCACCACCTCCGACGGAGACTGGAACATAGCATAGTTGGCTATAAAGATCATCGGCCCACTGCCAACTCGCGCCTGCTGCGCCTGTGCGGGCCGCTGACTCTGGAACATAAAATAGTCAAACTTCGGAAGCCGAAACGCGTCCAGCGGAGAGCCCAGGAACGGCTGATGGTGGTATCCACGTGCGGCATCGATGCCTGCCCAGAGATTGGCCCCGGCAGGCCGGGCCCCGGGCTGGCAGATCCGGTTGAGGCTCCGCAGATGAGACGACGCCTGTACCAGCATGGGAACCTCACCCCACGATCTGGAGACACGCACCGGGCCTTGTTGATCGCGCCAGTTGTCCACAAGGTCGCCCCACTCCCGGATCCAGGAAGGCCCGCTTCCTGGACGTTCCGACATCTCCGCACACGGAGTTCCCTTCAGCCAGAGATCCCAGCTGTTGTACGTGATATCCCAGCCCTTGAAACTGGGCCCCGCTCCCTGGACCGGATTGCCGGCGGTGTAACACTCCGGCCCCGGATACTCCTCATGCACGATCTGGTAGAGCTCTGCCGCCATCGAGCTGTTGTCCGATTCGTTCAGCTCCGCCTCCCAGAGGATCACCGAAGGACGATTGCGATCGCGCCGGATCATCTCCCGCGCATCCTGGTACACACGTCTTTTGAAGGTCTCGTCGCCGACGAACTGCCAGCCCGGATTGGAGACGATCGCAAGCATTCCCAGCTCGTCACACGCGTCCATGAAGCTTGGATCCTGGGGATAGTGGCTTCGGTACGAGGTGAATCCCGCCTCACGCAGCTTATAGACATCGCGGTAGTGCGCCGATGGTGGCAGAGCGTATCCAACATACGGATGGTCCTGGTGACGATTTGCGCCGATCGAGAAAAACGGCTCGCCGTTGATCAGCAATCCGCGCTCTTTGTCGAACCGGATCGAGCGAATCCCGATGCGGGTGTACTGGTCGTCTACGACGTTGCCATGAGCGCGGACGATCGAATGCAGCGTGTAGAGATACGGATCTTCGGGGTGCCAGAGCCTCGGATGATCGACCTTGAGCGTATGCGAAGCTACGTAGCGGGAACGGCCCGGCACTGTAGCCGTGACCACCGCCGTGCCCGCAGGCCTTCCATCGATGCCCGTCAGTACCTGCACCACCTCGCAGGTGCGGCTTTGATCCGATTCGTTCCTCAACTCGGTCTTCACCTGCACCATGGAGGTCTCCGCCGCAACCGTCGGAAACGTAACAAAGATGCCGCCGCCCGCAACGGTGTCCGCCAGCATCGGGTCCGTGATGTGCAAAGGGGAAAGCACCTCCAGGTCGACGCTCCGGTAAAGGCCGCCAAAGTAGCAGAAATCCAGCTGATCCTGGGGCTTGCCCGGCGGCACCTCGGGGTTGTTCGAATTATCCAGCTTCACCATCAGCTCATTCGGCCCGTCAAATCGCAGACCTTTGGAGATGTCGATGGTGAAGGGGAGGTAGCCACCATAGTGAGTGACCTGGTGAACGCCGTTCAACCACACATCCGCCACCTGCATGGCTCCCTGGAACTTCAGGTACACCACACGGCTCCGCCACGCCGGTTCGACGCGCAGCTCCCTCCTGTACCAGCACACGCCCTGGTAGTTGCGTCCCCCGCTCACATCTCTAGGCTCAAGTCTTACCGTGTGCGGCAAATCCACCCGTTCCCACGAAACATCCGCAGGAGGGTGTGCCTGATCTCCCGTCTGTCCACCGGAACCCGGTAAGTTCGCCCCCGGTACAGGTGATTCTGGCCGAAAGAACTGCCAGTCCTGGTTCAGGCTGGCTACAACGCGAGCCTCAAGCGCCCGCGAAGAGGCAGCGTCTACCCCGCCCCGTAGATCTCCCTCACCCTGTTGGCCCAGCGCGACGGGCATCGCGTTCGACACCACAGCTGCTGATGCCGAAAGAGCACCCCGCTCCAAAAACTCTCTCCGCGACCAGGACATGCTCTTCCCTCCGCTCGCTATGCTACAGCGGCTGATGAGGAGCAAATTGCGATAACAACTCATCCAGGCCAAGATCTTTCACGACTTAGGTAAGGTCTCCTGGGCGTCTGCAGTGAAGCCCCGGCCGCGCTCAAACAAAGCTTTTGGCATGTCTCTTCTCCCTATCCAAGAACTCTCGTAGCGGCCAGTAGTCGCTGCCAGAACGCTTGTGCTTCCGCATCAAGCTAACCCTTACAGAGCGTGCCCGCAGGCACCAAATGTCAGACGGAGCAACTACCCGTTGCGGTACGATGTAGCTGGTCAAACGCCGGGAGTTCCGAAACATAGCGGGCATGAAGAGGCAGATACGGCAACCGACTGTAAGCGATGTTGCACGGAAGGCTGGCGTGGGCACTACCACGGTGTCGCGAGTCATCAACGGTGGATTCCGGGTGGATCCTGAGACCCTCGCTCATGTCCGTTCGGTGATCGAGTCCGTCGGATACGTTCCGAACAACGCCGCGAGGGTGCTCTCCGGCGGCCGCACCAAGGTGATCGGGTTCGTGGCGCCCAGTATCGTTGATCCCTTCTTTGCAAGCTGCGCGGAGGCGCTGGAGTCCGTTGCCCGAAACCACGATTCCTTGCTGATTGCGACAACGACTCGCAACAACGTGAGTAATGAAGTGGCGAGTGTGGACGAGTTGCTGCGCCATCGCGTAGAGGGTCTGGTCATCGCGCCGGCCAGCCCTGACAGCGCGCGGCTTCTGGCGGTATTGAAACGCACAAACATTCCGGTCGTGGCACTGGATCGGCCGATCGCAGGGTCAGAGATCCCCTTCGTCGTTGCAGAAAATGCGACAGGCGCGCGGGATGCCACGGCACACCTGATCGCCCACGGCTATGAGCGCATCGTTTGCCTTACAGGAGAAGATAAGCTCTACACGATTCGCGAACGTCTGCGTGGTTATCGCCTGGCGATGAAGGCTGCCGGTCTGACCCCGCGGGCGATCACCTCGATCGTGGATCGAACCAGCGCGGGAGCTGTTGTGAGTCAGCTCTTCTCAGGCAAAGAAAAGCCGCAGGCCCTGCTTACGCTCAAGAACAAAACCACGACGGACATCTACGAGGCTTTGCAAGAGCGGAGAATCGCAGTCCCGGATTCGGTGGCGCTCATCGGGTATGACGATTTTGATCTTGCCGCTACATTGCGACCCTCTGTTACCGTCGTACGGCAACCAATCGAGGATCTTGGTCGTGCTGCCGGGGAGCTTCTCTTTCAGAGTCTCAACGGGGACCACTCCTCGAACAAAGTTGCCCCTCGCAAGCTGCAACTGCAGACGCGTTTGGTAGTGCGCAACTCGTGCGGCTGCGGAGATGCGCGTGTCCACCTGAAGAAGGGGACACCCGGCGCCTGAATGCCCGGGCCACTCACGGCTGAGAAAGCTCTTGACCATGCTGCCGAACACGAGGAAGGGTTCTGGTCGCTTCGGGATAAGTCTTTTCGGCGGTTCGGGCGCAGGAGACAAAGTTCTTGACAAGTGCCTTTAGCGCAGGGGAGAATTTCTCGCGCTCATGGTAGCGATACCATCACTCCGTGAGAGAGATCTTCGCGGTCATTTCAGCCGGGACCCTGTGGTTGTAAATGGAACCAATCCCAAAGGGACGGGATGGACGGCAAAACTGTAGAGGAACGATGACCCGAATCGATGACCATGGATCAAGAGCTTGGGCCTTGCTTTTTGTGTTCGTATTTGCCCCGTTCCTTCGTGCGCAGCAGGCACCGCTGCCACCGGAGGTGGAGAACGAGCAGGTCCTTGGGATCAACAAGGAGCCGTACCATGCGACGCTGATGCCGTACAAGGATCGTAGCGAAGCGCTTGTTGCGAACCGGAGGGCTTCGACCTGGGCTCGCAGCCTGAATGGGCCATGGAAGTTTCACTGGGTTCCGCGGCCGGAGGAGCGCCCGCTTGACTTCTATAAGCCCAGCTACGATGTGAGCGCGTGGAAGGAGATCCCGGTGCCCTCCAACATGGAGGTGCAGGGGTACGGCACGCCGATTTATACCAACTTCACGTACCCCTTCAAGAAGGATTGGCCCCGCGTGACCGGCGAGCCGCCCAAGGAGTACACCACGTATTCCGAACGCGATCCCGTGGGCAGCTATCGTCGAGAGTTCGAGGTGCCGGCCGCCTGGAACGGTCGCCGCATCTTCGTCACCTTTGACGGAGTGGACGCCGGCTTCTTTGTGTGGGTAAACGGGAAACGAGTCGGCTACAGCGTGAACAGCCGCAATCCCGCTGAGTTCGACCTCACCTCGTTCGTGACTCCAGGCAAAAACCTGCTCGCCGTCGAGGTTTATCGCTACACAGCGGGCAGCTACATGGAAGATCAGGATATGTGGCGGCTGAGCGGCATCTTCCGCAACGTCACCCTGTGGAGCGCGCCGCAGGTCCACATTCGCGACTTCGCCGTCACCACCGACCTGGACAGCAGCTACCGCGATGCCACGCTCAAGGTATCGGCGAAGATCCGGAACTACTCCGCTGTTGCTCAGCCCGCTCGAAGTCTCAAAGTTGAGCTCGTGCCGCGGGAGGGAGAAGCGGACCTCGAGCAGACGTCGGTGGAGGTGCCCGCGCTGGCGCCGGGGGAGGAGCGTGAGGTCTCCACAACGCTTCAGGTCAACAATCCCGCGAAGTGGACGGCCGAAACTCCGAATCTGTATACCACGGTGCTTTCGCTGACAAGCCACGGCGGGCCAAACGAGGTTCTTTCTACGCGCACCGGGTTCCGGAAGGTCGAGATCAAGAACGCGATCTTCATGGTCAACGGCGTGCCTGTGAAGCTGAAGGGCGCGGACCGTCATGAGAACTGGCCGGATACGGGTCACTACGTCTCAGAGGAGCGCATGGTGCGCGACCTGGAGCTGCTGAAGCAGGTGAATGCGAACCATGTGCGCACGTCGCACTACACGGACGATCCAAGATGGTATGAGCTTGCGGATGAGTACGGCATTTATCTGGTGGCGGAGGCGAACGTAGAGTGCCACGGCTACATGCATGTGCTGGACCGGGAACCGCGTTACGAGAAGAGCATCGTCGACCGGAACGTGGCGAACGTAGAGAACCTGAAGAACCATGCCTCGGTGGTGGTGTGGTCCCTTGGCAACGAGTGCGGCGGCGGCAGCAGCTTTCGCACGGCGTTGCGAGCGGTTCGGGCCATCGATCCTACCCGACCGACACACTACGAGCCCTTTGGCGGCGGGCCCGACCTGCCGACCGATATTGAAAGCCACATGTACACCAATCCGCAGGAGCTTGAAGCTGCGGCCAAGGACCCAAACCGTACGAAGCCGTTTTACCTCTGCGAGTACGCCCACGCGATGAACAACTCGATGGGCTCAGTGGCCGACTATAACGATCTCTTCGATAAGTACCCAACGCTGATGGGCGGCGCGATCTGGGAGTGGGAGGATCAAGGCATCTGGAACGGGCGTGATCCGAAGCATCAGTTCATGGCTTACGGGGGTGGGTTCGGAGATTACCCGAACGACAAATACTTCATTCACAAGGGTGTGGTCTTCTCCGACCGTACGCTGAAGCCACACTACCCAGAGCTCAAGAGAGCGTATCAATGGGTGAGCTTTACCCCTGTCGACCTCGAGCAGGGCAGGTTCGCGATAAAGAATCGCTACGCCTTTACAAACTTGAACAGGTTCGTGCCGCACTGGACGCTGAGCGAGGATGGCGTGCCCATCGATCAGGGCAGGCTGGCTCCCATGGATCTTGCCCCGGGTGCGAGCACGGAGTTGACGTTGCCGTACAAGATCGCGGCGCCCAAGCCCGGGCGCGAGTATTTTGTGCAGATCTCGTTCGAGCTGGCGAAGCCGGAGATCTGGGCCAAGGCTGGGTATGAGATTGCGACAGAGCAGTTCCAGTTACCGATGCGCTCGCCTGCGCCGAGAGTGTACGCACAGTCAAGCGGGCCTTTGACGCTCACCCAGGATGAGAAGGTGATCACCGTCACGGGCAACCGGTTCAGTGTTGTCTTCGACAAGGCCCAGGGCACCATTGCGCAGCTCACGCGCGACGGTCAAGCCATGCTGGTAGAGGGTGGAGGGCCCAAGCTCTACCTTTGGCGAGCTCCGCATCGCAACGATGATGTCTGGGCATCGAAGGCCTGGGACCAGTACGGCATCAACTCCCTTCAAACCACGGTGAAGAGCATCAAGGCGACTCAGCTGAGCGATGCTGTCCTGGTTGAGGCAAGTCTGCTGGAACAGGGCAAGCAGGGATGGTCGGCTACCTACGAGACGGCGTACAGGGTGGCGAGCGATGGATCGATCGCGGTGAAGAACAACTTTGTGCCCGCGGGAGAGAAGATCCCGCTGGCCAGGATCGGCGTGCGTCTGGAGCTGAACAAGAGCTATGACCAGTTCTCGTACCTCGGCCGCGGACCTATGGAGAACTACTCCGATCGGGATCGCGGGTCCGATGTGGGGCTGTACTCGAGTTCCGTGCAGCAGCAGCTGACGCCGTATCCCAAGCCGATGGAAGCGGGAAATCACGAAGACACTCGCTGGGCCGCGCTTGGCGGAAACAATCTCCCGACCCTGATAGCGGTGAGTGATGGCAAGCTCCTTCAGGTGTCCGCGCTTCCGCTTAAGGATGAGCAGCTGGATGAGCCGGCGCACTCGGTGGACCTGCCGCCCAGCACCTCTACGGTGGTCACGTTGGACACTCGGACGCTGGGAGTGGGATCCAACAGCTGCGGCCCGCGCCCGTTGGCTCAGTACATGGTCTGGTCCGAGCCGACCGAGTTTTCTTACGTGCTGCGCCTGCTGCCGGCGGGCGATCATCACTACGCCGTTGCCGCTCGCCAAGCCGCTCCGGCATCCACAAGCCGCGATCTGAAGAGCCAACGATAGTTGGCACACGCTGCTCGCTGACAGGGGAACTGTGCACGCTCAAACTCATGCTGCAGACCTATGGTCGAGGCGTCGGTTTGTTCGGCTCGGTGGGTCCGTGGCAGCCAGCGGCGTGGTGTGCTCGTGGCCGGCCCTGTCCTTCGCTTCGCCGCTCTCGCATGAGAGATCGGGAACCTACGTCAATCCCGTGATACCGGGCGATCATCCCGACGCGGGTGCCATTCGTGTAGGCAATGACTACTACCTGACGCACACGACGGACCACTACACGCCCGGCCTTCTCATCTGGCACTCGCGCGATCTCGTGCACTGGACGCCCGTAGGCGCGGCGCTGGATCAGTACTATGGCGCAGTTTGGGCGCCCTTCCTTTGCGAGTACCAGGCGGTCTTCTATATCTACTACCCCTGTGACGGTAGGATCTTTGTGGTTCATGCAACGAGTCCGCTGGGACCATGGAGCAAGCCGATCTCACTGGGTCTCAACGGAATCGATCCAGCCCACGGTGCGACCCCGGACGGGCGACGGGTGCTGTATCTCGCCGGAGGCTCCATGGCGGAGCTTTCGCCCGACGGCCTCTCCGTTCGGACCGAGCCTCGCAGAGTGCTTCAGCCATGGCCTATCCCGGAGAGGTGGCAGATCGAGTGCGAGTGCCTGGAAGCACCCAAGCTGCTCTTTCACAACAACTATTACTACTTGAACGTTGCCGAAGGCGGGACCTCAGGCCCGCCCACCAGTCATATGGTCCTCTCTGCTCGTAGCCAAAGCATCGATGGTCCATGGGAGTGGTCGCCATACAACCCCATTGTTCATACCTCCAGCAAGAGCGAGACGTGGTGGTCCAAGGGACATGGGCGGCTGGTCGATGCAGCGGACGGATCGTGGTGGATGACGCTCCATTCCTACCAGAATGGTCTACAAACATTGGGGCGGCAGATCCTGCTTCTGCCGGTCGTCTGGACGCCGGACGGCTGGTTTAGGGTCCCGGACGGTGTTTCGGAGTCCGGTCCTATTGAAAAAGCTCAAATAAACTCACCATCGGCAGCGGAGCCGGCGTCGGGATTTCCCGGCGAGGCACTTGATCCGCAGTGGCAGTTCTGGAAGGGCTACGATCCCAGCCGGGTCCGGCTTGCTGATGGGGTGCTGACCCTTGCGGCCCATGCCGACGGCATCCCGGCCACGTCGCCACTCACACGAGTCGCCACGGACCGGACATATACCGTTGAGGTCGAAGTCGAGATTGCGCCCGGAGGCGAGGCGGGACTGCTTCTCCTCTACGACAACAATCACTGCTGCGGCTTGCGTTTGAATGCGGACGCTCATGTACGGCCTCAGTCCCGAACGAATGTCGTCTCGGCAAGTCGGGCTACTTTGCGGATCGTGAACGACGATCAGGAGGTCGACTGTTTTTACAGCATTGAGGAGACGGGGCCGCAGCGAGATGGACACACATCCGCGACACCCTGGATGTCAGCTGTTATCAGCAGAACGCGTTAGGTGGGTTTCTTGATCTACGCCCCGCCTTGTACGCCTGCGGCACAGGATCGGCGACCTTCCGCCATTGGAGCTATGTTGCGAAGGCGCTCCGTCCGTGATGGCATGCCGGCCGGATGCTTCGTGATGAACCACCATCATGAGAGCGAAGAACGCGAAGGGGTAAGCCCCGGAACGGGCGGCGATGACCGGGAACACACCCCACAGGATGGCGTTCATAATCATGTGTTGAACCGAGACTCTGGCCCTTGCCGCGAACCTGCGTGGGAGAGACCTTGCTGATGTATAACCAGATCTCTGCGCCTTGCGGGACAGCGAAGAAGGCGATGGACGCCACCAGCGCCCAACCAGCAGCACCTGGTGCCGATGCGTGGCGAAGATGCCTGTTGCACCCGCCAGGCACCCCGCGGTGCCGATCGCGCCGAGCAGCCCAATGTCAACGCGTGGCTGAAGCCCTATCCAGTGCAGTCGCAGCGTAGTGGGTCAGGTCGACGCCATGTGCAGGCAACACGTCATAGAGCGGCTGCACAGGTTTGGCTTCGACGGTTTGATTGGCGACCGAGATCGCCAGGATGCGAATGTTTGGGTTCTGGGGCAGCGTGATCGCGTCTGCCCCGGCGGGCAGATCGAGCCCGTAGGCAAACAGGTAGGAGTAGCTGTAGGTGACGTTCTTGCCGCTGCTGTCGTGATGATGATCCGAGTACCAGGCAAGATCGTCGCGCTTGATGAAGCCCGGCTTCAACCCTGTCATCTCGCCATAGTGATCGTGCGACACATCTTTGGAGCTCCAGGTGCGGTCGTCCCACTGCCCGACGAAGCCGCTCCAGTCCTCGATGGTGAGATCAGCGTTCCTGCTGCCGATCGCAAACGCGCCTTTTTGATCGCCGTTCGTCGCAGCCGCAAGGAGGTAGATACGGTTGTACTGCCCGCCAGGCAGAGCGATCCGTTGTCCTTTGGCCACCACCGCATCGGGCGTCCCGGTCTGTGACGGCGCGAGTTGAAAGACGACGTCGTTGAACGCAATCTTTTCGGGCAGCATCTCCGCCGGCAGAGCGTCGCCCTGGCCATCGAAGCCATCCGTGATTGAAACGCCGGGGTTGCTGGCAGCCGCGACGTCGTAGCGGAGCGCAACGGGCGCAGAGCGGACCGGTTCTGCCGCAGCCGGGGCCGAACCGAGCTTCAGGGCGAAGGTGCGAGGCTGGTAGGCGCTGAAGGACGTCACCAGTTCTCCCGCAGTGAGTCGCGCGTTACCGACGGGCTGCTCCTGCCCGTTCACCTCCCGAGCGGCCGTGATCGGGGCCGCGAAGGCGACGTGCACCTCCGGCTGCGGCCTTCCATCCAACTCCACCAGGCGCACGACGACTTCGTCGCTTTCTTCTGCTTTCTTGACGGCCAGAACGCGAATGCGAGGGTTGCTGACCTTGAGCAAGGAGAACTGCTTGCCCAAAGCGCTCGTGTGCTTGGCGGCCTCGAAGGCAATCAGGGGAGCATTCAAGCGTTGCCCTTGCCAGTCCGTCTGCGCGCTTCGCCAGTCGCTGCTGTGCCCCGCGAAGCCGTACACGAACTCGTGATGCCCAAAGTCCTGCGTGGCCTCATCCGGATACCCGGCCTGCACCCCCGGGGTGCGAAGCAACGTCAGGCGGATGGTGTGATCGTCGGGCTTGTCGGAGCCGTTCTTGGCATCCGTCAGGATGGTGGCGCCGAACTGCTCACTCATGTCCGTAAGGTCGACCCACTGGTGAGACGGCACCTCGAACTTCTTGGGATCGGCGGTGGGCCGCTTGATCGTGCCGATGTCCCAGTTGTAGGTGGCCATCTCGTTGGAGGCGACCAGCGGGAAGGTGGCCTTTAGATTGCGCTCCTTGGTCTTCCAGTCGATGACGTTGGCGAACTCAAGACGCTTGCCTGAGTCGCCCGCGGAAAGGCGGACGGTCTGCACAAAGTGTGAGCCGGCCGTGTCACGAGTGATCTCAAGGGCGACGCGGGCAGGGCCGTTCTCGACGACGCGCATCCTTGCGGGACCGGAGACGTACTCCCGGGGCGTGGCTTGTTCCTGCGTCCAGTCCATGTTCCAGGCCGGCCATTGCTGCGGGTTGTCGTAGGAGAGCGCAAGCCGCGCGGGACTTCGGAGAAGCTCCCGGTTGGCCTTCTTGTCGAAGATGCTGGCCACATCGCCATCGTCGTTCAGGGTAACGCGATAGAACTCATTCTCCAGTTCGTTCTGTGTGACACGGAGCGCAGAGGCAGTCCCCTCGACGCCGGTTGCCGGCTGCACGTCGTAGACGGCATACCCGACCGAGGGCACGCTGGCGGCGAAGACGACCTTGCCGTTCGAGACCTGGGCGGGTACCGCGGCGCCGTCAGGCCCGGTGACACGTACATACTTGGGTGTGTTGCCGCCGAAGTCGATCGAGGCTTCCACCAGGTCCTGTCGCGGGATGTTCAGTTGGTTGAAGACCACCACAGACCTTCCCTTGCCCTGTGTGTTCAAGCCCTCCGAGACTGCAGCGGTCGCGCTCTTCAGCACGTCCGCGAACTGGTTCATGGCGATCACATCATCGTTCCAGGCAAACTCATACGCTCGTGGAGTGGCGGTGCCTGCAGCCAGGTCGTGGAAGTGCGCGGCCATGGCCAGCGTCCACGCATTGGTCAGCCGTTCCTGCGGATACGAACGCCCCCCGAGCCATTGCGCTGCAATGGAACTCCTTTCGGCCGCGTCGGCAAGGAGTTCTTCTTTACGGATCCAGCGCTTCTGGTACGCCTGTGAGGTCAACGAACCGGCGGAGTGATTGGTCAGTTCGAGCTCGCCGGTATAGCGGGGCAGGGCTGCAGCTTCCGCGGGCGTGATGTCCTTAAACATCTGATCCGCAGTAGCCGAGATCACGTGCACAGGGCCCTGACCGACCGCCACGACAGGCCAGGCGGTCTGCTGCGAACTCCGATCTTGGATCGCGTTCGGGGGCGGCATGTCCACGGAACCCTTGGTGATGATGGCCTCCAGCCGCTTCACCGACTCCTCGGTCGGAGCACCGCCGATGTCGCCTGTGCCGAAGTAGTGGTAATCCGCCATAAGGCCGGTAACCTTGCCGTTGTTCAGGACGCGTGCGGCCCAGTCTTCCTGGAAACGTTGCCGCTGCAGATCCTGTTGTTCCCGCTCCAAGCCCGATCGCTCGTTACGCAGAGACACATACGTCTGGATCGTTTGCTCGTCGGGTGTCTGACCCGCACCCGAGGACCTGACCTTAAACTCCATGGAGGACAACCGCTGCTCTATGTCGGCGAGCGCTGGGTCGGGCGGCATGGGTGGAAACGGTTTGCTCAGGTCCGAGGTGACGCGGCTGCCATAGCCTCCCGGGTTCATCGCGGCAAGGACGCCCGATCCGTCGGGGCCGACCCAGACCCCAACATTGAACGGCGTGCCCTCCGGCGTGTTCTCCAGCGACTCAGGCCCGCCTACATTGGCCGAAGAGCCCCAGGAGAGCTTCTGGGTTGAGAAGCCCTTCACGCCGGAGTGGGCAAGGATGCTGGGCAAGGAGGACGGAAAACCGAAGCAGTCCGGCAACATGTACTCTTCACTCGCTTCGCCGAAGTTCTTGCGAAACCACTCATTGCCATAAAGAATCTGCCGGATCACCGCTTCGGCGTTCGGGGCGTTCACATCGCCCTCTTCCATCGAGGAACCTGCAGGAAACCAGCGTCCCTGCGCCACATAGTGCTTCAGCCGATCGAAATCTGCGGGGAAATACTCCTGCATGAGACGGTAGCGATTCGCTCCGCTGAAGTTGAATACATAGTGCGGATACTTCTCGAACAGAGCGAAGTTGTCGTTCATCGTCCGGCGCAGGTATTCATCAATCACCTGCGGGTACTCCCAGCGCCACTCCGTATCCAAATGCGCGTACCCGACCGCATAAAGCGTTGGCTGTTTCGTAAGGTCAGGCTTGTCCGTCGACTGCGCCCGTGACTGAGGGGCAGTGAAGGCGACCGAAAGCAACAGAGCCGGCACGATTCGCGTGCACGAGGACGTCATAGATTCTCCAGTTGAAGCGATGGTTCTGTTTGGATCGCGCGTCCTTGCGGTCAATCGCCGGAAGCTCCGGCAGGCGTCGCTCGGCCCGCGGCAAGACGAGGCTGGCACTCCCGCCGCCGCCGCCGGCGGCCAAGGGAAAGCTGGGATGCCTGACCTCGCGTGAAGTTCGTGTCTGTGTCCCAGCTTGCAATGGTAGCGATTCCATCGCCGTAGACGCATTCTTATCCCCCGGGGAACGTCTGTCAACGCTTTTGTGCCCTCGGGCCAGACCACCTCTCGGTGCGCCCTGCCCCGGCTCGGCAGCGGTAAGCTTCATCAGCTCGCACACGGAGAACGCGGAGGGGAGTCTTCTGGTGCAAGATGTGTGTGTGCCACGCATCCAGAAAGCACCATCGCGCACGCTATGCTTCGGTCTGGTTCTTGCCTTCCTGTGCGGCGCCTGCGTGTTTGCCCAAGACACCGCGAGGAAACAACAAAGGGTGCTTACAGCGGAGCAGCAGAGAGTGCTTGCAGCGATGCGTGCGCTGGCGTCAACCTATGACCCGAGCACGGGGCTCTTCCACGGAACAGGCTGGTGGAACTCCGCTAACGGGATGACCGTTCTGGTGGATGGGAGCCGTGATCTCCAGACGCGCGAGTTCGACGACTTGCTCAGCAGTACGTTCAATCAGGCGCAGCACAAATTTCCGGGCTTTCTGAACGAGTTCTACGACGACGAAGGCTGGTGGGCACTCGCCTGGGTGGATGCGTATGCGCTTCGCCACGAGGATCGGTACCTGAAGATGGCTCAGTCCATCTTCGCGGATATGAGCGGTGGATGGTCTGACACCTGCGGTGGCGGTATCTGGTGGAAGAAGAACGAACGCTACAAGAACGCCATTGCCAATGAACTGTTCTTTTCCGTCGCGGTGCAATTGGCTGAGATCACAAGGGGCGAGACGCAAGCGCAATATCTCGATTGGGCGCGGAAGGAGCAGAGCTGGTTTCTCTCCTCGGGGATGATCAATGCGGATTCGCTTGTAAGTGACGGGCTGGACGCGCACTGCAAGAACAATGGCCGAACGACATGGACGTACAACCAGGGTGTAATCCTGACCGCTCTGGCAGGCATGCATCAGCTGACAGGAGACCAGGTCGCGCTACAGACGGCGAACAAGATTGCCGCGGCGGTCGGCACCCACCTGACCGATGCAACTGGCGTCTTGCATGATTCCTGCGAGCCGAAGTGCGGTGAGGATGGCGTGCAGTTTAAGGGCATCCTGGTCCGCAATCTCGTCTCGCTATACAGGAGCTCTCCATCACAGGCGATCCGAACGCTGATCAACGCCAATGCGAACTCCGTTTGGGAACGTGCGCGAACAGAGGACGATCGCTTTTCTGTGGTGTGGACGGGACCTCCGGAGGACAGCGGCACGGGCGCGTTGATCTCCGCTCTGGATGCACTGACCGCGTCGTTGTCGCTGCCCGCCGCGGATGCAGGTGATCACGCTGACCTGCCAAGAAGCATACCTGCGGCGCAAGGCATTTCGTCGCAGGCCATCGTGCCTTTCATCAAGGCCGCCGACAGGAACGTCAACACCTTCGGCAGCCTCATGATCGTGCGACACGGCAACGTCACCGCCGAGGGCTGGTGTAAGCCCAACCCCGCGGACAAACCGCACGTGTTCCTTGCGGGGCTTCGACTGCATCTATTTGGAACCGCGTGCGTCGAAAGCGGTCACCATACAACTGGACCAGCGCGCCCTTCAACATTAGAGCGAGTGCAAACAGCGTTGGGGCGACCCATTACGGACGTCGCACCATCTGGGTGGGCGAAGCGGACGAACCATCCTTGCTTCCTCTCTCCACGACGATTCGCATAGAGCCTTCGTCGTGAGCCGAATACCTGCGGTCGCATGTCCTCGCTCCGGCCACAATCGCGGTTTTGAGCAGCACCGGAAACTCCTTGCCTGGGGCTCGCTGCCGTATGCATACGGTCGTACGTTTCAATCGCTGATGTCGTGCCACAGCCTACAGCCGCTGTCCTAGGTGTCTGAGCCGGGAACCCTTGAAAGAACCGTGGGCCGCTCCCGGTGGATCCGGATGACAACGTTGTCTAGAATACGCCGGGAGTATATGATCTCGCTGCAAGACCTACTGGGAGTTGTCGTTTCGAACGACATGGTCAAGGAGAAGCAGTTGCAAACGATGAAGCGCGGTTCGCTTTGTCGCAGCGTGCGTCCGTCACGCCACCTCGTAGGCGCAACCATCGAGATGGACGGGATCATCAAGAAAGGTGAGACTAAGTAGGCGAGATCTCGTAGCGCATCAGAAAGATGAAACTAACTAGGCGGGATCTCGTAACGCAACTGAGTTCGCTCGTGGCCGGAACGGCCGCAGCGTCACTCCTTCCGCGCCAACTGCGTCAAGAGCCGGAACGGCCCGACTCCAAGCGACCACCGCCAGGTGACCGCAGATTCCGCAGTGAAGCCGTTGAGGGGTATATCGCCTCCGTCTGTCGGAGAATCACCGACCCACTCCTCTCTTCACTCTTCGCAAACTGTTTTCCCAATACTCTGGATACAACCGTCCAGCCAAGTACGTTCGAAGGGAGCCCCGACACCGTCGTAGTGACCGGTGACATCGACGCGATGTGGCTCCGGGATTCCTCCGCCCAGGTTTGGCCGTATCTGCCGCTGGCATCGGAAGACGCTCGTTTACGCGGCCTGCTCGAAGGCGTCATTCGACGGCAGGTTCGCTGTCTCCTCATCGACCCCTACGCGAATTGCTTTATGGCGGATCTGAACGCGCCGCCGCTCGCAGGAAGTCGCCACGACGAGACTGAAATGAGGCGAGGGGTGGGTGAGCGCAAGTATGAGCTCGATTCCTTGTGTTATCCCATTCGTCTCGCGCACGGGTACTGGAAGAACACGGGCGATACAAGGCCGTTCGATGCACAGTGGAAGGCGGCGATGCAGAACGTCCTCTCCACCATGCGGGTGCAGCAAAGGAAGCTCGACTCTGGCCCTTACCGCTTCCAACGCGCCGCCCTGAATCCTACCGATTCGCTGGTGAATGGGATAGGCAATCCCTGCAAACCAACGGGCCTTATCGCATCGGCGTTTCGACCGTCCGATGATGCCTGCATCTTTCCATTCTTGGTTCCCGCAAATCTCTTCGCCGTCACCTCGCTCCGAGAGTTCTCCACGATGGCGAATGGCATTCTTCATGATGCAAAGATGGCGAATGAGGCAGACGATTTGGCCAAGGAGGTCGAAGCTGCGCTCCAGCAATATGGAACCGCGTCGACCTCCGCCGGAGAGATTTGGGCGTATGAAGTAGACGGGTACGGCGGCCGCGTCCTGATGGATGACGCCAACGCCCCGAGTCTGCTGAGTCTGCCCTATCTGGACAGTTCCCCCGACGCGGCTCTGTACAAACGCACCCGAACGTTCATCTGGAGCAAGCAGAACCCCTGGTTCTTCGAGGGCACGGCCGGGGAGGGAATTGGCGGACCGCATGTAGGTAGAAACAGCATCTGGCCGATGTCTCAGATTATGTATGCCCTGACAAGCGACTCCGGACCGGAGATCTCGCGAATGATCAGGATGTTGAGGGCAGCCGCGGCGTCTACTGGCTTCATTCATGAGTCATACGATCAGAACGACTCTGCCAAATTCACCAGAGCGTGGTTCGCATGGGCGAATACCCTCTTTGGCGAACTGATCGGTAGGACCGCAGCACGCAGTCCTGATCTGTTAGGTTGAAATCCGGCCATTCCGCCGTCTGGTTCCTTCGCCTGCGCGGTGCGACGCCCGCGAGAGAATTTTGGCGAGCAGACAAGATAGCCGTTTCACTGGTACTCATTCCGGGTGGGCGTTTCTAAGTGCCTGCGCCAACTGCTGCGCCTGAACGTTTCCCGGATCGATTTCGCTCACGTGACTCAGGACCTGTTTGGCATCCTGCAATCTTTCTTCGGCAGCCAGGGTCGCAGCTAAGTTAATCCAGGCGACCATATATGACGGGGAAGCGCGTACAGCGGAGCGGAAGTAACTCTCGGCACTTGCGAAGTCGCCGGCCCGATCAGCCAGATACCCCAACTGATTCTGAGCCTCAGCGATGTTGGGGTTCAAGTGGATGGCCCGTTCCAATGAGGTCTCCTCGCCAGCGAAGTCCTTCATCCTTTCCTGTGCCTGAGATAACTTGTAATACAAAAGCGATTGATCAGGAGAGATCGCGAGCGCCTCTCCATACAGAGACGCTGCCTTTGACGGATCGCCGTCGGAAAGTGCTTGATCCCCCATCTCTGCTTTTCCGGCGGCCTCTACCGAGTCCGATCGACTTCTTTTCAACCCCTGATAGATTCGTAGTTTCTCCTGCGCGTCGGTGATGTCGCCCATCTTCTTCAAGACCTGGGCCAAATCGTACTCGACCTCCGGCTGGTCGTCCCCGAGCGCAATCGCCTGGTCTAGATGTCGCCTGGCAGCCGGCAGATCGCCCAATTGGGATAAAACGGTCCCTAACAACTCCTGAGACTGGAAGTATTTGGGATTCAGCATGACCGAGTGTTCCAGGTGTGCGCGTGCTGCTGCGTACTCGCCCTTCCGACTCTCCAGAACACCTGCAAGGTAAAGCACCTCCCATTGGTCTGGCGAAGCCGCAAGTACTGTGCGGCTGTAGTCGAAGGCCCGATCTGACTTACCCGTGACCATGGCGTGCAAGTAAAGAATCTGCGTCGCCGGATCGCCAGGATGTTTGGCAAGTGCCAGATCAAAAACAGAATAGGCCTCTTCGTTGCGGCCCAGCAGCATCAGGACCAGGGCCAATTCATTGGCGATCGGCAGGGAATCTTCGTTGTTATTCAGGCCTTCGCGTAAAACGCGTGCAGCATGATCGAGTTGAACCCGGCCAGCATAGGCGATTCCCAGGCTGAGGCTTTGTACTGCGGTCCGGTTTTGCTCTAAGTCAGGTCTGTCGAGCAATGCAATCGTCGACGAGTAGTCTTTGTGGTCGATCAACTCCTGAGAAAGCGAGTCCAGGGCTACCGTCGACAGCGGATCAATGGCCAGAGCCTTGCGCCATTCAGACTCGGCTTCGGCCACCTTGTGCATACGATCCAACACAGCGGCCAAAAGCAGGTGAGGTCGGATATCGTTTGCATCGAGCCGTATAGCCTCTTGCAGTGGACCAACAGCCCCCTCCTCCTCGCCTGCTGACGAAAGGCTCAGCCCCCACAGATAGGCCACAGATGCAGACGTGGGTTGCAACTGGAATGCCGAGGCGAACGCGTCAGCAGCGCAGTGGAAGTCCTTACGATTGGCGAACGACTCGCCCAGGTTGGTGTAGGCATCAGCACTGGGGCTGGTTCTTACACGAGCCTGCAATTCGGGCGGACCAACGCAGGAAGTAGCCGCGAGCGCCAGCGGTTCTGAAAGGATGAGAACCAGCATTGCAAGCCGACAAGCCCCAGTTGTTGCCGCGATCCGGGCGATGCTTCGCGGCATTGTTGCCCATTGTGATCTCATACGCAACTCGCTGGTGGACGGAGCCCACAAAGCTCCGCCCTCTGGCGACTGAGCCATCACTATATAAGATCCTGCGAGTGGCCCACGGCCTCCCACGTCGGATTGTTCCCCAGCGAGGTGAACCGGCCAGCAAGCGCACCCGATGCCTGCAACCCACACCTGAACCGCGTCATGCCGGCGACGTGTAGCCCAAGACGGGATCCGGGAGTTCCGGCGCCTCCGCGGGACTGATGGAGTGGCTTAGAGCTTCAGTGGGACGTCGTACGCCCCCCGATGGACGTTGCGCTTCGGCACAAACAATAAAAACATTGACAGGAGAGATTCCGGGCGTGTAGCTTTCGGTCGCAAATGACAACGATGTCAAAAAGGACGCGGATCTGGGATCGAAGCAATCCAGCGGCTCACTCGGAAGATCGGGCCAAGAAGTCGCAAACCGACAGACAAATTCAACTCGGTCAAAGGTTTAGGAGGCAGTGATGGCTTCAAGCGGCGTATCAAAATTGTTTCTTTCGGTATTGGCTACCCTGCTTGGAGTATTCAGTGCGGCGTCCGTCCTAGCGCAGGGGACAAACGGAAGCTTGACCGGGGTTGTGTCCGACCCGGCTGGAGCGGCCGTTGCCGCTGTCTCCGTAACCCTGACCGATGTCGACACCAATCGCCCCCAGACCGTTCTTACAAACAACAGTGGCGTCTACCTCTTCAATCTTGTGCCGCCGGGCCACTACTCGCTGAGCATCGCTGTTCAGGGGTTCGAACGGTACGCGCAGAAGGGCATTGTCATCCAGGCCAATGCCAACGAAACGCAAAACGTCCAGCTGAAGGTAGGGAGTACAGAGGCGACGGTAAACGTAACGTCCGGCACTGAGCTGATCAATACCACGACGTCAGAGTTGGCCATGACCATCAGCCAGGACTCCGTCAGTGAACTGCCTTTGAACGGCCGCGACCCCTCGGCTCTGGCGCTGCTGGCGCCGGGTATGGTCGATGCCAACAAAGCTGGCGTGTATTCAAGCCAGAACGGTATGTCGTTTGCCAACGAAACTGACGCTTCGTCCAACGGCGGCCGCGTCGGCAGCACCTACTACATGCTCGACGGCGTATCGAACATGGATAACTACCTGGGCGGGAACTCGCCCACACCGAATCCCGACGCGACGCAAGAGTTTCGGCTGATCTCCAACAACTTCAGCGCGATCTACGGCTTCTCGACGGGCGGCGTGGTTTCGATGGCCACCAGGAGCGGCTCCAACCAATGGCATGGCGCCCTGTTTGAGTTCTTGCGGAACCAGGATTTCAACGCTGCCAATTGGAGCAATCACACGCGCGATCCCCTCAAGCGCAATCAGTTCGGGGGCTCTGTCGGCGGTCCCGTGCTCAAAGACAAGATGTTCTTTTTCTTCAACTATCAAGGAACCAGGGCCAACTTCGGCGCCGGGGCGTCCAATAACGAAACGACAACACCGACGATGCAGATGCTGAACGGGGATTTCAGCGGGTTGGTCGACTACGCAGAGGCGAACAATAGCAGTTGCGGCACGGGCTATACGGGGCCCCGAACGCTCTCCTGCGGCTGGTTGAATGGTCCGTTTGAGTTTGCCAACGGCAAGCCCAACCAACTTGTTGGCTCCCTTGATCCGGTGGCTGTGCAGATGACCAACGACGGTTTGCCGGGCCACGCCGGCCCCGCTACGGGCACGGCGGCTCCCTCCGGTACAGGCCAGAACCTGGCCGGACAGATGTTCTACTCTTCTGCCGGGATCAAAAACAACACCGACGAGTACACGGGCAGAGTTGATTACGACCTCAAGAAGAATCAGCGCATCACCGTGCGGTCCTACATCGATAAGTTCATCCAGCCCTCGGGCGATGTACCTGGCAACGTTCTTTCCGTGCTGAACCTGACGAACTGGAGCGAAACCTTCGGCGAACAGATGTGGTACTTCAACGAGATCGCCCAGCACACCTGGACGATAAACCCAAGTACGGTCAATACGGCTACCGTTCTGTGGAGCCAGCAGAGCGCACATAACGGCTCCGCGACCGTGGATCACAGCGGCAAAAATATGTGCTGGTCGCGTTACATCACCCTGAATGAGCCGGCGTGTTTTATGGAAGGCGCAAACTTTGGGGGTGCCAACGGCGGATGGACTGCGCCCGGCAATGAGGTCCGTTCCACGGAGGGCGTCTCCGACACCTTGATCAAGACGGTCGGCCATCACAGTGTGTCGGTAGGCATCGAGCTCAAAAAACAAAGAGCAGTGGAGAACGCAAGCGACTACCCCGGCGACGCCATCATCGGGTTTGGTGGCGGTTATACCGGCAACGGAACTGCCGACTGGCTCTTGGGCTACATGAGCAGCTTCGAACAGGGAGCCGGCGAACTGTCCGCCATCCGTGAGTGGCAGATCGAGCCGTATGTGAACGACGAGTACCGTGCAAGTAGAGATGTGACGCTTACCCTGGGCCTGCGTTGGGCCCCCGATATCGCACCCGTTTCCGTGGGCGGGCGCGGTGCCGCCTTTGTCCCCAACCAGCAAAGCACCCGTTTCCCGAACGCGCCGTTAGGACTGGTTTTCCCGGGGGATCCTGGCGTGAACGACGCGCTTCGTCCTAGCGACTACAACTTCTTCGAGCCCCGCCTCGGCCTCGCCTTCCAACCGCAGAGTATGCCTCGCACTGTCTTCCATGCAGCGTTCGGTCTGTTCAGCGCTCCGGTGAATTATTCGATCTACAACCATGCCGTCGATATAGCACCCTTTGCCCCGGCCTTCTCCCCGACGGCGCCGTCCAACGTGCCGATCTGTTCCACTGGCGGAGTCACCAGCCCGTGCGTTCCCAACAGCAACCAAACCATCACCGGGTACATGAACTTCCACAACCCATGGGCCACACCCTCGTTCGGGACCCATGGCGTTCAGCCGTTTCCACCCTTCGCTTCGATCGGCTATGTGCCGCCTGCTAACGCACCGGTGCCCGGCCCAGTCTACCTGCAAGCTTCCTTTGCCCGGAACTTCAAAGGGAGCATGACGGAGTCCTGGAACGCCTCGGTAGAGCAGCAGCTCAGCGGTGTCATGAGCATGCGCATCGCCTATGTGGGCAGCGAATCCTATCATCAGGACTATGTAGTCGACCGGAACTTCGCCGGCTACAGCTACTGCACCTCATACACATCGCCTGGATGCCCCACACCGACAAAGGCTGCCGCGCCTGTCGCTCCGTACTCCAACTTCACCGGCATCTTGGAGTACGACAGCGGCGCGACAGCCAACTATAACTCGCTGCAAATCTTTTTCGAACGGCGCATGGCTCATGGCCTTCAGGGCCAGTCGAGCTTCACCTGGGCGAAGGGGATCGACGTGGCCAGTGGTGCAAACCTCGCCGTCTCCGCATCCGGCATCAACAATCCCAGAGATCTGAACTGGAGCCGCGGTATATCGAACGCCAGTATTCCGTTCAGTTGGGTGTCCAGCTTCATCTATCGGAGTCCGGATCTGCGCGGCCATAATCTGCTGATGCGCGAAACCCTCGGTGCGTGGGAGCTGAGCCCCATCACCTCTTGGCAATCAGGCACGCCGTTCAGTATCGGTTCCGGTAGCAGCCAGGCCGCCTATGGCGAACCCGGGTTCGGTGGCGGCTGTCTGCAGTTCTGCGGCGGCGACCGCGCCGACCGCGTCCCGGGAGTCCCGCTCAAGGTTCGCCAAGGTGGCCGTGCGCAATGGCTCAAGCAATACTTCAATCCGGCTGCCTTCGTCGCTCGTCACGACGGCACCTTCGGCGACAGTGCTCGCAACCTCATGTACAGTCCCCCGGGCTTCAATGTCGACGCGTCGCTGATGAAGAACTGGCTCATCCGCGAGAAGTACGACCTTCAACTGCGCTTCGAGTTGTTCAACGCCTTTAACCATCCGATCATGGGCGGTCCGGACACGTCTCCCACGGATTCCACCTTCGGTGAAGTCAACAACGGCCATGGTTCTGTGGCGAACGTATCGCGGGTTGGTCAAGCCGCTCTCAAGTTCACCTTCTAACCTGTGACAACACCCGGGCGTTCTCCGGCGCTCGGGTGTTGTCCCCTTTGCAGAGATCGTCACTCCTCACGTCGACCCCCTGGCCGCTACTCAGCCAGGTGGCTACACTGGTTTTATGGGCCATACACGAGTGTGGCTCCGGAGTTTCAGCCGATGGCCAACCCAGCGCCCAGACGAGCACCCTGGTCCTATCGCCTGCTCGTGGTTACCTGTTCTCTCCTGACGGCGCTCATCTCGCTGTCGCTGATTACGATCCCGCATAGTGAAGTCTTTGGCTATACACCGCCAGGGGCATCCAGATCAGATCTTTGGCCGTTGTCCATCGACTATCCCCTCAACACTTCCATCTTTCCCCCGGGTATCACGCCGCCCACGTTCATGTGGCGCGATCCTTCGGCGAGTTCATGGCAGATCAGTATCGTGTTCGCGGACAACTCGAGTCCCCTTCAGGTTGAAACCTCAGGGAAACGGATGCAGGTCGGGCACATCGATCCGGAGTGTGTAAGCAGTACGAACGAACTGCCTAAACTGACCTCAAAGCAAGCCGCCTCCTGGACCTGGTCGCCGGATTCGGTGCTATGGGCAACGGTTCAGCAGCGCTCAAGCGGGCGACCGGCCGTCCTGACCATCACGGGCTACAACTCTGCGCACCAACCCTCCTCCCTGGGGCGTGTTAGCTTTTCCACCTCGGTCGACCCGGTAGGGGCACCCATCTTTTATCGAGATGTACCGCTGATGCCGAGCGAGGGTGCCAACGGTACTGTGCAGCCACTGTCTCCTACCGCCATCCATCTGATCAATTGGCGCGTAAGGGATGTCCGTGAACCGGAGAGCCACACGGTTTTGAAGGACATGCCCACCTGCGCGAACTGCCACTCGTTCTCGGGCGATGGAAAGACGATGGGAATCGATGTGGACGGGCCGGCAAATGACAAGGGCCTCTACGCGGTTGTTCCTGTCCAGCGCCATATGTCCATCGAGAATAAAGATGTCGTTCAGTGGAATACCGACGGCCAGGCGGGCAAGGTGCGGGTGGGCTTCATGTCGCAAGTCTCCCCGGATGGACGCTACGTCTTGAGTACCTTTGCTGGATCTGCGCTCGACCTCTCGAACACCTACTACGTAACAAACTTCAAGGACTATCGATTTCTGCAGGTCTTCTATCCCACACGGGGCATTCTTGAGTGGTACGACCGATCTTCCGGAAAGCGTCAGCCGCTTCCCGGGGCGGACGATCCGCGCTACGTGCAAACCGATGGCGTCTGGAGTCCTGACGGCAAGTACATCGTGTTCGCTCGAGCCGAGGCAAAGGATCCGTACCCCGAAGGTCAACCGAAGGCGCTCCATGCGAACGACCCGCATGAGACTCAGATCCAGTACGACCTTTATCGGGTGGCGTTCAACAATGGCCGCGGGGGGACTCCCGAGCCCATCGTTGGCGCTTCACATAACGGGATGAGTAACAACTTCCCGAAGGTGTCGCCAGACGGGCGTTGGATCGTGTATGTGCAATGCCACAACGGTCAATTGATGCGTCCGGATAGCCAACTGTACATAGTGCCCTCCGGCGGAGGTGCGGCGCGGCGGCTGGAGGCCAACACCCCGTTGATGAATTCGTGGCATAGCTTCTCTCCGAACGGGCGATGGCTCGTGTTTTCGTCCAAATCCCGTTCCTTCTACACGCAGATGTACTTAACCCATATTGACGAAGAGGGGAACTCCAGCCCCGCGATTTACATTGACAATGCCACAGCTGCCAACAGGGCTGTGAACCTGCCCGAGTTCGTAAACACAGTGGGCGATGGGATCGAGGACATCGGGGTCCCGGCGGTCACCGGGTACAAGTTGGTGGACGAGGCCATGCAAGCGGAAGCAGCAAACCGTCCCGATCAAGCTCTCGCACTGTGGAGCAAAGCGGTCGCGTTCGATGCGGGGAATGAAAGGGCCCAGGCGGGGCTCGGGATCTCGCTCTACGTTCACGGAGAAACCAAGGCGTCCTTCCAGCACTTGCGCGAAGCCCTCCGCATCAATCCGCTCTCGGCTCAAAACCACTTTGTTCTCGGCAGGCTCATGCTGGAGCAAGGCAACGCCCGCGATGCGCTCCCTGAGCTTGAAGCAGCGATTCGCATCAGGCCGCACTTCGAAGCCGATGAGGAGGCGCTGGCACGAACGTACGAGGCGCTGGGAGGCGATAAGGAGGCTCTCTCCCACTGGCGGAAGGCGCAGCTCGCCGATCCCGCGAGCCTAAGCGCCATGACCGGCACCGCGTGGCTTCTTGCCACCTCCCCTGAGGGCGCGTTGCGCAACGGTGCTGAGGCTGTTCGCCTCGCTGAAAACGCGGCGTATGCTCGACCGAACGACCCCGAAGTGCTAGATACTCTCGCAGCCTCCTATGCTGAGGAAGGGCTTTTCTCTCGTGCCTCCTCCACGGAGCAGCAGGCGCTACAACTGGCGGAGAAGCAGTCAGACAAACGCCTGGAGGCGGGTATCCGTGCTCATCTGGCGTTCTTCGAGAAGGGAAGGCCGTTCCATCAGGAGCAAGGAGCCATTGCTGAAGTGAAGGCACATCCGGTGGACGCACGTACAAGATGAACCGCGACCTCGTTGCGCCTGGCAGCGTGCCGGCGAGCTCCTAATGCGACCACCTGGTGCAGGCCTCGCCGTCGCTGATCCCTACGGCGGCTTCGGCGTAGATGCAGCGCGAATCCAGAGCCTACGTCGCGCCGTCGGGCTAGCCCGCATGCAAGGCGGTCCGGTACCAGTGCGGTACCAGAGAACACTATGAACGCCATACGCGAATCCACGAAGCATCGCACCGTAGCAACGCTCGGCGAAGACCCGCGTTATCGTCTCGTGAACGTCCTGCACGACACCGCGAATGCACAGTCTGGCCCGAACGGATTCGGGTCCGACACCGGGCAGATCCTTGCGGAGCTTGTCATCGCGGGGCGTGAACGCGAGCAGATCGCATCTGCTTCCACGGACGCGGTAAGCTGGCCCACCATGCGAATCTCCGGTGCTGCAGATGACGGGAGAGGTCTTTACGGCACCCAAGCGCTGCTCGCCGAGCATCGTCCGATCTCCCGGGTGAGCCTGGGGGATCAGATCGTCGGCAGCACGTGGTCAGACGAAGACGCCGACTATTGTCTCCTGGCCGGCGTGCTGCCCGGCGATGCTCTTGCGTCGCGCGGCTCACAAACGACTGATTGCCTGGAGCAGATGGAACGCGCATTCGCCCTCGCCGGCATGGAGTTTCGTCATCTAGTCCGGACGTGGTTTTACCTGGACAACCTGCTCGAGTGGTATGACGAGTTCAATGCCGCGCGCACCAGCTTTTTCAAGAGCAGGAGGGTGTTTGACGGATTGATTCCCGCCAGCACTGGGATCGGTGCTCGCAACGGTGAGGGCAAAGCCCTGGTCGCTGGAGCTCTCGCCGTACGCCCTCGCACCGACCGAGTTCACATTCAAGAGATCAAATCGCCCCTTCAATGTTCCGCAACCGAATACCGCAGTTCGTTCAGCCGTGCGGTCGAGGTGGAATCGCGAAGCTCCCGCTTGCTGATCATTTCAGGCACGGCAAGCATCGCACCCAATGGCGAGAGCCTCTTCGCGGATGATGTGGTAAAGCAGATCGATCGCGCGCTCGACGTTGTCGAAGCGCTGCTGCATTCCCGTGGCATGAACTGGGGCGACACAAAGCGCGGAATCGCCTATTTCCGCGATCTTGAAGCCTTTTCTGCTTTTGAGGCCTGCTGCCGAGAGCGAAACATCTCCCCGCTACCCGTTCTGCCTGTGCAGTTAATCGTCTGCCGTGACGACCTGCTGTTCGAGATAGAACTGGACGCTGCCTGTTCCCTATTCGCAGAAGGGCACAGTGTCCCGGGGGACGCCTCCCGATGAGAGCAGCACGCTGCTTCGTCTGTGCAGCTTCACCTTCGCTGTCGACTCCTGTGACATACTTTTACATCCGATGGCAAAGGTGAGCGCCGGTCGCTTGCTGAATCGCGGTTTGGTCTTCCGATCGCTCCCCTACCGCAGCGCGTACACCGATGAGAGCCAGCAGCTCCCGGTCGATTTCGAGGGAGGTTCGCAACGATGAAGGCGCCCAAGACGCGAACCCCTGGGGCTGCGACGCAGCCACGCCGTGATTTCCTGAAGGCGATCTCAGCTGTCGCGGCATCGGCGGCCCTCCCAGCCCCACTGCGCGGCGAGCGACTGAGTCTACCTCTTGCTCCGTTCTCGGATCTTGTGAACGTAGCCCAGTCGGCCGGTCTCAAGGACACGTTCTTCTACGGGGAGCAGGCGCAAGCCACCTACATCACCGAGATCATGGGGGGCGGGTGCGCGTTCTTCGACTACGACAACGATGGTTGGATGGATATCTACATCCTGGGCGGACGCAGATTGTCTGAGGTTCCTAAGGGCGCCAGCAATCGTCTCTACCATAACAATCGGGACGGCACCTTCAAGGATGTCACGGAAAAAGCTGGCCTGATGGATGCTGGGTGGGCCATCGGTGTATGTGTAGGAGACTATAACAACGATGGGTTCGAAGATCTCTTCGTCACATACTTCGGCCAAAATCGCCTTTACCGTAACAATGGCGATGGAACGTTCACCGATGTGACGAAGCAGGCGGGATTACACAGCCCATCGACCCGTTTCGGATCTGGATGTACGTTCGTGGATTACAACCGTGACGGTTGGCTCGACCTATTTGTGGCCGATTATGCGGATGTAGATATCGCGAAACTTCCCCGACCTTCTCTCGATCGACCCAACTGCAGCTTCGAGGGAGTTGCCGTGAACTGTGGGCCCTCAGGCCTTCCGCTTCCTACGCATCTCCTGTATCGGAATAACCATGACGGCACCTTCACAGATGTTTCGAAGGAGTCTGGGGTAGCGTCATTCCGGGGATCTTACGGCCTCACGACGGTTGCTTTCGACGCGGACGACGATGGCTGGCCCGACATCTTCGTAGCCAGCGACTCCACGCCGAGCCTGCTTCTGATGAACAATCGCGATGGGACATTTCGCGAGGAAGGCCTGTTGCGCGGACTCGCCCTGAGTGACGAAGGCAAGGAGATGGCTGGTATGGGCGTCGGGATCGGAGATTACGACTGTGATGGCAATCTCGATGTCGTCCGAACACACTTTATGAACCAGGCAACGGGTCTGTACCACGGCGAGGGTCACGGCCAATTCGAAGACGTGACCATGCCGGCAGGTTTGATGCGCGAGCAGAGATATGTGAGTTGGGGGATTGGACTCGTCGACCTCGACAACGACGGCTTCCCGGACATCTTTCTCGTCACGGGCCAGGTGTATCCGGAACTGGAGGCGAAGTATCCGAAGTACCCTCGCCGCGGACCCCGGTTGGTCTTCCGGAACCGGGGCGACGGCACATTCGAAGAACTCGATGAGACGAAGATGCCGGCGCTAGCTTCTCGTCACGTCAGCCGGGGATGCGCGTTCGGTGACTTCGACAACGACGGCGACCTCGACATCGTGATCATGAACCAAAACGAGCCGCCCTCGCTTCTGCGCAATGACGCCCCCGCTGGGAATCACTGGATCAAAGTTCGACTGAGGGGGACAAAGAGCAATCGCAGTGCAATCGGGGCTCGCATCGTTCTTCGCAGCCCGGGGAAGGTGCAGGTCCAGGAGGTTCTCAGCCAATCCAGCTATGTCTCTTCAAACGATCCACGGCTGCACTTCGGCCTGGGCGCGGCCGACAGTGTTGATGTAGAGGTTCGCTGGCCTCTCGGCCTGGTTGAGGTTCACAAAGGCATAGCGGCGAATCAACTAGTCACGCTCACGGAAGGTTCTTCAACGTTTCGTGCCGAGAGGCTGTTTCGCGCGGCAACCTGATGCGTGGTACCCGATCAAGCGACGAACAAAGGCCAGCGAGTGCAACGCGGCCGTAGGGACCCTTCGTGAACGCCAACTGGAGAGCATCGGGGCCGGTCAGAACTCCCTTTGCAGCGGCGGATCTGGGGCCTTACGACCCGGCCCGACTCGCCGCAGGCCAGGCGTCTACATCCGCTGTTCACGCGACAAGGTCGGAACAGCTTCTGTGATGACGCTCGCGACGAGCCGAACGATCTGCCCGAAAGCTCTCCGTTCGCGGGGGCGAAGCACGGCAGATCGGGCTATGTCTCCGGGACCGGGGATGCAAACCGGCGTGCGGACGTGCGTATCATTCCACCGAGACGAAGGAGTGCCACCGTGGCTCGCTTAAGGAAAGATCCCGCAGCAGCCGAGGCCTTCACCGTTTCGCTTGGTGGGCTGGTGTTTGGCTACGACCTCGGAGCGATCTCTTCAGCAACTCAGAGCCTTCGCGGCCAGTTTCATCTTTCTCCCGGTGTCTTCGGAATAACGATCTCCTCTTCGCTGTGGGGAACAATCGTTGGTTCTCTTCTGGCGGCCCGGTTCGCGGACCGCGTGGGGCGGCGAACTCTCCTGCTTAGCTGTGCTGCGCTGTATGGCCTTGCGGCGATCGGCGCCGCAACTCCCGTTGCACTCGACTGGTTGGCTATCCTGGCGATGCGATTTCTGTCTGGAGTTGCGATTGGAGGTTTTACGGTAGGATGTCCGCTCTATCTGGCGGAACTCGCGCCGGTGGAACGCCGCGGTCGTCTTGTGAGCCTGTTTCAGTTGCAGATCGGGGCCGGAGTGGTGCTGGGCTTTGCTGCTGCCTTTCTTTTCGCGAGCATCGCTGTCCCAGGAGCTCTCTGGCGATGGTGTCTGGGAGGCGGGATCGTTCCTTCCGCACTCCTGTTCTTCTTGCTGTGGTCGATGTCCGGGGAAGCTAGGGTGACCGCAAAGGAATCGCACGCAACGGCGTACCTCCAACCTGGCATGCCCGTTACGATCGGCAATCATCCGACTCGGTTATTCCAAAGGAACAATCTTCGCCCCATACTGCTCGCAACGAGCATTGCCCTGTTTAACCAGCTCTCGGGCGTCAACATTCTGCTTGTGTATGTCCTGGACGTTCTTTCGAGCGCCGGTGTCGGCTTTGGGACAGGCCGTTTGTATACCGTTCTGATCTCGTGCTTGAGCATCGCGACCACCGTCCTCGGAAGGATGTTTGTTGACCGGGCCGGGCGTAAGGTACTGTTGTATATAGGCTCTGCTGGCATGGCCGCCTGCCTGCTCTGCCTTGCGGTCACTATCCCGCACCGACTGGAACCGTGGGTATACCTGTGCATTCTGGTGATCTATGACGCTTTTTTCGCGTTCTCACAGGGCACCGTAGTGTGGGTCTATCTGAGCGAATTGTTTCCGCCCGGTATCCGCGGGGCGGGACAGGGATACGGGTCGTTTGTGCATTGGGTTGCGAATGCGGTGCTGATCCTGGTGTTTCCAATCGCGCAACACGCTTCTTCCGCGCGGATCTTCTATTGTTTCGCCACATTGATGGTTGTGCAGGTGGCGGTGATTCGGTTGTGGTATCCGGAGACGCGCGGAACCGGCCTTGGCGCGCTGGTGCGAGTGGAACGCAAACGATCCGTGTCCGACGGCGAGGCTGACAGATGGCTCTGACCCGAAGCGATGCACCGAGATTGGTCGATGTTGCGCATGAAGCCAATGTGTCCCTAAAGACCGCATCCCGTGTACTCAATGATTCGACGAACGTTAGCCAAGACAAAGTAGCCAGGGTACGGAAGGCTATGGAACGGCTTGGATACCGGCCAAACGAGCTCGCTCGAGGTCTCAAGGCACAACGGTCTGCAACGATCGGCATGATCGTTCCCAATCTATCCGACCCGTTCACCGCGAATGCCGTTCATGGGCTTCAGGAAGTAGCAAGGGCTAACGGCTACGTGGTTGTCCTTGCCAGCTCTGGCGGCGATGCTGACGTTGAACGATCTGAGATCGAAACGTTGGTCGGCCGACAGGTCGAGGGTTTGGTGATCGCCCCTGCGGACAGTCGAAGGAACTCTTTCAGCGACATTGTTCCGAGCAGTGTCCACGTGGTGGTGTTCGACCAGTTAATTCGCAGCATCGAGTTTGATAATGTGACGGTGACGAATCGTCGCAGCGCGCAGCAGGCCACGGAACATCTTGCCGGCCATGGCTTGCAAAGGATCGTCGCCGTGGGAGCGCGACCCCACCTGTATACCTGTAAGGAGCGAGTTGCAGGTTACAAGGCGGCGATGAAGGCAGCCTGTCTTCCGGCGAGAACGTGTCTCGTGGATCACGAAAGCTCCCTCACCCCGGAGTGGCTAGCGGAAGAAGTCTTCCAAAAACAAGACGCAGATGCAATCTTCACGTTGAACTGGGTATGCACGATGCTTACTCTGCGCGCGTTGCGCACCCTCGGTAAGACAGCTGGGCTGGATATCCCGCTGATCTCGTTTGATGATTTCGATTTGGCGGACATGTTGACTCCGGCGCTCTCGGTTGTTCAACAGCCCGCCGAGATGCTGGGCCGCGAAGCTGCGAGGCTGCTCTTGGAACGACTAAAGGGACATGGGGGCGCTTGTCGTGCTGTCGTAGTACCGACAAGGATGATCATTCGCCATTCCTGTGGGTGCTAGTGCTGCGGTGCTGGTGGGTGCCGCTGGTTCCGCGCGGATCGCGCTCGGGTGGTTCCGTTTCGTGGCACCTATCCTCGAGGCAACGGGGGCAGGAAGCAACCTACACGGTCAAACAACTCATTCGGCACCCCAGCGAACATTCGGCGTTGGGCCCATCTCAAATACGAGACTCCCACCGGGAGTGATATCGCTCTGCCTGAAGTGTGGCTGGTTGAGTGGCCTTCCATTCAACGTGGCTGACTGGATGTACTTATTCACGTCGCTTACCCGATGTGCAATGATCGTGAAGGTGCCAGGGTGGTCCCCTTCCAAGCTGATGGTCACCTTCGGGAACAACGGGCTCCCAATCTGATAAGCATCACTTGCGAGATCGACCTGAAGGAAACCAAGCGCACTGGTTACGTACCAACCTTCCAGGTCGCCGAAGTCGTCCATACCGCAGAGGCCCGCGGGTTCTGGACGATATAGCTGCTGCTCTATTTGCCGAACCAGGGCCTGTGTCGTCCAAGGTTGTCCCACATAGTCGTATAGGTAGGGAATGTGCCGATACTGCTCGTTTCCGTGGAAGTAAAGGCCAATCACTCCTGTAAGATCCCGCAAGGGAAGCTTTGGTGTGTAGCTTTGCTCGAAAAATGTGTCCAGTCGTGAAGCGAATGTCTCGGTTCCACCGAGTAGCGCGATAAGCCCTGGTAAGTCGCCTACGTTAAACCATAAGTAATTCCAGGCGTTCCCTTCGCGGTAGATGTCCTCGGCGTGTGGTTCGACAGGATCCAGCGGCTCGATCCACGAACCGTCTGCCCGCCGCGGTGCAAAGAAGCCCGACCTCGGACTGTAGAGCAACTTGTAATTCTCAGAACGCCGTGAGAGTAGGTCAGCATCAGCATCCTTGCCGAGAATCTTGGCCACTTGCGCGAGAGCGTGATCGTCCAACGACAGACCGATCGAGCGATTCACGTAGTCGTTCACCCCAACCCCGGCTGGTATGTATCCGTAAGTGCGATAAGCCTGACCTGCGGCGCCCCCGCCGGACATCGCCTCACGCCGCAACGTCTGATAGGCGGCATCCAAGTCGACGTGAAAGCCCATCTTGTACAAACCGACAAGTCCTGAGACGTTGCCCGGTCCCCAGTAACCCCCGCCCCAATGCCATCGTGTGTCTGTCGCGCGCTGGGAGACCCACGTTTGCCCGCGAGCAAGAAGCATCCCAGCAGCATCGTAAAACGGAAACCAGGAATACTTTGGGCCAGCAGCCATGCGGTAAACGGCGGTGTAGAAGTTTGTTCGATCGCCTTCGGAGCCTCCACTCACAACCATCCGATCTAGAATCTGGCTCCAGAGTGTCCTGGATTGTTGCTGGACGGCCTCAAATCCTTCGCTTGGTGGAAGTTCCTCGTGCAAGTGCATCGCCGCATCCGCCAGGCTGATGGTGGATGTGCCGACCCTGACGAAAATTTTCTCCCCGGCAAAGGTGTTGAACGTCGCGTATGCGCCCACCCGGGGGCCCTTTGCGTGAGAAGAACCGGGAACCACGATGCCGCGATCCCATGTTCCAAACGACGTTGGGTCCTTGCTGAACTCAGCCCGGAAGAAGACCGTCTCGGTTCCACCGGTTTGAGAGCCTTCGATCGTGTGTGGGTTAAGGACACGCACCGAGGCATCCGAGACCGCTGGCCGCGAGTTCGCGAGGTCGATTAGGATATTCGCCTGTTGCGAGCGAGGGAAGGTGTAGCGATGGAAGCCGCAGTTCGCGGTGGCGGTAAGGTCAACCGTGACGCCGTAGGTCTTCAGGAACACGGAATACGATCCCGCGGAAGCCCTCTCGCCTTGTGCGTCTTTTACCGCGCGGTACCCGGAAAGTGGGTCACTTCGGGTGCCTGGCGTGGTCTTGATGCGCCCCACGGTAGGCATGAATAACAGCCTGTTTTCATCGCTGTATTCCCCATTGAATTGGGTGAATCCCATGATACTCGTATCGTCGAATCGGTAGCCGGATCCGCGCACGTGGTACGCACCATCAAAGCCGGTGACGGGCCCAATGCAAAGATAGCCATGCGGGTCTGGCACCATGGCACACGGACTGACGGTTCCGGAGTACAGCTCTTCACCAGGTGCGGGATTGCCGCCGAGGTACTTTTCGTCGGTCAGCGGCGCCGTGCCAATGAGCGTGTTTACATAGTCGACCGGCTTGCGCTGAGCGACTACAGGCGTCGCTACAACCGCGAGCAGAGTCGCCACCCATGCCGTGTATCGTTTCGCAAGTAGCACGTAACCTCACGTTGTTCCGTTTGCGTCGATTGTGCCCCGATGGGCGTGGGCGCGCCATGGTTCGGCGCGCAGAGCGAGCTCCTGTTTTGGTGCAGGGACGTAGGGGTTCTGTGAGGACCAGAGAGATTGGGAACGTAAATGGATGAGCTTGCCTTCGTGCAAACCAATCCGCTCACCGGCCCCGCTGATCTGATCTCAAGAAGCGCTCACAGAAGGGGGTTGGGACGGAGACTGGATCGCCGTTCTGCGTGAGATGTCCGGTCACCTGGTCGATACGAAAGACCGTGGCATTACTGCTGTCCTGGTTACTGACAAGCAACCATTTCCCGGTGGGATCGAACTCCGCGTTCCGTGGCGTCCGTCCTTGGGTTGGGATGAACTGTATGGGAACCAGGCGCCCCGTCGCGCTTTGGACTGCATACACGGCCACAGTATTACTCCCGCGATTGGTGGCATAGAGAAACTTGCCGCTCGGATGCATCAGGAGCTCCGCGCCCGTATTCTCGCCCTTGAAGCCGTCCGGGAGTGTGGACACGCTCTCAAAGCGCGTAAGGATGCCCCGGCGTGCCTTCCACCCGAAGCGAACGATGCTGTTGGCTGTTTGATTGATCGCATAGACATAACGCCCTTGCGGATCGAAGGCGATATGGCGTGGGCCTGATCCGGAGGCGAAGGATGCAGAATCCGGTTTATTCGGGGTGAGCGCCCCGGTTGCCTGACTCAGTCGGTAGACGAAGATCTTATCCAACCCAAGGTCCGCGGACAGAACAAAGTGGTGGCCAGGATCATAAAGAATGGAGTGTGCGTGCGCATGACTTGGACTATCAGGATCAAGGCTGGCGCCGACATGCTGAATAAACCCGGTACGCTGACCGATACTTCCGTCGGGGCGCAAGGCGAACACCGCGACGCTCCCTCCCCGATAGTTTGCGACCATAAGGTACCGGCTGCTCGGATCCAAGCTCACGTAGCTAGGGTCGCCGCCCCCACTCGGTTGTTCGTTCAGGAGCGTCAGCTTCGCGGTGGTGGGATCGATCGCGTAAGCGCTGACAGAACTTCCTGGAGCGGAGTTGCAGGTGTAGAGACGTCGTCCGTCCGGCCGAATGATGAAGTATGCTGGCGCGACTGCTTCCTCGAGAAACACAGGTTGCGTCAGCATCCCGGTCTCAGTGTCGAAGTGCGCGAGTGAGAACCCGATGTGCGACCCGCTTCCGTGAGAGCCGAAGTACACGAACGTATCCGCTCCCTTAGCTGGAGTCGACAGAACGACCACAAGAAGGACAGACAAGATGCGAGCGACCGCGTGCTGCATAGGAACCTCACGAACTGTTGCTGAAGGTTGTGGTGGTTTCGCTTCCGCAGAGGCGATCTGCTGCCATGAGCCGTGGCGACGCGGTGTACTACGGCTATCCGAGCTTTGAAGGCCTTGGCGGTTTGGTGGTAGTCAACCTGAGAGTTGCGTCTGCCAGACCCGGAGAAGAGGCCACAATGTCAACGTCGCCCGCGAGATCTGTCGTGCCGATGATGGCCAGGCCGAGGCCATGGAAGGCGCTGTACTGGGGGCCACGGTACGCTTGATGGCTCTCCGGATCACCGTTATCCATGCCTAAGATCCTGCCTTGTCCCCGGAGGTTCAACGTGACAGGGTTGTCGGCCGTGGGCACGCGCCGGCCCTCCGCGTCCTGAACCTGGATGATGAGGTGAGCCAGGTCGCGGCGATCCGCTTGTAGCGTCGTTCGATCCGCAGACAATGAAAGGCGAGCTGGAACTCCAGTCGTAGCAACCTCCGCTACACTGACGACCTGTCCACCCTTGGAGCCTACGGCCTTCAAGATCCCCGGTTGGTAGGGAACGTCCCACGATAGGTGAAGATCGCCAGTGGATTGTATGGCTCTCTCTCGCTCCGGGTAGTGTCCGTACCGCTGTTCCATCCCGGGCCTAGGGAACGCGTAACCTTTGACGCCCCAGCTGTGTCCGTTGACAAAAAGCTCAACTGTGTCGCAGTTGGTGTAGCAGATGACCGAAATCACGGTTCCTTCTCGCCCCGTCCAGTTCCAATGCGGCGAGAGATGGAGGACCGGCTTCTTCGTCCATAGGCTTTGGTAAAAGTAGTAGCTGTCTTTGGGGAACCCGCAAGTATCGAGAACGCCAGAGGACGAACCTTTCGCGGGCCATTTTGCCTCGCCGAGGTAATCGATGCCGGTCCACAGGAAATCGCCACTCACGTAGTCATATGTTTGGATGAACTTCTGCAATTGCTCGACTTCGACAAGCAGGTTCGTCTCCTTCTCGACATAAACGGTTGCGTCCGCACCGATCCTGTACCCGCCGCGCACTCCGCGCAAGGCGACGCTCTCCGTACCGATGAACCGCCGGGCCGGGAAATCGTGCCGGTCGATGCTGTAAAACTTCTCCCGCCTGTCGCGCCAGCGGTCGACATAGTTGTATCCGACGACATCCTGCTCCTGAAGGAACTCTGGCAACGTGCCCCGGGAATCGGCGGCGATGCCGTCGCAGGCCACAGTCACCGGCCTTGTCGGATCTTCCGCATGCAGGATGCTCTTCAACGCACGAAGCGTGTCCACCCCCTGCATGGATCCCTGATCCGGTACTTCGTTGCCAGCATCCCAGATCACGATGGAGGGATGGTTGCGATCGCGCGCGATCATGTCCTTCAGATCACGGTGCGCCCACTCATCGAAGTACATGTGGTAGCCATAGCGCGGGGTCTGAGCCTTGGCCCCCCGCCATTCGTCAAAAGCATCAAACATCACCAGAAAGCCCATGGTGTCGCACAGATCCAGGAACTCCGGCGCGGGCGGATTGTGGCTGCAGCGAATCGCATTGCAGCCCATCTCCTTCAGCGCAGCCAGCCGTCGCCGCCAGATCGCCTCTGGAACCGCAGCTCCCACGCAGCCGCCATCGCCATGCAAGCAAACGCCATTCAGCTTGGTCCGCTCCTTGTTCAACAGAAATCCTCGATCCACGTCAAAGGAGATGGAACGAATACCGAAAGGCGTGGTCGTCTCGTCGACGACTCGTCCCTTTACCTCCAAAGTCTGATGGACGGAATACATGTATGGCGAGTCTGCGGACCAAAGTGTTGGGGATGCCACGTCTATCTGTTGTGCGAAGGGAGTTTCCCCTGCAGCAGGAACAGCCGCTTGTGTTGTGAGGTCGGCGACAGTAGCTCCTTGCCTATCCCGGATGGAAGTGTGTAAAGAGCAGGCTGCATCCTCCGAAAGATCGTTCTGCACGCGTGTCGAGATAGAGAGCGTTGCGCTCTCGGTGCTGACTTGAGGGGCAGAAACAAAGGTTCCCCACTGCGCGACGTGCACAGCACCTGTTTGAATCAACCAGGCATGCCGGTAGATGCCTGAACCGGAGTACCATCGCACGTTGGGCTGCAACGAGTTGTCGACGCGAACAGCGAGAACGTTTTGCTGGCGGCCTGCACGTAGATAGGGCGTGAGGTCGTAGGTGAAGCTGACAAATCCATAAGGACGCATTCCCAGCCAGTGACCATTGATCCACACTTCACTACGCTGGTAAATGCCGTCGAACTGGACGACGATCTTGCGTGCTGTGGAGCCGGGTGTTGTGGAACCTGCCGGTACGATGAAGCGCTTGCGATACCATCCCACGCCGGTAGGTAAATAAGCACACGTCTCGCCTCCTACGGTGTCCCTGTCGAATGGACCTTCAATGCTCCAGTCGTGCGGCAGGAACACCGTGCTCCAGCCCTCATCATCCAAGTCAGGCAGACGCCTGTCTTGTACATCGCCCTTGCAGAACCTCCAACCATCATCGAAGTTGGTGACACGGGCCGGCAAAGAACGTTCGGTGGCACTCTCTGGATAGAGGTCAGCAGGAAACTTAGAGGACGCCATGACCATGGCCGTGTCTCTCAGGAACTCCCGTCGTGTGCTCCTGGGGTACATGGATACCTTTCCTTTCCGCATTCACGGCCCGACCGGAACCCTCGGAAGAACGCCATTCGCAGAACCGTGGGTTGCGCACTCGTTGGCGGCAAGGGGAACGCGCCTCAGCCTGTCTCCGCTACCGAGCACTTCTCAACAGTGGTTAAGCGATCGTGCGCCTGGTGGACTCGTGCAGCGGAATCATATACTCCTCCGCGGATCTGTGACAACGTTGTCAATAGACGCTTAGCGGGGCGTGTACGACTTTGGCGGGCACACCTCGATGAAGGATGCCAGCCGACCGTTGTGCCGGGATGCGAATGGCGCGCAGGGCGCTCGTATGATGAACAGCTATGGACGTGGCGCTGCGACCGGCGGTGGAACAGATCGCGCTGCTGCGGACGAGGGCGATCTCCGCGGTGGAGTTGGCGGAAGAGCACATTCGGCGCATCGAGCGGCTGAACCCGGTGCTGAACGCGTTTGCGGACTTCGATGCGGAGTCCGTGCGGGCGCAGGCGCGGGCGGTGCGGCCGGGGCCGCTGTCGGGATTGCCGGTGTCCATCAAGTCGTCGATCGAGGTGGCTGGACGGCGGTGTGAGATCGGCAGCACGCTACGCCGGGGCACGGTGGCGACGGAGGATGCCGTTGCGGTGGCTCGGTTGCGGGGGGCGGGCGCGGTGGTGCTGGGCACCACCAACTGCCCGGAGTTTCTGATGGCGTATGACACGGCGAATCTGCTCCACGGGCGAACCAACAACCCGTGGGATCTCCAGCGGAGTGCAGGTGGATCGAGCGGCGGCGAGAGTGCGGCCATCGCGGCGGGGCTGTCGGCGGGGGGCGTGGGCAGCGACAGTGGCGGATCGGTGCGACTGCCGGCGCACTTTACGGGAATCTGTGCGCTGAAGCCTACGCCGGGGCGCATTTCGTCCGAGGGGCATCAGCCGCCTTGCGTGGGGCCGTTTTCCAGTTTGGGGTCGCTGGGGCCGATGGCGCGCACGGTGGCGGATGTGGAGCTGCTGTTCGGGGTGCTAAGTGAGGGCGGCGATGGGATCAGTGCGCCGGTGCCGTATCGGGCGGTAGGTCTGGATGAGGCGAAGCAGGCGGGCATCGGGTGGTTGGAGGACGATGGGCTCGTGCCGGTGACGCCGGAGACCCGCGCCGCGGTGCGGAATGCGGCGGCGGCGTTGGAAGCGCAGGGGTTTCGCGTGCGGCGGCTGCGGCCGGAGGGGTTGGAGGAGGCGCGGCGGCTCTGGCGGGTGTTTTTTGTGCAGTGCGGGGCTTTGTTCTACGAGAGGACGATTGCGGGCCGGCGGGAGGAGCTGAGCCCGGTCTTCCGTGAGTTCTTACGCGAAGCGGAGGCGGAGACACCCCTGACCGCGGCGTCGCTGCTGGAGGCGTGGGCCGCGATGGATGTCCTACGCGGACGATTCTGGGCGGGGCTGGGGGACTGCTCCCTGCTGCTGACCCCGGTTTGCTCGGTGCCGGCGTTTTTGCACGGGGAGCGCGCGTGGCGCGTGGCGGGTGAGGGCACGGTGGGGTACTGGGACGCCATGCGGTTTACGCAATGGTTCAATGTGCTGGCGTCGCCTGCGGCGGTGGTTCCGGTGGGACGGTCGCCGGAGGGCCTGCCGATCGGGGTGCAGGTGGCGGGTGCGTCGTTTCGGGATGAGCTGGTGCTGAGGGTGGCCGGTGTGGTGGATCGGGCGTTTGGGTACCGGGTGCCTGTGGTGAGCTGAGCGCGAGTGAGGTGTAGTGGCGTAACGGGCAAAAAAGCAGGTCCTTCCCCTTCCGCTTCGCTCAGGGTCAGGA
>CAXTWN010000003.1:44137-63754 GCA_964248055.1 uncultured Acidobacteriaceae bacterium | reverse complement strand
GCGCAGGGTTCGCCAGGAGGGCCGGGGTTGCCCGCTGCTGCGGCACCGGGTTCCTCCGTTGCGCCCGGGTTGGCCATTGCTCCGCCCGCGAAGCCGGCCGAGGCGCCCAAGGAACCCGCGAAGAAATCAAACCTCGTGCTGCTGTTGGTGGTAGCGAACGTTCTTCTACTGCTTGTGCTCGTGCTGATCGGTTTTCTGGTGTTGCGCCACCACCACTGAGCTACTCCGGGGCGGCCAGAAGAATGACGAGCTCAAGCTGCGGGTTCAGGATCTCGTCCGGGACGTACACGCCCAGGTTGCGGGCGCGCACCAGGGCATCCCATACGTCCCCGCTGCGGTCCAGGCTGAAGTACTGGTATCGCAGCTTCACCGGAATGGCGCGAGGTGGCACGGGCACATGCGTGATCCGCAACCCGGGCAGCGCCTGGCGGATGTAGTTCTCCAGCTGAGTCGCTCCGGCGACCTTGGCCAGATGCGGAAACCGTTGGATGAGGTCGGGTTCCTTGATGTCCGCGGCCACCGCGAGGTAGAAGCGAGAGTTTTGGAAGTACTGGTCCTTATCGATCGCGGTGGCGTAGATCGACGGCCTGATCTGCTTCAGGGGCAACGCGACGAAGTTACTCGGCACCACGGTCTCCAGCAGTTCGCGGACGATGCCATCGAGCGAGCCGAAGACCTGGCCCAGCTGTTCATGATCGTAGCGGGGCAGATCGCGCAGCTGAAAACGCGAAGAGAAGGTCATCAGGCTGCCGGCCAGGCGAAGCATCTCGCGAAACAGGGCCTCTGGGTGCACGCGCTCGGCATCCAGCATGTGCCGAAAGCCGGGCAGCTCGGTGTTCATCGTAAACAGCAGCCAGAAGTTCGCGACGTCAGAGGCGCTGAAGTCAGCGAGCGAGTCGTTGCGTTGCCGCCGTGCGCCCGCCAGCTGGCTGGAGCGTGCCACCAGCAGCTCCACCAGCCCACGCACGATACTCGCCAGCACCGGGCTGGCATGGAGATCGAGCACCGGCGGAACGTACTTCGGATCCGGACGGTACAGCCCTCCTTCGGTCTTCTCGATCGCAAGCAGGGGAAGCGTCACGAAGCCGGCCGTGCTTTCGCCTTCGGCCAGGATCTGCAGATTCTTGCGCGCAATGGCGATCGGCCGTTCTGTGACGGTGCTGTTGTTTTCGTCGCGCACGGTCTGCAACTCGGAGAAGAATCGTGTGCTCACACGATCGCGGGCGGCGCTGACGTTCATGCCGGCCGCGCGATGCTCGGGGACGGCGAGGAAGAACATGCAGCGCTGCCGGCCCTCGGCGAAACACTCTTCGATCGGCCGCGAAGGCGGAGGCGTGTCGGATCCTGGAACATCAAAGGCCAGATTGTCCGGAAAGATGCCTGCGGCGGCGGTCAGCGCGAGCACCCCGGTGCCCAGTGCCGCCCCGTCGATCTCCACACGCGTGAAGCCCCACCCCTTGAACACCAGGGCATCCAGCTGGAATCGGACCATGTCTTCGACGTAGTGGCCCTGAGCCTGCAGGTGCTGGGGCGAAAGGAAGATTCCCTTTGACCAGACGACAGGCAACAGCTTCGGCATGCGTGAGTGACCTTTCGACCAAAGCAGTATAAGCGGCAGCTGCGCCCGGCTTTGATAAGAAATTCTTCAACAGGGATGCTTGACACGCAGCGGAACGGACACAATAATCGGCGCAGTCACAATCGCGGCCCTTTCACGACTTCAAACCTTGGCACATGCAATTGATGCGACGGGTTCACTGCGCTCAGCGCACCGCCCTCTCACCATGCTGCACCTCTGTCTCCTTTGCTGATCAAACGACCGGACGCGCCTCTCCGCGTCAGCGTTCTCAGTGCGACCCTCCACCCACGTCACGTCTTCGTTGAGGTCTCCATGGCAAAAGAAAGCACGCAACACAAGCTGGATCGCGTTCGCTCCCCACGCGTTCAGATCACGTACGACGTTGAGGTGGGCGACGCGATCGAGATGAAGGAACTGCCCTTTGTCATGGGTGTCCTTGGCGACCTCACAGGTCAACCGGAGAAGCCGCTGGCCGCGCTCAAGGACAGGAAGTTTGTCGAGATCAACCCGGACAACTTCGATACGGTTCTGAAGGGCATGAACCCCCACCTGGCCTATTCGGTCCAGAACAAACTCAGCGATGACCCCAATGCGGGACAGCTCAAGGTGGATCTTCACTTTGAGTCCATGGATGACTTCTCCCCTGAGAACGTCGTCAAGCAGGTGGGCCCGCTGAAGGAGCTGCTGGACCTGCGCAACCGCTTGTCGGATCTGCGCGGCAGCCTGCAAGGCAACGACAAGCTCGATGAGATGTTGTTTGAAGCCGTAACCAACACCGAGATGCGGGAAAAGCTCCGCAATGAACTGACGAAGGATGGAGGCAGTAATGGCGACCGCTAACTCCCCGCTCGCTTCCGCGGCCGCGGCCGGCGAAGAGACCAAAGAGGCTTCACTTCTCGACCAGATTGTCTCGGAAGGCCGCTTCAGCCGCGACGCTGCGTCGCAGGAGCGCGGCCGTGACATGATCAAGGAGTTCGTCTCCCAGGTCCTGGAAGGCCACGTCACCGTTACGCGCGATACCGAGGCGGCCATCCAGGCGCGCATCGCGCAGATCGATCGCCTCATCTCGCTGCAGCTGAACGAGATCCTCCACTATCCCGCCTTTCAGAAGCTGGAGGGCACGTGGCGCGGTCTCCGCTATCTGCTGGACCAGAGCGAGACGGGCGAAGCCCTGAAGATCAAGGTTCTGAACGTCTCCCGCAAGGACCTGCTCAAGGATCTGCAGCGCGCCTCCGAGTTTGATCAGAGTGCGTTCTTCAAAAAGGTCTATGAAGAAGAGTTCGGCGTCTTCGGCGGCGCGCCCTTCAGCGCGTTGATCGGCGACTACGAGTTTGGCCGGACCCCGGAGGACATCGAGCTCCTGGAACGTGTCTCGCAGGTAGCCTCCGCGGCGCATGCTCCCTTCCTCACCGCAGCGTCGCCGGAGATGCTCAACCTGAGCAGCTTTACGCAGCTCGGATCGCCACGCGACATCGGGAAGATCTTCGATACGACCGACTACGCAAAGTGGAAGTCCTTCCGTCAGTCGGATGACTCCCGCTACGTCGCCCTTACACTGCCGCGCGTGCTGGGACGCTTGCCCTACGGCAAGGAGAACAAGCCCGTGGAGGCCTTCGACTACGAGGAGAACGTCGACGGCTCCGACCACTCGAAGTACCTGTGGTCAAATGCAGCATTCGCTTTGGGCGCGCGCCTCACCGAGTCCTTCGCCAAGTACGGCTGGACGGCGGCGATCCGCGGTGTCGAGGGCGGCGGGCTGGTGCAGGGTCTGCCTACCCACAACTTCAAGACCGATGAGGGCGATGTGGCGTTGAAGTGCCCGACCGAGGTGGAGATCACCGACCGGCGCGAGAAGGAACTCGCCGATCAGGGGTTCGTTCCGCTGGTCCATTGCAAGGGCACGGACTACGCTGCGTTCTTCAGCGTGCAGTCCGGCAACAAGCCGAAGCTGTACGACAAGGACTCGGCCAACGCGAACGCGCGTCTTTCCGCGCAGCTGCCCTACATCCTGGCGATGTCGCGCTTTGCGCATTACCTCAAGGCCATCATGCGCGACAAGATCGGCAGCTTCACCACCCAGGCGGAGACCCAGCAGTACCTGAATCGCTGGATCAAGCAGTACGTGCTGGCCAACGACAACGCCAGCCAGGCGATGAAGGCAAGTCTGCCATTACGCGAGGCCTCGGTGGAGGTGACCGAGATCCCCGGAAAGCCCGGAGCGTTCCGTGCGGTGGCCTTCCTCAAGCCGCACTTCCAACTGGATGAGTTGACCATCTCTCTTCGGTTGGTCGCCGATCTCCCTGCCTCCGCCCGCTAGCCGTCTTGCGTGTGAAGAGCGCCACCGTTGTTGCAATCACGTCACCACATGAAGGGAGCAGTACATGGCTGTTGATTACTATCTTAAGTTCGCCAAGACGATCGAAGGCGAATCCGTGGCAACCGGTTTTGAGAAGGCGATCCAGGTGCAGAGTTGGAGCTGGGGCGCAAACCAGACAAGCTCCGTGATGGAAGCGACCGGCTCCGGCACGGGCAAGGTCCAGTTCAGCGACTTCCAGCTGACGACTGTTTTCGACAAGTCGACGCCCGATCTCCTCCAGAACATGAACATGGGCACGCACTTCGACAAGGTCACGTTCTCGGCGCTGAAGGCCGGCGCGAAAAACAAGCCGTACCTGACGATCGAATTCAATGAGGCCTTCGTCACCAGCATGTCGATCGGCGCTGGCGGTGAGATCCCCTCAGTCTCTCTCACCTTGTCCTTCAAGAGCTACGATATGGAGTACAAGATGCAGGACAAGGAAGGCTCTCTCCAGACCGGCAGCAAGTCGGGTTGGGATCTCACGACGAACAAAGAGCAGGGAGCCAAATAGCGTCCATGGATGCTTTTGCCCTCTACAAGGCCGGGCAGTTGAAGCCGGCCATCGAGACGCTTGGTATCGAGTTGCGCAAGCAACCCGCCGATACCAAGCGTCGTACCTTTCTGTTTGAGCTGCTGTGCTTTGCGGGCGAGTACGATCGCGCCTCAAAGCAGCTGGATGTCCTTGCCGGGAACAGCAAGGACGCGGGCTCGGGCGCGATGCTCTACCGTGCGGCCCTCCACGCACAGCGCACCCGGGAGGAGATGTTTGCCAAAGGCGAGCTTCCTCTCAACACGCAGGCTGCTTCCCCGAGGGGGACGCTGAATGGGACAGACTTCGATGAGCTGAGCGACGCTGACCCGCGCCTGGGTGCGAATCTCGAGGTCTTCATCGCGGGCAGCTATACCTGGATTCCGTTCCGGTATCTCGAACGCGTGGAGATCGCGGCTCCCACACGCCTGCGCGATCTGCTATGGGCGCCTGCGATCGTGACCGCCACCCGGGACTTCCGCCTTCAGGATCTCGGGCAGGTTCTGGTGCCTGTGCTTTGTCCGCTCTCGTGGCATTCAAGCGATGATGCCGTGCGGTTAGGCCGCAGCACGGTCTGGCAGGACGACCCGGAGCACGGAAGTGTGCCGGTGGGCCAGAAGCTTTTTGCGACCGGCGATACCGATCATTCGCTGCTGGAAGTGCGCGAGTTGACCTTCGTTCACGAAGACACCCCCGGGGAGAACTGAGCGTGCCCCTGCGTGAGGATCTGCTGCAACCGATCCCGGGGGACAATCCTTCAGGCAAGAACCTGCGGTATGACCGGGTTTACGACCAGATCAAGGAAGCTCGCACCGAAGAGGACGACACGCTGCCCGCCGGTGCATGGGAGCGTACGGCCAAGCGCGCCGACTACCGCCTGGTGCTGAAGCTTGCGGGCGAAACGCTTGCGACCAAGAGCAAGGACCTGCAGATTGCCGCGTGGCTTGGCGAGGCGCACCTGAAGCAGGAAGGCGTCGCGCTGCTTCCGCCTCTGCTGAAGCTGTTTCTGGATCTGCAAACGACCTTCTGGGACACCCTGTACCCCGAGATCGACGAAGGCGATGTAGGACTGCGGGCGGTTCCGCTGCAATGGGCGGCCAATCGCTACGCCGCTCTCGCCAACAACTTCAGCCTTACCAAAAGCGGCATCGACTTCCTGACCTACAAGTCTGCTCGCGCCCTGGGATCGGAGGCCGATGCGGCGGGCAACCAGACTCGCCTGGACGCGCGGGCTGAGGCCATCAAACGTGGCCAGCTTATGGCCGAAGAGGTCGATGCGGCGATCGCCGCCTCCCCCAAGAGCTTCTATGTAACCCTCGAGGACACGCTGCAGCAGGCGCGCGATCTTCTGGAAGATCTCGCCCTGTTTTGCGAAGAACGGTATGGCGACGACGGGCCGTCCTTTGCCAAGCTGCGGGACAGCCTGGAGCAGCTGCACAACTTCGCCAATGTGCAGCTCAGCAACAAGCTCAAGCTGGAGCCGGACGTCGTCGCCACGCCGGAGCCCGAGCCAGACGCTGCGCCAGAGCCGGCGGGCAGGGTCGCCGCCGCGGCTCCTGCGCCGGTCGTCGCGGCTACGCCGCCGCCCCCGAGTGCGCCTGCCCCGGCAGCCGTTTCGCAGCCCTCGCGAGGTGCCATCAGCGGTGCGCCCAAGAGCTGGGACGAGGCCGTCACCACCGTCCATGCCTGCGCAAGCTTTATGGCCACGGAGCGTTCCGGCAGCGCCGTACCTTATTTGTTGCACACGGCGATCCGGTGGGGAGAGCTCCGCCGCGAAGCTCCCAGTCCGCCCACGAGCCTCAAGGTGGCGCCGACCTCGGCGCAACGCCAGCGCCTGCAAACGGCGTTTGAGCAGGAGCGCTGGTCGGACCTGCTGGAGGCCGCGATGACGATGGCCGCAGAACCTTGCTGCCGCGCCTGGCTCGATCTGCATCGTTACATCTGGGCGGCCACGCAGGGCGAAGGCTACCAGATCTTTGAAGGCATGGTGACTCGATCGGTGAAGGACCTGCTGGTCGACTTCCCTGACCTGCCGACCTGGACGCTGGAAGACGAGACGCCGGCCGCCTCGCCGGAGACACAACAGTGGGTGCTCGAGGAGCTTTCCGCAGGCGGGGAGAGAGCAAGCTCCTCCAGCTATTCGGACTTCGCGGCTGAGGAGCCTAGCGCGGACGCGGACTCCTCGCCCTCGTTCGCGACGCCGCCCGCCCTCCCTGCGTTTGCGCCGGTGCCGCTGCCGCTGCCGGATCACAGTGCCTCCCTGAACGGCGCGGCGCCCTCGGACGGGGGTGGCGACCTCTTCGAGACAGCCGCCGCGCTTGCTTCCGATGGGGAGCTGTTGCGGGCCGTGGACATGCTGGCGCGCAACGCGGCGACCCAGAGCACGGGTCGTCTGCGCTTCCGCCGCCGCCTGGAGATGGCGCAGCTCTGCGTCGCCGGCGGCAACCAGACGGTAGCCATGCCCGTGCTGCGAGACCTTTTGACGGAGATCCAGGACCGCCGCTTGGAGACCTGGGAGGACGGGGACATGGTCGCCAGACCCATGGCCCTGATGCTGCAATGCGTCACCGATCCTTCTGACCGCGAGGATCTCTTTGCCCGGTTGTGCCGAATCGATCCGAGCACGGCTTTGGCGCTTATCTCCTGAGGACGCTCTTCGATGGCACGCATTGAAACACTTGTAACCCAATCCGTTCTGGACAGACTCACCGCTGCGGACGACTGGCCCGCAACGCGGGCGCACTCTGTCCGGTTCATGAAAGATGCGTTGCGGCGCGACATGGAGTGGCTGCTCAACACGCGACAGCCGCCCATCCCCGGAATGGAGCACTTTCAGATGGCGCGCAAGAGCGTCATCCACTACGGCCTGATGGACACCAGCACGCTGAGTCTTTCCTCTAGCAACGATCACCGCCGTCTGCAGCTGGCCGTGCAGGAGTGCATCACGAACTACGAGCCACGCCTTAAGGACGTCCATGTGCGCGTCGGGCAGGATGCTTCGGAGAAACGCCAGCTGCGCTTTCACATCGAGGCCCAGATCCGCCTCGATCCCGCTCCGGAAGAGATCTCCTTCGATACCGTCCTTGACCTCGCCAGCGGCGAATACACGGTGAGCTGACAGCATGCGCGAGGAACTGCTCGAATACTACGAACGCGAACTGGCCTATATGCGCCAGCTCGGCGCCGAGTTCGGCAGCAAGTACCCGCGCGTGGCCAGCCGGCTGCTGCTGGAGCCCGATCGCTGCGAGGATCCGCACGTCGAGCGCCTGATCGAGTCCTTTGCGTTCCTCGCAGCCCGCATCCATCTCAGGCTCGAAGACGATCTTTCCGAGGCGACCGCGGCGCTCCTGCAGCTGGTCTATCCGCACTACCTGCGGCCGCTGCCGGCCATGTCGATCGCAGAGCTGCAGGCGGACCCAACACAGGGCAAGCAAAGTGCCGGCATCACGGTCCCGCGTGGTACGCCGCTGGTCACCAAGCGCACGGTGGAAGGGATGGCCTGCCGCTTCCGCACGGCGTACCCGGTCGAACTTTGGCCCATCACCGTCTCGGACTGTGTGTGGCGGCAACCGGAGCAGATCACCTCACCGCTGCGGGTGCCCGGCGCGGTGGGTTGCCTCCGCGTGCTGCTGCAAGCGGGCCAGGATATTTCGCTGCAAGCCTTGCCGATGCGCTCACTGCAGTTTTACCTTTCGGGCGAGAGCGCCGTCGTGCTCACGCTGTTCGAGCTGATGTCGCGCAACTGCATCCGCATCGTGCTGCGCAATCCCAAGCGTCCGGCGAGCAAGGCCGTGGAGATCGCGCCGGGGGACCTGCAAGCCTGCGGCTTCGAGGAAGACGAGAGCCTCCTGCCGTACTCGCATCGCTCCTTCGACGGCTATCGTCTCCTGCAGGAATACTTCAGCTTCCCGGAGAAGTTTCTCTTCTTCCGCCTGCGTGGACTCGAGGCGATGCATGCCGTGGAGCCTACGGACGAGCTGGAGATCCTGTTGTACTTTTCGCGCTTTGAGCGCGCGGAACGCTTTCAGACGCTGGAGGTCGGCATCTCCGCGTCCACGCTCCGACTGGCTTGTACGCCCATCATCAACCTGTTCACACATGCCGCCGAGCCGATCCTGCTCACGCAGGCGCAACATGAGTACCGGATCATCCCGGAGACGCGCCATCAGCACAAGATGGAGGTCTTCTCGGTGGACAGCGTTCTGGCCACCAGCCCCAGCCGGCGGGCAACCACGCCCATCGATCCGCTGTACGCGTTTCGTTTTCAGAGCCTTTCGGCCAATCGCGGCGTATTCTGGCACGCCACGCGTCGATTCTCGCCCTTCCAGGAACGTACCCCTTCCGAGATCTACATCGCGCTGGTGGACCTCAACGGCGAGCTCTCCGAGCCCAACGCCGAGGTGCTGACCGTGCATTGCACGTGCAGCAATCACGACCTTCCCTCCCGTCTCAGCTTCAACGCATCCGATGGGGATTTCGAAGCAGAGGGCTTCGGCATTCTCAGCCGCGTTCGCGCCCTGCATCGGCCCACCCCCAGCCTGGAACCGCCGCGGGGCAAAGGGCAGCTCTGGCGTCTGATCTCGCAGCTTTCGCTAAATCATCTGTCCCTGACCGAAGGTGGCCTGCCCGCGTTGCAGGAGATCCTTCGCGTGCATAACTTCAGCGAGTCCTCGCACCTGCAGACGCAGATCGGCGGCTTGATCGGGCTGTCGAGCAAGCGGCACTTTGCGCTGGTGCGGAGCAACGACGGCGCCAGTCCCGCACGCGGCACGCGGGTGGAGTTGCAGTTGGATGAACGGCAGTTTGCCGGCAGTGGCGCCTATCTGTTCTGCGCGGTGCTGGATCGCTTCCTTGGCTCCTACGCGTCGCTCAACAGCTTTTGCCAGCTGTCGGTCACCTCGACTCTGCGAAAGGAGGTACTCGGCGAATGGCCACCGCGAGCTGGGAATCGAGCCCTGCTGTAGAACAACAGACCTCCCCGGAGAAGATTTCGAACCCGTCCACGCAGGCCCTCGAGCGTCTTCTGCGCGAGGACCCCTGGTCGTTTCGGTTCTTTCAGATGGTGCGTCTGCTGGAAAGACTGCACCCCGAGTGCAGCCCCGTCGGCATGTTCGTCACGCCGGAGGACGAGGTGGTGCGCTTCAGGGCGCATACCTCGCTGAGCTTTCCCGCAAGCGAGATCCAAAGCTACCAGCCGAGCGAGCACGGCCCGGACCAGATGAGCGTGAACTTCATGGGCCTGTCAACGATGAACGGACCCTTGCCGCAGCCCTACAGCGAGTTGTTGCTGGAGCGCGTTCGGGCCAAGGATCATGCGCTTGGGGAGTTCTTCGACATCTTCAATCACCGCGTGATCTCGTTGTTTTATCGCGGATGGAAGAAGTACCGGTTCTACATCGCCTACGAGATGTCGCGCGGCGCCGACGATCTGATTACCCGGTTCGTCTATCACCTGCTGGGCCTCGGGACGGGCGGCTTGCGCGGACGGCTGGACATTGCGGATGAGGCAGCAATTTACTATGCCGGCCTGCTGGCCCAGGGGCAGCGGACGGCCCAGGGCCTCAAGCAGATTCTGGCAGACTACTTCGATGTGCCGGCGGAGATCGGGCAGTTTACCGGCTCCTGGAACCGGCTCTCGCCCTCCGACCAGACCGTGCTGAACGGAAACAACGGGGTCTCCGAATGCCTGGGTATTGGGACCGTCGTAGGGGATGAGGTCTGGGATCAGCAGGGCACGCTCACGGTGCGGCTTGGCCCGATGCCGCTGAAGCAGTATCTTGAGTTTCTGCCTGGCGCGCGGGCTCACCGCGAGCTTGCGGCCTGGCTACGGTTCTATGCTCGCGAGGAGTTCGACTTTGTGGTGCAACTGGTGCTGGCCCGTGACGAGGTTCCGCCCGTGCAGCTCGCGAACGACCAGCAAACGATGCCGCGGCTCGGCTTCGCAAGCTGGTTGAAGAACAAACCGTTTGAAAGAGATCCGGACGAAGCGATGTACCGGCTGCAGTAAGGAGAGTTCCGGGAGGATGCTATGGCGTTGAATTTGAAGTCGCTGATCGGCAAATTGAATGAGACCACGCGGAGTGCCATGGAGGCCGCCGCCGGTCTCTGCGTCTCGCGCACGCACTATGACATCGAGGTCGAGCACTACCTGCTGAAGTTGCTCGACAGCGCGGATGCCGATGTGCCCGTCATCCTGAAACAGTACGGCGTCGACAAGTCGCGCCTCACCGCGGACCTGGGCCGCAGCCTCGATCGCCTGAAGACCGGCAACGCCCGCAGCCCGGCCTTCAGCCCCATGCTGCTGAAGATGTTCACCGAAGCCTGGGCGATCGGCTCAATCGACTACGACGCGGCGCAGATCCGCACGGGCTTTACGCTGCTGGCACTGCTCTCGAACGACGAGCTCGCCCGCGCCATTCGCGACGTGAGCAAGGAGCTGCAGAAGATCCCGGTGGAGGGTCTGCGCAAGGACTTCTACACCGTGGTGGATAGCTCCAAGGAGCAACAGACCACGAAGATGGCATCAGGTGCCGAGCCACCCTCCGCGGCCACCGGCGAGGGCAAGCCGCCCACCAAGACGCCGCACCTGGATCAATACACCGTCAACCTGACCGCCAACGCGAAGGCGGGCAAGATCGATACCGTGCTGGGCCGGGATCATGAGATCCGCCAGGTGGTCGACATCCTGATGCGCCGTCGTCAGAACAATCCGATCCTCACCGGCGAGGCCGGCGTGGGCAAGACAGCGGTCGTGGAGGGCTTCGCGCTGCGGATCGTGGTCGGCGATGTCCCGCCGCCCCTGCGCAACGTGCAGCTGCATAGCCTGGATCTTGCCCTGCTGCAAGCCGGCGCCAGCGTCAAAGGTGAGTTTGAGAACCGCCTCAAGGGTCTGATCGAAGAGGTGAAGTCCTCACCGCATCCGATCATCCTGTTCATCGACGAAGCGCATACCATGATCGGCGCGGGCGGCCAGGCAGGCCAGAACGATGCGGCGAACCTGCTGAAGCCGGCACTCGCCCGAGGCGAGCTGCGCACCATCGCCGCGACGACCTGGTCCGAATACAAGAAGTTCTTCGAAAAGGATGCGGCACTGGCTCGGCGTTTTCAGGTGGTCAAGGTGGAAGAGCCCTCCGAGCCGCAATGCGCCACGATGCTGCGCGGCATCGTGGGCGCGCTCGAGAAGCATCACGGCCTCCGCATTCTGGATGAGGCGGTCACCTCGGCCGTGCGGCTTTCGCACCGCTACATGGCGGGGCGGCAGCTGCCGGATAAGGCGGTCAGCGTGCTCGACACAGCCTGCGCCCGCTTGTCGCTGGGTCACAACACGACCCCCGCCGCGATTGAAGATGCCGGACGTCGCATCGCCGATCTTGAGACGCAGAAGCGCGTGCTGGAACGCGAACAGCTGGTGGGAGCCAACCACGGCGAGCGTCTCAAGGAGATCGAAGCAGCGCTTGCCCTGGCTCAGGACGAGCTCGCCACACTGACGGAGAAGTGGCAGAAGGAGCACGATCTGGTGTCCCGGATCCGTGTTGTCCGCCAGTCGCTAGAAAATCCCGACACGGCGCCCAAAGACGGCGCGGCGGCGGCCACGCTGGGGCAGCTGAGTGCGCTTGAAGGCGAGTTGGAGGCGCTGCAAGGCGATACCCCGCTGATGCGTGTCGCGGTGGATGGTCACGTAGTCGGCGAGGTGATCTCGGCCTGGACCGGCATTCCGTTGGGCAAGATGGTGAAGGATGAGATCGAAACCGTGCTGCAACTGGATGGGCACCTGAAGCGCCGGGTGATCGGGCAGGACCATGCGATGGCCACGATCGCGCAACGCATCATTACCTCGCGCGCCAGCCTGGACGATCCCGGCAAGCCGGTCGGCGTCTTCATGCTCGTCGGCCCCAGCGGCGTAGGTAAGACGGAAACAGCGTTGGCGCTTTCGGATCTGCTGTATGGCGGCGAACGCAACCTCATCAGCATCAACATGTCGGAGTTCCAGGAGGCGCACACCGTCTCCACGCTGAAGGGTTCGCCTCCGGGCTATGTGGGCTACGGCGAAGGCGGTGTGTTGACCGAAGCCGTACGCCGCCGGCCCTACTCGGTCGTGCTTCTGGACGAGGTCGAGAAGGCCCATCCGGATGTGCTGGAGCTCTTCTTCCAGGTCTTCGACAAGGGCAATATGGAGGATGGCGAGGGCCGTTCGATCGACTTCAAGAACACCGTCATCATCCTCACCAGCAACGCCGCGACGGACACCATGATGAAGCTCACCGCGGATCCGGAGACGATGCCCTTCCCCGAGGCCTTGGTAACCGCCATCAAGCCGGAGCTGGACAAGGTGTTCAAGCCGGCGTTCCTCGGCCGCATGATCATCGTGCCGTACCTGCCCGTGCGCGACGAGGCGCTGAAGCAGATCATTCGGCTGAAGCTGCGCAAGATCCAGAAGCGGCTGCAGGAGAACCACAAAGTCAAGCTGGACTACGATGAGGCCCTGCTGAACGCCGTAGCCGCCCGCTGTACCGAGGTGGAGAGCGGCGCGCGCAACGTCGATAACATCCTCTCGAACACGATGCTGCCGGAGGTCTCGCGTGCCCTGCTCAGCCGCATGGCCGAGGGTGCGCAAAGCGAGTCGATCTTCGTCGGTGTCTCGCCCGAAGGAGACTTCACCTATCACTGGGACAGCGCTGCCGTCGCTGCCTAAACAAAGGGCGGGTGTGTAAGAACACTGCACACCCGCTCAGCCCGCTTCACCCGCGCGGTACATGCCGCCCTCAGGTCTTCTTGCATGCCAGCTTTCGCACAGGCGAAGCGTCAGTTCTCGCTCAGCACCCCGCTGGGCGCGGACGTGTTGCTCGCTGAGTCGTTCCAAGGGACCGAAGGCATCTCCGAGCTGTTCGAGTTTCACATTGAGGTGCTCGCCGCGACCGGCACGGAGATCGATCCCTCCGACATCATCGGCAAGCGCGTGACCCTCACGCTTGTGACCTCCGACGAGGGCACCGAACGCACGCTCAACGGGATGGTCGCTTCTCTGGAGTCGCTGGGCAGCGATTGGGACTTCGATCTGTACCGGTTGCGCGTCGTGCCCACGCTGTGGCTGCTCTCGCTCAACACGCAGACGCGTGTCTTCCAGAACCAGACCGTGGTGGACATCGTCAAGGCGGTGCTCACGACCTACAGCATCACGCCCCAGGACGACACGCAGGCAAGCTACACCACCCTGGAGTACTGCACGCAGTACCGGGAGACCGACCTGCAGTTTGTCTCGCGGCTGATGGAACAGCACGGCATCTTCTACTACTTCACCCACACCTCGTCGGACCACACCATGGTGCTCGCGGACACTTCGGCACAGCTGTCGTCCTGCCCGGGGCAGAGCACCTTCCGGTTCGAGCCAAACCCCGAGGTCAGAGGGGGCTTCTACCAGATCGGGATCGATCGCTTCAGTTCGCGCACTGTGCTCGCGACGGGTCAGCACACGTTGTGGGACTACCGTTTCTCTCAGTTTGCGGTCTCCACGAAGGGTTCTGCGAACACCAAGGCCGAGCTGGGAGACAACTCGCACGAGTTCTACGAGTACACGGACGGAGCCTCCTCCTACCTGAAGACCGAGAGCGGCGACGGCAATGTGGCAACGCAGCAGACGCAGCTGCAAAATGTGCAGCGCGACCTCGTCGACGCGCAGACGGTTCTCGTTGAGGGGAACTCGAACGCGATCATGATGCAGGCCGCGTTCACCTTTACGCTCAGTGCGCACCCGCAGACCGCAGCCAACCTCAAGTACCTCCTCACCCGGGTACAGCACAGCGGGTACCAGTCGCCCAGCTATCGCTCCGAACGGCGCGAACACCCTCATCTGTACCGAAACACGTTTACCGCGCAGCCCGCTTCCCTCACCTACCGCGCGCCGCGGACCACCCCCAAGCCGCGGGTGATGGGTGTGGTGACCGGCAAGGTGGTCGCGCCTTCAGGCGACGACTCCTATCTGGATAAGTACGGCCGCGTCTGCGTGCAGTTCTGGTGGGATCGCAACCGCAAACCCAACACGACGGACAATACCCTGCTGCGGGTCGCGCAGCAGTGGGCCGGCAAGGGCTGGGGCACCTACTTCTGGCCGCGCATCAACGATGAGGTGCTGATCGACTTCATGGACGGCGACCCCGATGCGCCCATCGTGGTGGGATCGCTCTACAACGGCACCAACATGCCGAAGTATGATCCGGCGAGCGAGTACACGCGCGCCGGTATCCTGACGCAGTCTTCCAAAAACGGCGCTGCCGCCAATGCTAATGAGCTTCGTTTCGATGACCTCAAGGGCTCCGAACAGATCTTCATCAACGCCGAGAAGAACCTCGACATCCACGTCGAGGACACCTGGCACACGCAGATCGACAACGAACAACATCTTGTCATCACAAAGAACCGCTTCGAAGCCATCAAGGGCGACAGCCATAGCAACATCACCGGGAAGAACCTCCAGGAGGTCGACGGCGATCTGCACCTGAAGGTAGGCGGCAAGCAGGTGGAGGAGACCACCGGCGACAAGAGTGAGAAGGTTGGCGGGAACCACATGTACTCGGTCGGCAGCAGCGCACACGTGAACGTGTCGGCTGCCCTGAACGAGAAGATTGGCAGCAACTACTCGCTGCAGGTAGGCGCGAACAGCTACAACAAGGTGGGCTCGATCTATGTTGTCGACACGGGCGAGATCGTCCACATCAAGGCCGGAACGATGGTGGTGATTGAGGGCGGCGAGGCCGGCGTATGCCTCTCCGGTCCGGGCGGCTTCGTTTCCATCGGACCGGAGGGCGTGACCATTCAGGGCATCCTGGTAAACATCAACAGTGGCGGCGCGGCTCTGCAGGGCCCGCCCGCGGTGCCGCAGAGCCCCGAAGATCCGACATCGCCCGATGCGCCTACCGCACCCAAGTGGGTGGGCGACGACCCGCGAAGCTCTTGACAGCGCAACAAGGCAGGAGGACCCCCGGTGGGCGCACCCGCATGCAGGATCTCTGACGCTACGGCGCACGGCGGCATCGTCATCCTCGGCTTTCCGCAGGTACTGATCGGCGATCTGCCTGCATCGCGGATCGGGGACATGCACACCTGCCCCATGGTGACGGTGCTGGTGCCGCACGTAGGAGGCCCCTTCATCCTCGGCTCGCCCACGGTGCTGGTCGGCGACATGCCGCAGTCCCGGGTGGGCGATGAACTCGTGTGTGTCGGGCCGCCCGATGTGGCGGTGGTAGGCGAGTTCACTGTGCTGGTGGGCATGGCCGGTGCCGGCGGGGCAGCGGGCGCCTCAGGCGGTGTATCGGCCATGGGCGTCCCTGTACCGACCACCCCGCCTCCGGCCGCAGCGTCGGATGCCTCTTCCGACGCCTCCGCGAGCTCTTCGACGACGCCCCAGGCGCAGGCGCAGCCGGACGGCACGACCAAGACCTCTGCGCCCCCGGGGCAGACGCTGCCCCCGGTGCAGCTGAAACAGCAGGGCTGGCCCAACCTGCCGCCGGAGAACACGGCCACCTTCGAAAGCGTGCAGCCGGCTACCGTGCTCCCGGGCACCACCCTATACGCCTCCGCAGACGCCGACGCCACTGCCCCCGGCACCTCGTACTGGAGCGCCGATCCGCCCACCGCCTCCGATGCGTCCTCCGGAAGCGACGATGCGGGGGCGAACGGGGACGGGTCCCAGAACGCCGATCAGGACCCCGATCAGGGCGGGGCCACCCACGTTCTGGTACACACCGTTCCCCCAGGCGATGGCATCAAGGCCTGGGCCGGGCAAGGGCCAGCCACCAAGAAGTTGCAGTTATGGGTGCCGCCCGGCACGATACCATCCGACGCAACGAAGCGCTTTCGTCAACCGGGGAGGGCGCGTTGAGCAACACGGCTGGCGGCGAACTCGCTTCAGTTCCGGCCCGGGCCATTCCACGCCTGCTGAGCACCTTCGAGCAGTTCCTCCAGAGCATTCGTGAGGCCATCGAGGCAAGCCCAACGAGCGAGGCAGCAGAAAGGGGACGCTGGATGCGGACGCACCAATCCTTACAGCAGGACTACAGGACGTTGCAGGGCGAAGCTCGCCAGGCAGAGGCCGGGGACCAGAAGCCCCTGGTCCGCCATGCCGGCCGGCTCCGCTTCCTCGCCCGGCGCATGGACGGCTCGCGGCTTGGCTTTGCCGGCCCAGCGTTTGAGAAGCGACTGACAGAGACTCGGCGTCTTCTGGTGCTGGCGAGCTGGCAGATCCATGCCGCGGCGCATGGATCGAGGGCTACCGGGTTATGAGCGCAGCTGCGAACTCTTCGGTACGCATCGGGCGTTGGATCATCTCCTCCGTGCCCGCAAACTGGTTCTTTGCGCCTGGATTTGGCTTGCGCCACAACAGCCCGTATCCAAGCAGCAACATCACTGTGAAGGACGATGTTCTGCTGGCCGGCAACGCGCTCCAGCCATACATCAAAGCGCAGATCACGATCCTCAAGCGGACCTATCTCGACCCCGTGTTTGCCGGTCCGCAGCCGACCGAGTTGATCTCCGGTGTGGACGAGGCGATGCTTCTGCTGATCCGCCACAAGCCGCTGAACGGCACCAGCGTGATGCAGGTGCAAACCTACGCGCGAATCGACAAGTGGATCGGAATTCTTACCCTTACCTCTACGGACAACCAGCTCTTGAACGTCCGCAAGGACTACGAGCGATTTGTGCGCACGCTGGCCATCGCCGAGGCGGATACGCAAACGGAAGGGGCATCTCCGCTGCATCGGGCCGTCGCGTAGCCGTTCACCGGCGATTGCGCGCGCGGGCTTCAGAAAGCCCACCAATCCGGCAGTACGCTTGGTATCATCACGGTGCCGCTTCATTCCTGTTCGAGTAGATGTCTGTTGGTTCCCCAAAGCCCTCAGGCGCATGCGCGGCAGGTTAGCCACTGAACGGAAGCGCGTGTCCGATGACCCGAACCGAGCAACAACAGAACGATATCGAAGCGCTGATCGGCGACAAGTACCACGTGCTGTGCCGTATCGGCGGCGGCGGCATGGCGCAGGTGTTGCTGGCCCGCCATCGCCTGCATGGCGGGCTCTTCGCGATCAAGATTCTTGCCGATCACCTGGCGCAGGATCCGAGCATCGTCTCCCGCTTCAAGCAGGAGGCGACTACGGCGGCGTCGCTCTCCGGTCATCCCAACATCGTGCCGATCTTCGACATCGGGGAGGGCTATGGCCTTCACTACCTGGTCATGCAGTTCGTCTGCGGCGAGGACCTGGGAAGCTTTCTGAAGCGTGAGGGCAAGCTGAGCGTGCCCGCAGCAGCCGGGGTGATGGCCCAGGCGGCGGAGGCACTCTGCTGGGCCGAGTCCAAGCGCGTGGTGCACCGCGACCTGAAGCCCGCCAACATGCACCTGGACACCACGGGGCGGGTCAAGATCCTCGACTTCGGCATCTCCAAGATCACCGACATCGCCGATGGCCTCACGCGACCTGGGGAGAGCCTCGGAACGCCCTTCTACATGAGCCCGGAACAGATCCGCGGCGAGGGCTGCGACGTTCGCAGCGATCTTTACTCCCTGGGCGTCGTCTTTTTCGAACTGCTCACCGGCCGCCACCCCTTCGAAGGCCAGTCCGTCACCGCGATCCAGATGGCTCACCTCACGAGCCCGCCTCCTTCGCTGCTCTCCTACGACGCGTCGCTGCCGCCCATGTGCGACGCTATCGTGCAGCGGCTTTTGCGCAAGGATCGTGAAGAGCGCTACCAGACTGCCCAGTCTCTGCTGGATGATCTCCATGCCAACGGCGCAAGTTCAGGACCCACCACGCTGCGTCCGGTGGTGGATCCGGCATTGCAGGCCAAGATCAACGAGGGACCCACGCCGGGCGGCTGTTCCACGGACACCATCGCTCCTCCGGCGGTGACCGCGGCGCCCGTCACCCCGGCGCGCGCTCCCGTTACCAATGGCGCGTCCGCGGTAGCCTCCGCCGCCGCAACTCCTCCTCCGGTTGCCGCACCTGTTGCGGTGGCAAGCCCGAGCGTCGTTTCACCTCAGACCACGGCCGACCCCGAAGCGAAGACGAAGCGTTCTCTTGCGGTTCCGCTCGGCATCGGCGCTGCCCTGCTGCTCCTGCTGGCTATCGGGAGCGTGATTCTGCTCTCCCGCGGCAAGACGCCGCCCTCGCCCTCGCCGGACAAGCCACACACGGTCGCCGCGCTCGCGCCCACGCTGGAGGATGCGCACGGAACGATGGCGCTGGTGCCCGCGGGCGACTTCCTCTTCGGGGAGGACGCCCCCGATTCACCCAACCCGCGGCGGACGGTTACGCTCCCAGCGTTTTACGTAGACCAGACCGAGGTCTCAAGAGCGGAGTACCAGCGCTTTGCCAGCGCCAGCGGGCGCGCGATGCCGGCGGGACCGGCGGATGGCGCGCAGCCGGAGGACCCGGTCACGAACGTCTCCGAGGTAGACGCGGAGGCCTACGCTGCGTGGGCCGGCAAGCGGCTCCCCACCGAGCAGGAATGGGAGAAGGCCGCGCGCGGCACCGACGGTCGCCCCTTCCCCTGGGGCTCCGAGCCCTGGACCTCCGGCGTGCCGGACCACCTCCAGGACGTGCACTCCTTTCCGGACCGTCGCAGCCCGTACGGCGCCTACAACATGGCCGGCAACGCCTATGAGTGGACAAGCTCCGCCTTTCCGGCCGATGAGAGAAACTTCGCAGACTTGCAGCAGAAGACGCATTCCGCAAACTTCTCCCATAGCTGGTCCGTGATCAAGGGCGGCAGCTTTTCGCCCCATGGCGCCTTGTTCTTTCACGTATATTTGCGACGTGGATTTCCGAATGACCGCCCCGCGCCTGTCATCGGCTTTCGCTGCGTAAAGGACGTTCCCGGGCCGTAAACTCATCGCTCATCTGGAGACCTCATGCGAAGCCGTCTGCTTCTTGCCTTCCTCACGCTGTCCGCCTCCGCCGCTGTCTCTGCGCAACAACTCACGCCACGGGACGCATTCTGGTCCGCCAGCGATCTTGTCGGTGGCGTGAGTGCGAATCCCGCCGCGGCGAAGAAGCCGGCCAAAGCCGCAGGCGAGAGCACCCATCACACGGCCAAGCCTGCTCCCCAGAACGCACCCGCGCACGTGAACCCTGAGCTCGTGAGCGAGAACGGCTATGGTGC
>CAXTWN010000003.1:32777-44127 GCA_964248055.1 uncultured Acidobacteriaceae bacterium | reverse complement strand
GCGAGCGGCGCAGGACCGACGCCGAGCCGTTGCGCGCGCAACCGCACCTGGTCCAGGCCTCCATGCGGCAGCAGCCGCAGCTTGGCCTGCGCTACACCCTGCTCTCGCGCAACGCGAGTGGGCAATACGAAGAGGTGGGCGCGAACGCGATCTTTCACACCGGGGACCACGTACGCCTGAGCCTGATGTCCAACGAGCCCGGTTACCTGTACGTCATCACCCAGGGGTCGAGCGGCGCGTGGACGTCCATCTTCCCCGGCCCGGGTGCGGCTGCGGACGAGAACCACATCGAGCAGGGCCGGGTGTACGAGATCCCCGGAAAGCAGAGCTTTGCCGTGACCGGGCAAGCCGGCCCGGAGAACATGTTCGTGATCCTCAGCCGGCAGCCAATCCATGATCTGGACAGCACGATCGAAGGGCTGAAGAACCCCGGCGCGCAGCCCACCGATGCCAAGCGGCCCGCACCCTCCGGCCAGTTGCTGGAGGCGTCCAACCGCATCCCTGACGAGCTTGTGCAACGACTCACCGGCCGCGACCTCACCCTGGTCGACGAGCAGCAGGTGAACCAGCCGGCGACCAGCACCAACTCAGGGGAGAAGGCAGTGTACGTCGTCGCCAAGTACTCTGCGGCGAGCGGATCTACCAATCAGGTCGTCGCCCGCCTCACGCTCCGGCACGAGTAAGCAGCGCCGGCGCAGGAGACATGATTCCGGTCAGTGATTTGCCGGGAGCGCGGTGTTGATGCTGTCGACGTACTTGCGGGCGCGCGCCGCGGCCTCGGTGTCCGGGTCGTTGGCGATGACCTTCTGAAAGTACATGCGGGCTGAGTTCAGCAGCGCGGGTGAGAGCTGCTGTTGGTTCGCCTGCTTGATGTAGATCCGCCCCAGGTAGTAGTTCGTCCACATATCCTGCGGCATAAAGGTCAGCGCCTTTTGGCATAGCGAGATCGCGCCCGTGTAGTTGTTCTGCATCTCCTCGCACTGGCACATGCCCGCATTGGCCAGGCCCTGATCTTCTCTCCAGATATCCGCCTGGCTGGCACGCGTCTTCTTGCCCATGCCGGTCAGAAAACCAAGGTAGTAGTTGACCTTGCCTGCGGTGCCGGAGTCGAAGTGGCTCAGGGCCAGGTAGCTGCTGTACTCCTTCTCTGCCGCGGCGGGTTGATTCAGCTTGAGCTCGCACTGCGCGAGCCAGAAGTGCGCCTCGCCAAGCCCGGGAGCATACTCGACGGCGCGCTCCGCCGCCGACTTGCACTCCGGAAAGACACTCTTGCGGCCGTATGCCTGCGAGAGCAGATACCAGGCCGTGGCGTTCTTGGCCTCATGCTGCGTGGCGACGTTGAGCTGCCGCACCGCCTCGTCCAGATCGCCTTGGTCGAGCAAGGCCGAGGCGTAGCTGGTGCGCGCCTCGGTGTAGTCCGGGTCGATCTCGATGGCGCGGCGAAAAGAGGCCACAGCGGCTTCGTTTTCATACAGCGCGTTCTGCACGCGGCCCAGGTACATGTAGGCGGTGCTGTACTGCGGATCGATGGCGATGGCCTTCTGCAGCGACTCGGCCGCCTTGCGATAGTTGGCCTCGTCTCCGTTCTTGTACTCCTGCACGCCGCGGTCCAGCAGATCGGTCGCAGCCTGCTGATGGCGCCGCACAATGTTGATATGCAGACTGACGGTCGTGTCCTGCCCGGGGTAGACAACCTCTTCGCGCGGGCCGTCCGGCTCATAGCCCAGATGCACGCCCTTGATGGTGTGCGCGCCCGGTGCGATGCCCGGTAGCGTCAGCGGGGTGGCCTTACTCGCGGTGCCCTGGTTCTTACCGTCGATCCACACCTCGGTGTTGTCCATGTTGGACTCGATCACCAGCTTGCCGAACTGGGGTGTGGTGACCGCCGTGGCCTTGCGCAGGGTGGGGTTGTAGGCGATGACCATGTTCGGATCGAAGCTGCCGCGTTCGGAGGTGGGATTTTGGGCGCCTTTGGTGGCCATGCGCACGTTGGTGTGCACGTACTCCGCCAGCTCGTCGGCATCGACCACACCATCGCCGTTGGTGTCCGCCGCGCCCTTCATGCCTTCGGCCACGTAATACGTGAAGATGCCGTGCCCACCGCCAAACTCCGGGCTCTCGAAACTCTGCTCCCGGTCGCGGCTCGCGGTCAAGGAGAACAGCGACGGGTTCAGGTCCTTCAGGGCACCGTTCAGCTGTGCGGGGTTGTCCTCAGGCGTGATCGCACCCGAGTGGCAAGCGTCGGTAATCAGCACCTTCCACTTGCCCTGGATGTCGGAGCTGAAGACCCTGCCCAGCGTGTCCATCGGATAAGCCGTGCCCGCGACGTTGTGCCGGTCGATGTCATAGGGCGCAAGGTAGCCTTTGCCTCCCGGGCCGATGAAGCCGTGCCCGGCGAAGTACACCAGCACGCGATCTCCGGGCTTGGTGACCGAGGGCAGCCACTGCTCCAGCTCGCGGCGCAGGTTGGTCTCGGTGGCGTCGCTGTCGATCAGCCGGTGGACGTTCTCCGGAGCAAACTGGCCGCCCTCCGGGCTGATCAGCGTGGTGTACATCTCCTCGGCGTCGCGGCTGGGAAAACGCAGCTGCAGATCTTCAGGCAGGTTCTGGTAGTGCGAGATGCCGACGATCAGCGCATAGCTGCGCGGGATGGCGACCGGTCCCTGCGTGGCGGTGCCGGCCGGCCTCACGGCGCGTAGATCGCGGCTACCGGAGGGAGTCTCGCCGGACGGGGTCTGCGGCGCGGGCGTCTGAGGTGCGGGGGTCGGCGGCGCGGGCGGTGCCTGCTGGTTGTTCTGCGCAACGGCGTGCAGCCCGAAGCAGAGGGCCAGCAAGGCACAGAGTTGAAGCGCGATACGCACGGCGCGGAAAGGGTGCTGTCTCACAGAAGATCCTCTATCGATGGGCGAGACGAAACGTGTAGACAACCGGGCCGCTCACGGGATTGGCGACGCTGACCGTGTCGTCGTCGGCATGAGAGAGCACAAGGTCGCGACTGGCCCTGGGTGCCGCGGCCGAGATCTGCGGAGGTAAGGGCGCGCCTCGCGCCAGGGGAGCCGGTCCGGCGCTTGAGTCCACGCACTCACCGCGGGCCTGGAAGATCGCATCATTGCAGCGCGGTGTCATGGAGGGAGGCAGGGCCTCCTTGGGCGACGGCGCGGCGGTCGCGGGACCAGTGGGTGCCGGAACTGCGGGGGTCGTCGCGGACATACCAAGCGGCGTCGGACTCAGCAGAAAGTAGACGGTGTCGAAACCTGGCCGCCCGTAGATCTCAAACCAGCCATCACCCACTGCAGGAACCAGGTACTCGGTGCCGTTCTGGATCGAGTTGCCGTTCTGGCTTCCACTGGCGGGAAAGAGCACCGTGTACTCCCCCGAGGAGCCCTGGTCGATCACATACAGAAAGCCTTCCATGCGGCTGGACAGCCGAAAGCGGACCGTATCGCCGGTGTCGAACACATGGTCGGGGCGCATGGGGATGGCATGATCCTTCACCAGGCGTTCCAGGTGGATCGTCAACGCCGCCTTCTCAGCCGGCAGAGGCACAGGGGAAGGCGCCGGAGTCCGGAGGCCCAGCAACGGGGCGCCTACGGTGATGGCCAGTAGTGCTCGTGAGGGGAATGCCAAGGGCCTCCTTCGCCACTGCGCGGCGACACCAAGGTTTGGTCTCGCTCTGATTACGCCATCCATCTTACGCCGGGACCCAGGAAGGGTCGTGCGCGTTGCGCAGGCATACCGCGCTAGGGTGCGCCTACCGTCGGGGTGCCCGGGGTGATGGTGGTCGAGGATGGGTTACGCGTGATGATCGCGAACGTGGTCGCAACGGCGGCGACGGCCCCAACCTCAAACCAGAACGGCCAGGGCGGCCGGTTGGAGCTGGCCTGCACCGTTCGGCTCAGGCCGCGCCCGTGCGAGATGTTCGTTTCGTGGATCTCTGCGGCCGCGACCACGGCACCTATTGTGGCGCTCACCGTGATGGTGAAGTTCCCGGTCTGCTTGTTGATCTGGAAGCCATGACCGACTGCACGGCCATCCGCGCCGGTCCGCACCGCGAGGTGGTCGATACCGGTGAAGCTGGCGGCGGGGTGCGCGCCGCTGGAGTGGATCGCGAACAGCACCAGAGCCCCGGCTACAGGCTTGTGGTTTTCGTCCTGCACCTCGACGATGGGTTCGCGGGCGGTGCGGGCGCGCACGTCGTTCAGCTCTCCCTCACCCTCCAGGATGGCGATGGTGAGCATTCTGGGTGCGCCGGCCTGCGCTCCCATCGCTGCCTGGGCGACCTCCTGGGCCGAGCTGGACACGGTAAGGCAGACCAGCGCCAGCCCGAGGACCGAAGACCTCGCCCACGTTCCCTGTCGATGCCGCATCCCGTTCATCCCTCTTCCCTTCTTTTTCGCTCGCGGGGCCCGTCGTGTGGGGTGCCCGATCACGGACCGGTGGCCGCCTTCGTCGGCGAGGAGCCCACGGAGTTGACCAGCGTCACCGTCACCTGGTCGATGCCGGTGACGTCGTTGCTGATCTGGAAGGTCTGGGTGTACAGGAAGCTCGAGCCGTAAGGCTGCGATGTCGCGGAGCCGAACCAGTCGCTGAACTGCGTGGCGAAGTCGCCTCCCGTAATCGTCTGATCCGGCGTGGAGATCGTCGGGCCACTTGAGGATCCGAAGTGGAAGGTGGCCTTCGCGATGTCGCGGGTGTTCGAGAATCCGGTCACGGTCACCGTCAGGGTCGTCCCGGAGAGCGTCCAGGTCGCCGTATTGATGGTGGGCGCGGCGGGCGGAATCACGATGGTCTTGGTGATCGTGCCGGAGGGTACCGGCACGCCACCGGCAGAGAGCGTCAACGTCAGCGTAATGGTCCCGGCGACGGTGCCGTTCTGCAGAGCCACGACGGGCGTGATGGTCGAGTTCGCCGGGATAAAGATCGGCATGATGGTCGACCCATTGGTGAAGAGAATCGTCTCATCGCCCATGCTGCCGGCGTAGGGCTGGAAGCTGAGCGTGAGCTGCCCGGTGAGGTCGGCCGGATACGGGTTCGTGAGCGGCAGGGTGAGGCTGGTGTCCTCTGCAGAACCGACCGTGGAGGGACCGGCGATTGTGATCGCCACCGGCGGTGCCACCACGGACAGCGGCAACGTCACCGTGGTCTGATTCTCCTGAGCCTCGGTGACCTGCAGCCCCAGCGTCGTCACGATGGTGAGATCGCTGGCCGGGATCGAAGCGATCAGCGTGGTGCTGCTGACCACCTGGGTGGGAACCGCCGTCCCGTTCACCAGCACCTTGGCGTCGCTCGCAAAGCCCGTCCCGGTCAGCGTGACCGGCGTGCTGGCTGCCGAGGCACTGCTCAGCGTAATTGTGCTGGGCGAAACGGAGACCAGGGTCGCCGGCGACACCGGCAGCCGCACGGTCTTGGTGGCGTTAGTGTAGTTCGGGTCGGTGGAGACGAAGGTGACCGACAAGGTCTCGGTACCGCTGGTCACCACGCTGCCCAGCGCCGGGGTGTAGTTCAAGCTGCCCGCGGGCACGGCCCCGTTTACCCCAGCCACGGTGGCGTCCAGCTGCGCCGAGGTCAGCACTGTTCCCGCGACCACGGCGGTCGGGGTCGGCCAGGTGATCGTAGGCGTGGCCTTTGCGACGGTGAAGGTGGTCGAGGCAGTGGCCGCGGCATAGTTGGCCGAGGCCGCCTGGTTGGCTGTGACCGTAACGGTGCCCGCGCCGGTAAGGGTGAGGGTCGTGCCGGAGAGCGTCGCCGGTCCCGTAACCGTGTAGGTGAGGGGCGACGCGGTCGAGGTCGAGGTCGCGTTCACCTTCACCGGCGACCCGCCGAAGGTCTGGTTCGCGATGGGCGCGAGGGTGATCTTGGCACCCGAGACACCCACGGTGAAGGTCGTCGACGTGCTCGCCGCGTTGTAGTTCGCGGTGGCCGCCTGGCTGGCCGTGACCGTGACGCTGCCGGCACCGGTAAAGCTCAGGGACGTGCCTGAGAGTGCCGCCGGGCCGCTCACGGTATAGGTAATCGGCGAGGCGGTGGAGGTTGAGGTCGCGCTCACCGTCACCGGCGATCCGCCGTAGGTCTGGTTCGGGATCGGCGTCAACGTGAGGGTGGGCGTGGCCTTGTTGACCGTGAAGGTCGTCGACGCGGTAGTCGCGGCAAAGGTGCCCGACGCGACCTGGCTGGCCGTCACGCTGACCGTACCCGCTCCGGTGAGCGTCAGGGTCGTGCCGGAGAGGGTGGCCGGGCCGGACACGCTGTAGGTGATGGGCGCCGGCGAGCTTGAAGTCGCGCTGACCGTGACCGCTGGACCACCGAAGGTCTGGGTCGCAATTGGAGCCAGCGTGAGAATGCCCGCCTGCGCCGAGACCGTAAAGATCGTCGAAACGGGAGCCGGGGCGTTGTAGTTCGCCGAGGGCGCCTGGTTGGCCGTCACCGTCACGGTACCCAGCCCGGTAAAGCTCAGGCTGTTGCCGGAAAGGGTTGCCGGGCCACTCACGGTGTAGCTGATCGGCGAGGCCGTCGAGGTCGAGGTCGCACTGACCGTGACCGCAGGTCCACCGTAGACCTGGTTTCCGATGGGCGTGATGGTGAGGACGGGCGTCGCCTTGTTGACCGTGAACGTTGTGAAGGCGGTGGCGGCGGCGAAGGTGCCCGAGGCCACCTGATTGGCGGTCACGGTGACCGGACCCGCTCCCGTGAACGTCAGCGTCGTGCCGGAAAGGCTTGCGGGGCCGCTCACCGTGTAGGTGATGGGCGCCGGCGAGCTTGAAGTCGCGCTGACCGTGACCGGCGGCCCGCCAAAGGTCTGCGCCGCAATCGGAGTCACAGTGAGGGTAGTTGCCTGCGCCGAGACGGTGAAGGTCGTCGAGACAGGAGCCGCCGCCGTATAGTTCGCAGAGGCAGCCTGGTTCGCCGTCACGGTGACGGTGCCCAGCCCCGTGAAGGTAAGTTTGTTGCCGGAGAGCGACGCCGGTCCGGTCACGCTGTAGGTGATGGGCGACGCGGTCGAGGTCGAGGTCGCACTTACCGTGACCGGCGGTCCACCGTAGGTCTGATTCGGGATCGGCGTGATGCTCAGAACCGGCGTGGCGGGCGCCACCGTGAAGTTGGTAGAGGCTGTAGCCGCGGCGTAGGTCCCTGTGGCGGCCTGGTTGGCCGTGACCGTGACCGGGCCCGCCCCCGTGAAGGTGAGTGTGGTGCCGGAGAGGCTGGCCGGGCCCGTCACGCTGTAGGTGATAGGTGCGGGCGAGGTTGAGGTCGCATTGACCGTCACCGCCGGGCCACCAAAGGTCTGGTTGGGGATCGGCGTGATGGTGAGCGTCGCCGCCTGAGCAGAGACTGTGAAGGTGGTCGTCGCGGGAGCGGCGGCGTTGTAGTTCGCCGAGGCAGCCTGGTTCGCCGTGACCGTCACGGTGCCCACGCCGGTGAAACTCAACGTGTTGCCGGAGAGGCTCGCCGGTCCCGTCACGCTGTACGTGATGGGCGAAGCCGCCGAGGTCGAGTTCGCGTTCACCGTTACCGGCGGTCCGCCGTAGGTCTGGTTCCCAATCGGCGTCAACGTGAGGGTCGGCGTGGCCTTGTTCACCGGCAGGGACGCGGTCCCGGAGGCCGAGTTGTACAGGTTGTTCGACGGCGTGAACGTCGCCGTAAGCACCTGCGTTCCTGTCCCGACGGGCACGATCGATCCGGCGTTGACGACGGTCCCGTCCGCAAGGGTGTAGACGAAGGTGCCCTGCACCGGTTGCCCGGCGTAGGTCGCCACGGCGCTGAGCTGCGCGCTCGAAAGCGCCGTGCCGTAGGTGATGGCCTGCAGCGGCGCCGTGGTGAAGGTGACCACCGGCTGCAGGCCATTTACCTGCAGGTTCGTGCTGCCAGTAGCCGCCGTCAGGAACGGGGTTCCCGCGTACGACGCGCTCAGGGTGTAGGTCCCGGGTGCCTGCGGACTGGCCGTGAGCGTCGCGGACGCCGTTCCGGTCGTCAACAGCACCTGCACGGCTCCGGGCTGGCCGGAGCTCGAGCTCTGCTGGTTGATGGCGACCACATCGGCGTAGCCATCCCCGTTCTGGTCGGAGACGCCGATTGGCATGGTGTTGGCCTGTGTGGACGACCAGGTCGACGGCGCCGCCGTAAAGACCCCCGTGCTGCTCCCCAGCAGCAGGTTGGTCGTGGTGCCGTCGTTAGTCACCACGTCGGTGAAGCCGTCCCCGTTGAAGTCCCCGGGGAAGAACTCCTGCAGTCCCGCTACCGGATAGGTGGTCGGGGCGCCAAAGGCGATGGTTGAGGTCCCGCTGTTGAGAGCCACCCCAAAGCCGCTCTCGGTATAGCCATCGGCGCCAGCGATCGGATACAGCAGGGCCGGAAAGCCTCCCGGCGCGAGAGGCGTGGCGAAGAATGGCCCCAGCAAGCTATTCGGGGCAGCGACAGGAACCGTGACCGTGGGTGTCGCGCTGAAGTTGCCGCCGCCGGGATTTTGGAAAACGCTGATGCCCGCCGGTGAGTTGCCGATCTGGCTGTTATAGATGGCGATATCCGCCAGCCCATCCTTGTTGAAGTCGGCGACGGTAAGGTACTGGCCTTCCGCATACTGCGAGGCGATAGTGATGGGTGTGCTTGAAAAATTGCCCGACGCGCCTTGGAGGTAGATCTGGAACTGGTACGTATCGCTGGAGAAAGCTGTCGATCCGTCAGTCAGGATGTCTAACTTGCCGTCGCCGTTGAAGTCACCGAGCGCTACCTGTTGCGTAGGGCTCGTGCTGCCGATGGCAACGAAATTCCCCAGGCCAGTCCCCCCCTGGTTGTAGCCGACGTAGATCTGGTTTCCGCCCTCAGTTCCGCAAAGCATCACGACATCCGGGTAGCCGTCACCATTCACATCCCCCACCGCGAGATCGGCAAGGTCATAGCAGCCGAAAGGCAGCGCAAGCGTCCCGGCATCGTAGTAGGACCCTCCCGGGGCCGAGCCCAGGTAAAGGTGAAGCGCTCCGTCGTAGTCCTCGCCGTACAGCAGCAGATCGGGGATGCCGTCCTTGTTGAAGTCGGTGATGTAGGGGATGAACCCGGCGGCGTTGCCTAACGGCTGGTCCGCCGGGCGCACGCCCGTCCGGCCTCTGAACGCGGTGTGCGCCGTGCTGTGCCGTGCTCCACCCTGGTACTCCTGGGTCACGATCGGGGTAAGGGCGCCTGCAGCAAATTGCCCTGTAGACGGCGTGATCTGCAGGTTCGTTGTACCCAGTGTGGTCTGCACGTTGGAGCTGTTGACCGAGGTGAAGGTAACCGGTCCCCCGGGTGCCCCGCCGGTTCCCGTGGTCGCAGGCGTAAACTGCGCCGCGAGCGCGATCGTCTGCGTCGGGAGCGCCGGGTTCGGGGTGGCGGTCAGCGTGCCGGTCACAGCAACGGCCTGGGGAACGGGCACGGTCACCGCAGGGGAGCACTCCACATTGGCCGTACTCCCCGCGTTGCAGGCCTGCACGGAGACGCCGGTCGCTCCGTTGTCGGTCGTGCCCACCCCGTTCGGAGTCATGTTGACGACCGTGGTCGAGCTGCCCTGCGAGGTATTCTGCCCATTTGTGGTCGAGCCGCCCGCGGTGAACTTCAGGTAGGTGTAGGCCTGCGTTCCGCCCCCGCTCTGCGAAACAAAGTTGCTTCCGGCGGCCTCCACCTGGGCCGGGATATCCCGGTTGTCATGACCCAAGGGAGCAAAGCCCGTGGCGAAGACGTTCTGCAGGGAAGGGACTTCAAGGCTGATGACCTGTGTTCCCAGGGCAAACCCGCCCTGCACGCTCGTGTCGGTGCAGCTGGTACTTTGGGTCAGGTACACCTGGAGCGGGAAGCTGCCATTCGCATTGAAGGCCGATGCGGGCACATCCTGGATGGTGGAGGCGGGCACCACAAAATTGGCCGTACCCGACCCTAAGCCATTCGGCTGCAAGGGTGTCGCACCTGCCCCATAGCCGGTGAATGCGCAAAGCCCATACCCCGGGCTCGTGGTGGAAAAAGTAGGCAGATCGCCGCTCAGCGTAATCGTCGTCCCGGGGGAGTTCGCCGGAAGCGTGGAAGGAGAGATGGACGGGATCGTGACCTGAACCGTGTACTCGTTGCCCTCGACGCTGCCCTCATTCCCATTGCAGGCTGCTCCCCCGTAAACAAAGTAAACGGAGGCGTTGACGGTTCCGGTCCCGTTTGCGGAAAAGGAGGAGCTGGGAATCGCTTCAAGCGTGCTCGGGGCCACCGTGAAGGTGGCTGTACTGGAGCCCGTGCTCGTGGGCTGCAGCGGCGTGAGGCTGCCATCCCCGGTATAGAAGCAAAGCCCGTACCCGGTAGGCGAAAAGCTGGACGGGAGATTGCCCGTGACGGTGATCGTGGCCCCTGAGGTGTTGGGCGCGACCGGGCTCGTAACCGAATCGATGTAGTAGTAGGTGCCCGTCGACCCAGTCTGTCCGATGGGGCCCGGCTCCGGCGCGCCGATGGCTCCTACCGCCCCGACCGCTTCTTCCGCGCGGAGGTGCGGGGTCAGAAAACCAGCAATCAGCGCCAACAAGAGGACTAATCGCCTCATCGCGAGACTCCCACCCCAGCTTGCGCCGAGGTTGCGGCCCCTGTGCCCAGACCGGGGATGAACAGCACCTTCGGCTGTGCCGCAGAGACATCCGCGATCCACACCGGGCCATCGGTTAGCTCGGTGAAGCGGAATGCTCCGCCGCTGAGGGCTGCCACCAGGGCCGGCTGACACGCGCAAACCAGGGCCTGCGGCGGTGCCGGCGCGGTCAGGCTGACGCGCACGATCGCCGCATTTCCACTGTTGGCCACCACCGCCCATTGCCCATCGGCCGACACCCCGACTCCGGCCGGGGCGCTCAGCAAGCCTGCGGTCGTCACGGCGCTCACGGCTGGACGCGTCGACACCGCACTGACCCGCACCAGGGTATTCGCCACCGCATCAGCCAGCAGCAGATCATCGGTCGCGGAGACGAAGCTCAGTCCCCCCAGCTTGCCCGCAGTAACCAGCGGCTGCGCTGCGCCCGTCGCGGACACCACCTCCGCGGCGATCCCCGCCCCGGAGCTCACCACGGCTACCAGCGTTCCGGCGTCGCTCACCGCGCCTTCCAGCACGCCACCGGGTAAGGTCACCTGCTTTACAGACCCCGTTCCGCTCAGGTCGGTCACCAGCGTTGCTGCGGTTGCATTCGGCGTGAACACCAGCGCCGCCTTCCCCAAAGGAGAGAACCGGATCTGCGCCGCGGCACCAACGTTCACGCCCAGAGCCACGACAGTACCGTTGGGCAGCGGCATCTGCGACAGGCTGCCATCCGTTCCCACCAGCCGCGCCCGGTTTTCCGCGGGCGCCGCTGCCGCGGCAACG
>CAXTWN010000003.1:23710-32767 GCA_964248055.1 uncultured Acidobacteriaceae bacterium | reverse complement strand
CGCCCCGCCCGGAACACCCAGGATCGGCCGCAAGGTGCTGTCCGAGGCGCGCCACGCGTAGCCCAGTTGCGGTCCGGTGGAGCTTGCCGTGGGTGTCTGCCCGGTCGGTGCCCCGGAGACGGATCCACAGCCACTGAGAACGCCGGAGAGGAGACCGCCCAGCAGCACACAGGCGGCCCCGCTCACGCTCCGCAGAACGAGGGATGACGAACGATCAGCATGTCTCAGCTTCATCAACGGAGATACCACAAAGGTTGCAGGCCGGGTGTCCCGTAACGGTACCGAAAGCGGAGCCGTCCAGTCAATGATTTTCAGCGTTGCCGTCGGTAGCCGTCACTTCGCCGGGGTCAGCACGACGGTTGTCAAGGAACGCCTGGGGAAGATCGCTTGCAGAGCCGGCCCGTCAAGCTGGGCCGATCCGGTGGACTCCAGTGTGTGGTCCGTGTCGGTGAGATAGGTTTGCACCCCGGCGAAGTTCGACGTTCCCTCCAGCCGGAGCCGTGTCCTCACCGGCTCCGTTCCGGTGTTCAGGACGCAGATTATGCCCGTTCCGTCGGGGTTGCGGAAGGCCGCTGCCTCCAGACCTGCCGCACTCAGGTTGAGGGGCACACGATGCGCCCCGGGAAGGACAAAGCGGCTGATTCCCGCAAGCGCATAGAAACGCTTCCCGACGACATACGCTGTTCCTTCGAGATGAATGAGATTAGCCGCTCCCGGGCCCGCGCCCCACCAGTAAAGGTAGGCGCTCACATCTCCCTTGGCGAAGGCCTGAAGGATGTCGCGCGCCAGATACATGCCGTCCGATCCGCCCGGGCAGGAACCGCAGTCCCATCGCGGCTGAAATTCGGGGACACCGCTGCTCCACTCCGTCATCCAGACGGGCAGAGGGGTGGGTAAGGGCTGGTTGGCATGCACGCCATACTCGTGCGCCGTGTAAACACCCAGAGTCGCCGAGGCCTTGGGATCACGGTTCAGCGCCCGGAGGTAGTCCTGCGCACTGGACCATCGTGACGCATCGCAGCACGTCAGCGTCAGCGGCGGAGCAACGGCATGCGCGGCCGGTGCCAGCACCTTGAGGAACTCCAGCACCTGGCGCGGCGTGAAGAACATGGACGCATAGGAGACCTGCAGGTCCGCCTCGTTCAGGAAGCCAAGGCTGCCGATCGGAACGCCGGCTTTGCGATAGAACCGGACGTACTGCAGCAGATAGCTTGCAAAGGCGCTGCGCCAGTCGCCCGTGGGGCAGGCGGTCTGCTCCAAGCCGCAAAGGCTCCCGCCAATCGCGCTTCCGTTCGTCTTCATGAACGGCGGCGCCGACCAGGCGGTTGCGGTGAACTGGGTGACGCCCAAACGCTTTGCCTGGAGCGCCATCCACACCTGGCCGCCATCGGACCCATCGAAGCGGTAATGTGCGGGCGTGTCGGCGCGGGCGGGAGCTTCGGGCTCGATGGTCCCGTCGGTGTCGAAGCCCAGGCGAAGGATACTCAGGCCGGCGCCGGTGGCACGGTCGAAGAGCAGGTTCAGGAGCTCCTTGCGCCTCTCCTCGGGCATCGCCTGCACCGCCGCGGCTTGCCCAAACGCCTCGGAGACCCCAAACCCGTCGACTCGCTGGAGCGGCACGTCGAACTGCACCGCGTCGTAGGCGATAGGGGGTGCTTGCGTTTGGCTCTGGCCGGCAACCCCGCATAAGCAGAAGAGCACGGCCCAGGCCAGCTTGCGCAGGGGCCCGCGAGTGGGACGCCGCAAGGCCCTCTTTGCCCGAAGCAGCGCGACGCCGAAAAGACTGCTGATTCGCAGCGCGGTCGCCGTGGACGCGGGGTATGCTAGGCCATGCTGGCGAGGCGCGTCGTGGATGGGATGTCTACGGGATGTCATGGGGCAGCAAACGAATAGCGGTCGGTTGAGGGGCAATGAGTCACAGAATAACGGTTGCTGCACTCAGTGACGTGGGGTGTAAGCGCCGCAACAACGAGGACAGCTTCGGCTACGACCAGGTCGCCGGCATCTATGTTGTCTCGGACGGCATGGGCGGCAGCGCCGGCGGCGAGGTTGCCAGTCACCTTGCCGTACAGGAGACGCTGGCCAACTACACCCGGATGCGCCAACTGCCGGGTGGGGCCGCACGACCGGCGCAGGATCTGCTCTACTACGCTGTCCTGGAGGCGAATAAGACCGTGTACGAGGCGGCGACCCGCGATCCACAGCTCGCCGGTATGGGCGCGACGCTGGTGGCCGTGTGCCTGGACGGACCGAATGCCATCGTCGCCAACCTGGGCGACAGCCGGGCCTACCTGCTTCGCCGCGGAAGCTGTGCGCAGATCACCGAAGACCACTCACTGGCCGCGGAGCAGATCAAGAGCGGTATGTTGCCCGCGGGCGTGACTCCCGCCTCGCTCAATGTCATCACAAAGGCTATCGGCACCACCGCGCACGCGGAGCCGGATCTCTTTGCGGCAGAGTTGCTTCCCGGCGACCGTCTCCTGCTGACCACCGACGGCCTGATGAAGCATGTCAGTGACCCGGAGATCCATACGTTGGTGGAGTCCTCAGACACCATCTCGCAGGCCTGCGAGCTGCTCATTCGCACCGTGAAGGAGCGCGGCGCCAAAGACAACGTGACCTGTCTGCTGCTTGAGGCGAGTCTCGCTGCGTGAGGGACGACAAACGATCTTAGTTGAACAGTTCCCCGGCTTCGGGCTTCAAGCTCGTACGAACAGCGTAGCTGGAAATCCGCGTTCTACGTGACCGCGCCTTGTGACTCCATCGCTGAGACAATGAAGAGTACCGGCGGTGCCGAGCGGAGTTTCCTAAGCGATGATCTATCTCGACGCAGCGGCGACCACCCCCGTTCGCCGTGAGGCGCTGGAGGCCATGTGGCCCTACCTGACGGGTTCCTTCGGCAATCCATCGAGCCATCACAGCCTGGGAGATCAGGCGGCGCGGGCCCTTGCAGCCGCCCGGGAGCGCACCGCCACCGTCCTCGGTTGTCGGGCAGGCGAGATCATCTTCACCTCCGGCGGCACCGAAGCGGACAACCTCGCCGTCAAGGGCATCGCTCTCGCTTCTCCCCGCGGTCATCACATTGTCACCACCGCGATCGAGCATGAGGCCGTCCTCGGTGCGTGCGATTTTCTCCAGCGGATTCATGGGTGCGAGATCACCTACCTTCCTGTGGATTCTCAGGGCCTTGTTCTCGTGGACGCCTTCGCCTCCGCGCTGCGCCCGGACACCACGCTGGCCTCGGTGATGTTTGCAAACAACGAGGTGGGAACGGTGCAGCCGATCGCCGAGCTTGCACAGAAAGCGCGCGAACACCACGTGCCCTTTCACACCGACGCCGTGCAAGCCTGCGGCGCTCTCCCCTTGCGGCCGGAGACGTTGCACGTAGACGCCATGAGCCTCTCCGGACACAAGCTGGGAGCACCCAAAGGGGTCGGGGCCCTCTTCCTGCGTGCGCGCGTGCCGGTCGAGCCGGTGCTGCACGGGGGAGGCCAGGAGCGAGGCCGCCGTTCCGGCACCGAAAATGTGGCTGGTGCGGTGGCCTTCGCCACTGCTTTAGAACTGGCAGAACGCGAGGTGGAAGCCAAGGCAGCGCATCTCTCCCAGCTTCGCGATGCGCTGATTGCGGGAGTTTTGGCGGTCGCGCCGCGTGCCCTGCTCACCGGGCATCCTACGCGGCGCCTGCCCAACAACGCGTCGTTCTGCTTCCCGGGCACAAGTGGAGAAGCTGTCCTGCTGCAGCTCGAAGAGCGCGGTGTTCTCTGTTCGAGCGGATCGGCCTGTGCCGCCGGCAGCGATGAACCCAGCCACGTGCTGTTGGCGCTCGGCATCGCGCCCGAAGTCGCGCAAACCGCAGTGCGGTTCACCCTGCTTCCCGACACGACCCGCGATCAGGTGGGAGAGGTCGTCCAGAAGGTAGAGGCGGCGCTCTTCGCGCTGAACGAGCTCGCAGCCCCATCGCTACCGTAAGATCTCGGTCGAGCTCACGGCATCGCGGTTGAGACCTCCAGACCCGCCTACGCCACTCCTTCGCGGACGGCGCTGTCCTCAACCGAGGCAAGGAACTCGCTCGCCAAGGCTGCCGGAAGCGGCTTGCTGAAGAGGAAGCCCTGAACGCGATCGCACCCCAAGGCCTTGAGCAACCGGAGCTGTTCCTTGTCCTCGACCCCTTCCGCGACCACCTTCATCCCGAAGGTATGCGCGAGCGAGATGATAGCCTCCACGGTGGGGTACGTTCCGTTGAACTCGGCGATGCGGCGTGTGAAAGTACAATCGATCTTGAGCGAGTCGACCGGCAATTGATGCAGCCGGCCCAGCGAAGAGTATCCGGTTCCGAAGTCGTCCACCGAAAAGCGCACGCCGAGCCGCGCGAGCGTGGCGATCTGGTGTGGCGCATCGCCACCGCGGTCCGGCATCATGGTGGATTCGGTTACCTCAAACTCCAGCATGCGGGCGTTCAGCCCGTAGTTCTCCAGGGTCTTTACGACCTGGCGCGAGAAGTCGAAGCGCGTGAGTTGAAGAGGTGATACGTTGACCGCGATCTGCACCGGGGTCAGACCGTCGTCGAGCCAGGCGCGCGCCTGCCGGCAGACCTCCTCCAACACCCAGTTTCCAAGCGGCACGATCAGGCCACTCTCCTCGGCGATGGCGATCAGACGGTCGGTAGGAACTCCCTCCAGTAGAGGGCCCGTCGATCGCAGCAGCGCTTCAAGGCTATGCAACCTGCCATCGATGGTCACCTGCGGCTGGTAATGCACCTCAAAGCCGCCGGTCTTCAACGCGCGGCGAAGTCCCAATTCGATCTCATTAGCCAAACTTGCCGAGCTGCTGATCTCGTACGAGACGCGTACCCATTGGGCTCCGCCGGCTCGCTTGGCCTGATACATCGCCGCGTCGGCATCCCGCCATAGCTGCTCGCTCTCCTCCCCATCATCCGGGAAGACCGCGAAACCCACACTGGCGGCCAATTCCAGCTCTGCCTCCTCCACTTGCACCGGAGCCCGGAGATCGCGCAAAACGCTCGACGCAAAGACCTCTGCTGTCTCCGCCCGTTCCAGATCGCCGAGAAAGAGCATGAACTCGTCGCCACCGCTGCGCGCCAGGGTCCCGCGTCCGCCCAGCCGCGTTCGGATGCGCGTTGCTGCTTCCTTCAAACACAGATCTCCGGCAGCATGCCCGAAGCTGTCGTTAATCTGTTTGAAACGGTCCAGATCGAAACAGAAGATCGCGACTTTGCGCGAGAAGCGGGAAGCATACTGCAATGCGTCTTCAAGTTGCTGTTCAAATAAGACTCGATTGGGCAGGTCCGTAAGCGCATCATGGTGCGCCTGTCGCATCAGCTGCGCGTGCAAGCGTTGACGCTCGGTGACGTCCTGCATCAGGGCGAACATGATCCGGCGTCCATTCTGGAGCACCGGCTGCCAACCGATGTCTACCTGCACCGTGGAGCCGTCCTTCCGCCGGTGCAACCATGGTCCCGTCAGCTGCCTGGCTTCTCCGTCCTGGAGCTCCGCCACGAGCGGCGGACTTGCCTCCTCGGAGAACACCTCCAGCAGCGACATGCTTTGGAACTCATCCCGACTGAAGCCGTACTGCGCGACTGCGGCATCGTTCACCTGCAGAAACCTGAAGGTCTCCGGATCATACATCCACATCGGATGGGGGTTCCCGGCAAAGAGCAGACGATACTGTTCGCTTGCCACCTCCGCGGACCGAATCTCCTCCTCCAGCAGGGTCAGAATCATTCCCGCGGCGACCATGTACTTCGGCAGGTTCCAGACCTCGGGGCTCACCCAGGTGCCCGGCGAGAGATGGTTGAGCAACGACCCGGCAACCCAAACGCTGCCCCAGGCGATCGCGCCGGCGCTGGTGATGGCCGTTGCGGCGGAGAACCGTGGGCGTCCGAAGCTGAGCAACACCGCATTCAAGCCGAAGCACTGGGTCAGCACGACGTTGAGCACAAAGTCTGCATCGCGCGCGCGAAGGGAGGCCGCGAGCCAGGCGGCACACCCGGCCACAACAAGCAGGATGCACACCAGTTCGAACGGTCGCGAGCGGAACCACCGGAGGGCGACATAGAGGATGGTTGCGGTGCTCAGACAGGCGCACAACGCCGCGGGCGCGTAAAGCGATTGCGGCAGGACCACAAAGGAGATCGCCCCCAGCCAGGGGAGGCCCAGCAGCGCCGAGATGGCTATCCGGCTCCGCGTGCTCGCCTGGCTCTCCTCCCGCGAGAGCACAAAGGCGACACCGCAGAAGATGAGCGTGCTGAGCGCGGCAAACCCTTGCGCCACCTGTCCCGCAACGGACCGGGCCGAGACGACCTGCGCGGCAAAGTGCAAGAGAACAAAGAACCAGCCCGTCAGCCAGAAGCGCACGGCTGCCGTTCTTCGCTTCCGGTAGACCGAAGCGAAGAGCGCAAACACGAAACCCGCAGCAAGAAGATCAAGAAAACGCAGCAAGGAAAGACTCGTCGGTCACGGCTGGCGAGGTGACATCTGACAAGAGCGTACCCGGCGTGCCGCGAGGGTCAAGGCGACAGAAGTTGTAGGCAACGATGACACTTTCGGGCTGGTACCTTGTCAGCGCAATCGACGCCTTCGTGACGGCACCCGACCGCGAGCAGGCCTACGCATCAGGAGGTGGGCTTGGTCGGCGCGTCAACCCGCGCATAAAAGTCCTGCGCAAAACGCCGGCCGTAGTCCTGGAGCAGCTCCTCCACGCGCGCTGGCGAGGGGGACCGCACAATCAACCCGGCGTGATGGTGCCTGCGCAGCCGATAGACGATCTCCGGTGCATCGTAGGCGGAGGTGTCCGGCCACTCCTGCCGGGCCAGACAGATGGTGCTTCCGGCGTACTCCTCCCTTGCCGGCGGCAGCTGATACGTCTGCCGGCGCGCCATGGCGGCCTCCATCCGCGCCCATTCGACCCAGGGGTTCAGACCGCTTGCGGCCTCGGCGACCTCCGCGATGTACGCCCCGCCTACCCGTGCCGCCGTCTCCAAAAAGTAAAAGCGTCCGTCCTCATAGGCGCGGATGAACTCACTGTGGGTCGCGCCGGTGGTCATGCCCAGCGCCCGCAGCACCTCAGCGTGGATCTTCAGCAGAGACTGCGTCTCCTCGCTGTCGCGCTGCAGGGTGCGGGTGGAGAAGACACCGCCGGCATGCATGGTCTCAAACGGCGGCTGCCCGTACTTGTGCCCCAGCGCATGCAGCAGGTCTCCGTGCCAGCTCAGGCCTTCGACATGGTAGATCTCGCCCGGAACGAACTGCTCGACCAGATGGTGACTCGCTTCATCGCCGAGCCGCTCCAGCAGCGGCCAAACGGCGTTTGGATCAGAGAACTTCTGTATGCCGATCGCCGAGGCACTCGCGCGCGGCTTCAGCAACCACGGACCTTTCGTCCCCTGCAGAAAGGACCAAAGATCATCATGGTTTGCTACGCCGGAGAACTCCGGAACCGCGACCCCGCCGTTTGCGGCGGTTTCCCGCATGGCCAGCTTGTCGCGAAAGGGGCGCGTCGCACTGCGGCCCATACCTGGGATCCGCAGGTGCTCGCGCGCGAGGGCGGCCGTGTCGAGGTCGAACTCGTCCAGCGCGACGATACGCGCGAAGCGGCGATGTTTGGCGAGGCGTGCGATGTACGGCAGCGCGGTCTCCGGCGCGAGGTCCTCGGGGATGGTCGCAAAGCCGGCCAGATCCGCTTTGGGCCACTCGGCGTCCCGCAGCTTGTTCACGGTCAGCAACGTAACCGCGCAGCCCAATCGTGCCGCCTCCCGCAGAAACGCCTGGCCCTTTTCGTAGGTGCTGATGCACAGCAGTTCCGGGCTCTGCGCCCCGTCTGCCTCCGCCATCCGATCGCCCTCCGAGACGATGATCTCCGCGGCTTACGCGTGCACCGGAGATCCCTGCAGCTTGCGCACGATCCCCGAGGTTGAAAATCCCTCCACCGTGGGCACGATCTCCACCCGGCCCCCGGCCGCAAGGACCAACTCGTGCCCAACCACGGTGTCCACGCTGTAGTCGCCGCCCTTTACCAGCACGTCGGGTGCAAGCGCGCGAATCAGCTCCAACGGGGTGTCCTCTTCAAACAGCGTAACCGCGTCCACCGCGCCCAGCGCCGCCATCACCCGCGCACGGTCACGCTCGCTGACCACGGGCCGTGTCGGTCCTTTGAGCCGGCGGACGCTCGCGTCGGTGTTCAATCCGAGCACAACCTTCGAACCGAAGCTGCGACAGTCCTCCATCAGGGCGACATGACCGACATGGAGAAGATCGACGCATCCGTTGGTGAACACAATCGTCTCCCCGGCCGCTCGCCAATCCGCGACGCGCGCCAGCAGTGAACCGCGATCGAGGATCTTCTCCGCGTCGCTGATCTGCTTGGAAGGGGTCAGCAATGCCGTGAGTTCATGATGGGCGATCGGCACCGTGCCGACCTTGCCTACAACGACGCCTGCCGCAAGATTCGCCAACTCTACCGCAGTGCTCATGTGCAACCCCGCGGCGAGCGAAGCCGTGATCGTTGCAATCACCGTGTCGCCCGCACCGGAGACATCGAAGACCTCCTGCGCGCGTGCCGGCGAATGCAGGCTGCCCTCGTCGGACAGAATCTGCACGCCTCGTTCGCTCATCGTGACCACGAGGTAGCGCAGGTCGTGCTCCCTGCGCTGCCGTTCCCCTGCCGCGAGCAAGGCTTCTGTTTTCTGGACCGGCACTCCCGTCGCCAGCGAGAGTTCCTGGAGGTTGGGGCAGACCGCCGTAGCACCGCTGTACTTGCTGAAATCGGGAGACTTCGGGTCCGCGAGCACCGGAACCCCTGCGCGCCGGGCCTTGCGGATCACTCGCTCGCACAGCTCCGCGGTCAAGGCACCTTTGGCATAGTCGGAGAGCACCACCGCGTGGGTCTTCTCCACCAGAGCTTCTACGCGCTCAATAAGGCGTTCGCTGTCCTCGGCACCGGGAAGCTGAGCGTTCTCGATGTCCAGTCGCAGGAGTTGCTGCGTGCGCCCGACGATGCGGGTCTTTGAAACAGTGGACTGCGCGGTCGTCACCACGC
>CAXTWN010000003.1:17682-23700 GCA_964248055.1 uncultured Acidobacteriaceae bacterium | reverse complement strand
CCTACGGTGTCGACTGCGGCCGCATGCAGGAGCTCCTCAAGCTCCTGCCGCTCCAGGTCCTCGCCCCAGAAGCCCGCCAGCACGGGATGACATCCCAGTCCGGCGAGATTCATCGCCACATTGGCCGCGCCACCCGGGCGCTGGTACCGATGAGCGTGGCGCAGGACCGGCACGGGAGCTTCAGGGGAGATCCGATCGACCTCGCCGACGATGTAGCGGTCCAGCATCAGGTCGCCGACCACTAACACGTGCAGCCGGCCGAAGCCGCCTGCCAGCAGGCCGAGTACCGCGTGCAACTCCGGCAGAGGACGTGTCATCTTCGCTCCATCATCGCATCTTCGCCATGGAAGCGACTGCGTTGCAAGGCTTCGGCTCCGCCTTGGGGTTCCGCTGCTCTGGGCTCGACCTGCTCTCCGGTGTTCGCCAGCGTGCTGCGGATCGTCTGCAGGACCTCGTCAATTGTGATCGAGACAATGCACTTTTTTCTTTGCTCCAGACACGTCTCGAGTCCGCAGCCGGCGCACTCGACGCGGTGGTAGACGACGCTGTGCTGCGCGCCGAATGGGAACCACTGGCGAGGGATGTTCCGTGCTGCGAAGATCGCAACGACCGGCGTGCCGACGGCGGCGGCCAGGTGCATGGGACCGCTGTCGTGACCCAGGAAGAGCTGTGCCCTGGCGATCGTCGCGGCACTCCCCCGCGGGTTTAGCTGGCCGCACAGATTGACGACCGGACCTCCGCCCGCGGCAGACCAGCATGCCGCGGCGAAGTCGCTCACCTCGCGTTCCTCCGCGGCTCCGAGCAGCAGAAGGCCCCAACCGGGGAGGTCCTCTGCGAGGCGGGCCAGGAGCGCTTGCCAGTTCTCCCGGCCCCAGTCCTTGGCCTGCACCTTGGTTCCCACACTCACGGCCAGCAGCTTCGGCGCAGGCAGCACCGCCGCGATGGCCTCGATGGCACGCGCATGCTCCGCCTTGTCCAGGTGCAGCGACCAACTCGCGGGGTCGTGCAATCGTGCGTCGCCGAGCTCAGCCAGATTGCGCGCCAGCCGCGCGGCTTCGGACTCCAGCTCTCCGCTTTCGAGCAGCGCCCGCGCTTCGGCGGAACCGGGCTCCGCGCCGAAGAAGTTGGCCTGCAGACCCCCCGTAAGGGGGGCGCCGCCCCTTTGTCGCGCCCCACAAAGCCGAAAGAACCGTGTGTCTCGTCTCGCCACAGCGACGCCCCGCGCGGCCGCGACATACACCACCACCTCGGGTCGAAAGCGGACGATGCGCCACCAGAGCCGGGACAGCTCCCCTACGCTCCGGGTGCCTACGGGGTATCGCAGGTAACCGTGTACCAGTCCTGTGCCCTCCAGGACCGCCTGGGCCGGCGCCGCTTTGCGATGCACGGGCGCATTGGTGAGCAGCCAGCGCTCCGCCTCCGGAAACGCCCGGGCGATCAGGTGCAGCGCCGGGAGGGCGATGAGCATGTCGCCCAGACTGCCCAGTCGGTAGATCAGAACCCGCCGCGCCGAACCGCCGCCCATGCCTCCAGTGTCGCCGCGAGCGGCAGGGACCGCAATCACGTCCCGGGTTCCCGCCCGGCGCAGTTGCGACCCTGCTGCGAAGCCCGCTATGCTGCCCTTGCCTGTTCATGCTCCATGCTCTGTCGATCGCCGCACTGCAGCACCGGGCCACGCTGCACTGGCACGGCGAGGAACAAGACGTTCCAGGCGTGGCCGCCTCGCGTCTGGAGGGCCTTGCTCTCGACCAGCATCGGGCCAACTTCGACCTGTGGCACTGCGAGGACGCTGCCCGTGATCCGCAAGCCCAGGACACCACCATCGCCGAGGTCAAAAGGCGCATCGACGCTCTGAACCAGCGCCGCAACGACCTGATGGAGCGGCTGGACACGCTGCTGCTCGCCGCCGTCACGCAACGCGACGACGTGCCGCTTCACTCGGAGTCGCCCGGCTTGATCATTGATCGGCTCTCGATTCTGTCGCTGAAGCTTTACCACACAGCCGAAGAGGCCCATCGTGGCGACGCCAGCGAAGAGCACCGCGCCCGCAACCGGGCACGTCTGCAGGTTCTGGAGGAACAACGCAGCGATCTGGCGGGCTGTCTGGAAGACCTGTGGCGGGAGGTGAACGCGGAGCGGCGTCGCTTCAAGCTGTATCGGCAGATGAAGATGTACAACGATCCCACGTTGAATCCCGTACTTTACAGCGCGTCGCAACCACCCTCCGCACGCAAGGATTGAACCTCCCGCACCACCACTCCCCGAGGGGACCATTGACCGGCAGGGGTTGCACGACTTATAACTCCGACAGCCTTCAACATCCCAAGCACGACGCGAGAGTTCCTTCGCCTTACGAGAGAATCATGGCCACGAAGTCGGCACACACGATGTCCCAACCCACCCCCCGCACCTCTCCTCGGAACGGCAAACTTCATCGCATGCCGCGCACGATAGCCGGTACTCCCTCCCCCGCCGAGGACAGTAGCCGCAAAAGCTTACTGGAACTCTATGAGAAGGCGATTCGCCTGATGGGCGCGGGCAAGTTCACCGAGGCGCACACCGCCTTCAACCAGCTGCTCCAGGGCGCGCCGCACGACCTCGCCGACCGCATCCGGATGTACATCGCCGCCTGTGTCTCGCAGATCGACAAAGGAACAACCGAGTTCCGCACCCACGAGGAGCGCTATGACTACGCGATCTCGCTGCTGAACCACGGCCACTATGAGGATGCCCGTCAGCACTTCGCCGAGATCCTGCTCGGCAAAGGCGACGCCGACTATGCCTTCTACGGCCTGGCGTTGCTGGCAAGCCTCACCAACTCCAGCCACGAGTGCCTGGACCATCTCGAGGAAGCCATTCGGCTGAACCCGCGCAACCGCATTCAGGCGCGCTCCGATTCAGACTTCGCCAACATGGCTGAAGATCCGCGCTTCACTGAACTTCTGTACCCGGAGGCCTAACACCTTCGTTCGTCGCGGGGAAGCAGTGAGCGACTACACTGAGCCAGAGATGGCGTTTCTACATCCAGCAGTCAGCCCGCTTCGCGTTGTTGCGATCGGTGGAGGCACCGGCCTCTCCACTTTGCTTCGTGGGCTGAAGCGCTTCGCCGCTCCCCCGCGCATCTCGCAGCCTCTTGCGGTCTTCAACAAGGAACATCAGAAGCGAGCCAAGGCTCCCCTGGCTCGCATCCGGGATCTCTCCGCCGTGGTCACCGTTACTGACGACGGCGGCTCCTCCGGACGCCTGCGCGAGGACCTGAACATCCTGCCGCCTGGCGACGTGCGCAACTGCCTGGTCGCGCTGAGCGAGGATGAGACGCTGCTCAGTCAGCTCTTTCAGCACCGTTTTTCCACAGGAAACCTTCAGGGTCACAGCTTCGGCAATCTCTTCCTGGCAGCCCTCACCGAGATGCGCGGGGACTTCGCGCAGGCTGTGCAGACCTCCTCCCAGATCCTTGCCACGCGCGGCCGAATCTATCCCGCGACCAACGCCAACGCCACGCTGGCCGCGCAGATGGAAGATGGCACGCTGGTGCGCGGCGAGACGCGCATCTCGGCGTCAAAGAGCCGTATCGTCGAGCTCAGCATCGAGCCGGCCGAGTGCCATCCGCTTCCCGAGACGCTGGAGGCGATTGCAGCCGCGGACCTGATCACCCTCGGGCCGGGTTCGCTGTACACCTCGGTCATCTCCAACCTCCTGGTACATGGCATCCCGGAGGCGCTGGCCGCCAGTCGCGCCACGCGGGTGTACGTCTGCAACCTGATGACGCAGGCCAACGAGAGCCTTGGCCTGACGGCCTCGCAGCACATTGAGAAGATCCTGCAGCATGCGGGCGGTCATCGGGACGTGCTGGACTACGCCCTGATCAATACCGGCCGTATCCGGCCCGAGACGCTGGAGAAGTACGCCGCCGAGGGCCAGACCCCCATCGAAGCAGACCTCGCACGGGTTCGCGCCCTCGGGGTAGAGCCCATCGTCGGCAACTTCGCCCATGAAGGCGAGGTCCTGCGGCATGACTACGAAGCCGTGGCCGACGTGCTGCTGGAGCTCGCCCAAATGCGTGCGGATGGACTGATGAACCAGGCCAACAGCGCCTGATAGAGCTACATCGTCGCCGCGGCGATCTCGACCAGCTTCGGTCCGGGCTGCTCCGTCACCGTTCGCTTGAGCTGCCCACAGGCGGCGTAGATATCGCGCCCCCGCGGACGTCGTATGTAGGTCGCGATACCCCCATCAATCAAGGTGCGTTGGAAGCGCGCCGCGTCCTCCGGTTCGGGCTGGCGGTACGCAATGCCCGGCCCCGGGTTCCAGACAATCAGATTTACCTTGGCCCGCATGCCTTCAAGCAACCCCAGCACCTCGCGCGCGTGCTCGGGCTGATCGTTGACGCCGCCCAGCAGCACGTACTCGAAGGTGACCCACTCGCGCGTGCGCAGCGGGATCTGGCGGCAGGCTGAAAGCAGCTGCGCGATCTTCCATTTGCGCGTGATCGGCATCACCTCTTCGCGTACGCGGTCGTTGGACGCATTCAGCGACAATGCCAGGCGCGGACGGATCTCCTCCGAGGCAAATCGCTCCATGCTCGGCAGGATCCCCGAGGTGGAAACGGTCATCCGCGACTCGGGAATGCCGATGCCCTGCACCAACCGGCGCACGGCGGCCATGAACTCGTCATAGTTCAGAAACGGCTCGCCCATGCCCATGAAGACAAGGTTGATCCGGTCCTGCCCGATCTCGATGCCGTGCCTGTTCAGCACGGCGGCGACCTGGCCTGCGATCTCCCCGGCGGTCAGATTGCGCCGGATGCCGAGCTTTGCCGTGAGGCAGAACTGGCAATTGACAGCGCAGCCTACCTGGCTGGACACACAGATGGTCGCTCGCCGGTAGCCCCGCTCGGCTAATGCGCCGAAGCGCTGCTTGCCTGCGAATGCGGTGCTCGTCCGGTGCCCGACGGCTCGGCCCAGCTCCATCTCGCGTGCGGAGCGCAACGAGGAGGTCTGCGCATCTCCGGGCGCGCCACGGCGCTCCACCCCGGCCAGCACCTCGGCGCCCGCGGCGATGGCCTCGGTCTCGTCGTCCGCGATCTCCGATCCGTCCCCATCCGGCATCCACCCGGTCTCGACCGTCTCGCCGTCGGCCATCCGGATGAGATACCGCTCGGTGCCGTCGATGGAGACCGCGGTCTGCACGATCTCCGGCAGTCCTACCACCCAACCCGCGTCGGTAAGCCGTTCTCGCAACTCCTGCGGAAGGGTCGTGATCTCGTCAATCGACTGCACGCGCCGCTTGTAGAGAGCCTCAACGGTCTGCCGGGCGCGGTAGGGTTTCTGCCCGAAGCTGGCCATCAGCTCCGTCAGTTGGTCCAGGTCGAGGCCGAAGAGTGCGCGCCCGTCCATCCCTTACAGCATATCGCTCCCGGGATGGCAGCCCATGCCTCACCTCTGCGAGACCGCCCGACCCCGCTTGGATGAGCGTCGCCGTTGAGGGTTCCGCGTCACGAATGCCAGCTTCCCCATTACCGAAGCGCTTGCTTCAGGCGCCGATCCGCTCCCGTACGGCGTGATACGCACTCCGCAGAGGCGTGCGCGCTCGTGTCGCAAAGGGCTTGCGAAAGCGCCACCCGCGCCAGTCGCCCGACCAGTCGCCCTGCATCGTGCGTTCAAGAATGGCCTTGCCCGCCGCGGTGGTCGCCGGGAGCGGCGGAACATAGGCTACCGGAAAGTACGGAATCTCCACGAAAAGTTTGCTGGCCGAGGCGCGATACAGCTCCAAACCGGGGTTGAAGATCTTCGCAAAGCTGGGCAAGGCAGACGATGTCTCCAGCCCGGCCCGGCAGCGTGAGATCAGGACGCAATCCAGTATGGCGCGGTCTGCCCTGCTCGCCGGGTCCGTGTCGTCGATCTTGTGGAAGCTGATCTCGCCAAGGTTCAGCACCGGCAGGTCGGTGACGGCTCTGAGCTTTTCGACGAACGTGAACTCGTCTGTGGCGGCGAAGATGGACGTGATCTCCGGCCGCTG
>CAXTWN010000003.1:13617-17672 GCA_964248055.1 uncultured Acidobacteriaceae bacterium | reverse complement strand
CGAGGACCAGGAAGTCCTCATGGGAGATCGGGTTGGTGTCCCAGCCCGCACGCTGCTTGTCGCTGCCGCGGTACTGGACCGCGAGCGCCCGGTCCAGCGGCGGAAGCGCATCCGCCTGCTCCAGAATGCGGTCGGGCACCCGGAAGTAGGCCTTCCACATGCGGCTAAGCTGCTCCCAGTCGCTGCCAAGCACCCGATTGTGCCGCTGCTTCAACTCACGCAACGAGACCCGCTGCCGGATCTCGCGCGGCGGCTGGTACGCAAGGTCCAGCACGCCGGGGATGGTCAGCTGATTGGGAGGCGCGCCATAGAGAACAGAGCGGATCTCCCACGCAGGAAAGATCGAGCGTTCATACAGATAGGGCAGAATCTCAAACACGTGGAGGAACACCTGCCCGAAGAGCCCCTCCTTCAACTCCTCAGCCCCGCTGAAGATGCATACCCCTTCTGCTTGCAAAAGCTACCTCGTTCCTCGGCCGTGTCGACCAGGATATTCCCCTCCATCTTGGGTCTTTTCCTGCCGGAAGGGAATAGCTCCTCAGCGTCATGTCCCGCTTTGGGACACCTGTTGACCGGTCGGATAAGATGGCCGGCAGTACCTGCGTCTTACCCGGAGAAATCCTTGCCGTTCGCGTTAAGCTGCCGTTCCACGCTCGTCGCCCTCGTTGCGCTGCTCGCGCCCGCGCTTTACGCGCAGACCGCCCCTGCGTGGACCGTGAACCCCGAGTGGGTCCGCGCGCATGAGCAGTTTCTTGCCAGCGATGCCATGGGCGGTCGCGGCAGCGCCTCCCGCGCGGAGCAGATCACGGCGGAGTATGTCGCCTCCGAGTTCATCGGCTACGGCCTCACGCCCGCGCCCGGCATGGACGGCTACATCCAAAGCGCCTATGTGGAGGTCTACACGACACCGAAGGGGCGTCAGCGCCTGCGCCTGAGTGACAAACCGACGGATCGCCAAACCTTCAACGCCATCGGCTATCTGCAGGGCACGGATCCCTCCGGCGGAACAATCCTGCTGACCGCCCATCTGGATCACCTGGGCACCGCCGCCTCCGGCACCGGAGACCTGATCTACAACGGCGCTAACGACGACGCCTCGGGCACCACCGCGGTGCTGGAACTGGCGCACGCCCTCGCCTCCGGTCCAAAGCCTCGGCGCAGCGTGCTCTTTGTGTGCTACGGCAGCGAAGAGGCCGGCGAGATTGGCTCCACGTACTTCGGCGAGCACCCGCCCGTACCGCTCAAGGACCTCGTCGCGAACCTCGAGTTCGAGATGATCGGCAACCAGGATCCCAAAATGCCCCAAAAGCGTCCTTCTGCTCACCGGCTGGGACCGTTCCAACCTCGGCCCCACGCTCAGGGCCCACGGCGCTCTCCTTGGTCCCGATCCTTACCCCGAGCAGCACTTCTTTGAGCGTTCCGACAACTATGCCCTCGCGCTGAAGGGAGTCGTCGCGCACACGGCCGCGGGTTGGGGCACCGTGCCCACCTATCATCAGCCGAACGACGATCTGGCGCACCTGGATCTGCCCTTCATGACCGCTGCGATCCAGTCCCTTGTCGAGCCCGTGCGCTGGCTGGCTACCAGCGACTTTGTCCCGACTTGGAACGCGGGCGGCCAACCGAAGGCCAAGCAGTAAGCCGCGCTCGTGATGCGGAGCTGCCGTTACGGCGCAGGCATGAGCGTGCTGCGTAGAATGTCTCCATGAGCGTCAGCACAGGTACCGGGCCCGAGGCCGCGGTTCGGTTCGCCACAGAACATGGCTCCCGTTTTGTCGAAGAGCTGAAGGAGTTGCTGCGCATACCCTCGGTCTCCACGGCACCAGAGCACGCGGCCGATGTGCGTCGGGCCGCCGAGTTCGTCGCGGAAGGACTCCGCACGGCAGGGCTGGAGAACGTGCGGCTGATCGACACCTCCAGGGAGCCCGCGGCCGGCAAAGCGGGACGCACCGGCCATCCGCTGGTCTACGCCGATTGGCTCCACGCTCCCACCAAGCCCACACTCCTCTTCTACGGCCACTACGACGTGCAGCCGGCCGAACCGCTCGATGAATGGAAGAACCCGCCCTTCGAGCCCGAGGAACGGAACGGCAACCTCTACGCGCGGGGTGCGGTCGACGACAAGGGCCAGATGTGGATTCACGTCAAAGCCCTGGAAAGCCTCCTGCGCACGGAGGGCAAGCTCCCCGTCAACGTGCGCGTGGTGATTGAAGGCGAGGAAGAGGTCGGCGGCGAGGGCATCGCCAACTTTGTTCGCGAGCACGGCGACCAGCTGCGCGCGGGCTGCGCCGTGGTCAGCGATACGGACATGTTCGCCCCCGGCATCCCTACCCTCTGCGTCGGCCTGCGCGGCATGATCTACACCGAGCTTGAGGTTCGCGGCGCCAAGACTGACCTGCACTCCGGCATCTACGGCGGCGCGGCGCCCAATCCGTTCCTCGCCCTCGCGCAGATCATCGCGCAGCTCAAGCGTGCCGATGGCCGCATCGCGATCCCCGGCTTCTACGACGGCATCGAGGAACCCACCAAAGCCGAACTCGAGGCATGGCGCTCCCTGCCCTTCGATGAGGAAGAGTACCGCGAGTCGCAGGTCGGCTCCCCCGAGCTCGCCGGCGAGACGATGTTCTCTGTTCTGGAGCGGACCTGGGCGCGCCCGACCATGGACGTGCATGGCATGGCCGGAGGCTTCATCGGCGCGGGCGCCAAGACGGTGATTCCCGCGAAGGCCACGGCCAAAATCAGCTTTCGCTTGGTGCCCGGCATGAACCCGCAGGAGACCTTTGCCCGCTATAAGGCGTTCGTTGAAGAGCTCGCCCCGGCCAGCGTCACGGTGGACGTCCGGCTGATCCACTCCGGCGAGCCTTTCGTCATCAGCACGGAGAGCCCTTACATCAAGGCAGCAACCGTCGCGCTTCGCGAGGTCTTCGGCCGGGAGACCGTCTTTGTTCGGGGCGGCGGCTCCATCCCCATTGTGGCCGACTTCGGCACCGTGCTCGGCATGCCGACCGTGATGATGGGCTTCGGTCTCCCTGACGACAACCTCCATGCCCCGAATGAGAAGTTCAGCCTCCACAACTTTCACCGCGGCATCGAGGCCGTGATCCGGTTCCTCGCGCACGTTGGTTCCTGAGAGACCCTGCTGCAATGAACGTGGGCGGCTTCGTTCTTGCCGGTGGCCAGAGCTCCCGTATGGGCACAAACAAGGCGCTCTTACCCCTGGCAGGCAGGCCTCTCATCCAGCTTGCCGTGGAGAAGCTCCGCACAGTCACCGACGATGTGCGTATCCTGAGCAGTGATCCGCAACTCGATGCCTTCGCGCCGTTGCTGCCGGATCGGCACCCCGGATGCGGGCCGCTGGGCGGTATGGAAGCCGCGCTCGCCTACTCCCGCTTCGAGTGGAACCTGTTCCTCGGCGTGGACATGCCTTTCGTTCCCCCGACGCTGATCGCCGACCTGCTCCGGCGCGGTCTCGCCTCCTCCGGCAACCGCATCGCCCTCTTCACGCTCGACGGACGGCCACAGCCGGGTCTCTGTCTTTTGCATAAGGAGATTCTTCCCTCTCTCGAAGCGGCCATCGCCCGACGTGAGTACAAGCTGCTTCTCGCGTTCCAAAGCGCCGCCAGAGCCCTGGTTGCACGTGCTGCATCGCCGTCGGGCGATGGGATCAGCCTCTTTCCGCTCACAGACGGAGACAACGCCCAGGCGCTCTGGTTCGCCAACCTGAACACGCCGGAGGACATTCGCCAGGCCGAGCAACACGCTGCCATGGTCACCCCGGCATCGGCGCACAGCCGATCTGCCGCGGAGCTTTGACATACTTTGGCTATGGACCGCGAGCAGCCATCGACACCCCTCGGCTCTGAGGTGCTTGGGCCGGAGGCCGGAGCCAATGCGACGCGTCGTGCTGACGCCGCCACTCCCATCAGGGTCGACGATCCCCTGACCGCCGAGGTCTCCCCGGACGTCGCAGAAGCGGTCGGCGAGTTCATGAGCCAGGCCGCGCAGCACAACGAGGCTGAAGCGGACGCGGTCTCCGATGAAGCTCAGTACACCGC
>CAXTWN010000003.1:0-13607 GCA_964248055.1 uncultured Acidobacteriaceae bacterium | reverse complement strand
CGCCAGCTCCGGGCTCGCGGCCGCGTCCTTCGCCAGCGATCAAGAACCCACCCCTGCCTACATCGCCTTCGAACACGTGAACAAGAGCTTTGGCGACTTCGTTGTGCTTCAGGATGTCAGCTTCTTCGTGAACCCCGGAGAGACGCTTTGTATCCTCGGTCGCAGCGGCGTAGGCAAGTCGGTCTCCTTGCAGATCATCATGGGGTTCCTCAAGCCAGACAGCGGCAACGTGCGCGTGGCGGGGCACGACATCTTCGCGTACACCGAGCGCGAGTTGCAACAGGTGCGCCGCAAGGTCACCATGGTCTTTCAGAACGGCGCCCTCTTCGATTCGATCACCGTTGGTGAGAATGTCGCCTTCCCTCTCCGCGAGCGCGGCGACATGCCCGAAGAGCAGATCCTGCAGATCGTCAAAGGTCTGCTGGAGATGGTCGGGGTCGCCGGTATGGACCATCTTCTGCCGAGCGATCTCTCCACGGGCATGAAGCGCTCGGTTGCCATCGCCCGCGCCCTCGCTGCGCAGCCCTCGGCCGTTCTGTATGACGAACCCACCACAATGGTTGATCCGCTCATGGCCAACCTGCTCGGCGACCTCATTCAGCGCCTCAAGCGTGAGCTCCACCTGACCAGCATCGTGGTCACGCATGACATGCGCTTTGCAGAGAAGCTCGCGGACCGTGTGCTGTTCCTGCATGAGGGGCGAGCGCGCTTCTTTGGCACGGTCGAGGATATGCGCGCAACGCAGGATCCGGTGCTTCGCGAGTTCCTCGATCTGGACCAATTGTTACTTCCAATGTGACTTTTGTGTCACTTCGGGACACCCAATTGATCCCTGTTCGGCGTGTAGAGTGAGGGAGAACGCAAGCTTTTGGCTTTGTTTTCAGCCATTGTTTGCGTGTCGGCCACTTGTTTCCCCAGCCTATGCCGCAAGGTACGACGACACACGATTCCCTCCATCGGGTTATTTCCTCGTCGGCCGGGCAGCGGGTGCGGGCCGAAGGAAACCAGCCCAGGCACGACCAGCGCCCCTCCATCTCCGCCGTGGTATGGGCCGGGCTGGACATTGGCAGCGCGCTCCTGGCGGGCCTGCTCGCGTTTCACGTCCGGCTGGACCCGCGGGTCGTTGGCCCTGAAAGTGTGCTGCTGGAGTTACGGCACGTTGCACCTCACAACTCCGCCCTCATGCTGCTGCTCTTCGGCGTATATGTCGTGGCGATCTCGCGGCTGTTCGGCCTCTACCGTCCCAGCGATAACTTCAGCGGTCTGCATGAACAACGCATGACCGTGCAGACTGTCCTCACGGCTGGACTGCTCCTTTGCGGCACGCTGTACCTCACCCGCGCCGAGGCTGTCTCGCGCCTGGTGGTTCTCATCACCGTCTCCCTCACGATGGTCATGCTCATGGCACGGCGGGCGCTCTGGCGCAAGCTGCGGGAACGCCGTTATCTCAGCGGCCTCGAGGTTCGCAACGTCCTGATCGTCGGCGATGGCCGTGTCGGTCACGCCCTGCGGAACCATCTCGAAGCCCTGCCGCACATGGGCTTCCGCTTCAAAGGCTTCATCGCGATGAACGATGGAGAAGATGGCGAGGGGCACCCGCACACGGTCGCCAATCTGCGTAACTGCGTCGCCGTTGCCCGCTCGCTCTTTGTGGATGAGATCTACTTCTCCACGCCGGCGGACAAGCAAACCGTCATCTCGGTGGTCGACGAGGCGCGCAGCCTCGGCATCAACGTGCGTGTCATCCCGGACCTTTACGACGGCCTGGCCTGGAACGCTCCCGTCGAGTACATCGGCCAGTTCCCGACCATTCCACTGCACCACCGCGAGTTCCCGCGCGGCGCCTTTGTGCTCAAGCGCGCGCTCGACATCGTGCTCGCCTCACTGGCCCTGCTCGTCGCCGCACCCGTCATGCTGGTGATCGCGCTTCTCATCCGGCTCGATAGCCCCGGTCCGCTGTTCTACACAGCCGAGCGCATCGGCCGCAAGGGCCGCGTCTTTCGCTGCTGCAAGTTCCGCACCATGGTTCCTGATGCCGACCGGCGGCGCACTGAACTGGCGCACATGAATGAGCGCGACAGCGTTCTTTTCAAGATCTCCAACGATCCCCGCATCACCAGGATCGGCGCTCGCCTGCGCAAGTACTCGCTCGATGAACTTCCGCAGTTCTTCAACGTTCTCAAAGGCGACATGAGCCTCGTGGGTCCACGGCCCCCGATCGCCTCTGAGGTCGAGCGCTACGATCTCTCCCATCTCCGCCGGCTCGATGTCCTTCCCGGCATAACGGGGCTTTGGCAGGTCGAGGCCCGGCAGGACCCTTCCTTCGACAGCTACATCTCGCTCGATACCGCCTACGTCGAAAACTGGAACCTCATGCTGGACCTCCGCATCCTCGCGCGTACCGTGGGTGTGGTCCTGAACGGCACGGGTTCCTAGCGTCGCTCCTTCCTTCTGTCCGGCAGGTAAAATCTGCCAGGCGAATGCGGGCCCCTGACCAACGGCGCCATGCTGCACTCGCAGTAAAATGATCCTGTGCGCATCGCCCTGGCCCAGATCAATCCGACTGTCGGTGATTTCTCGGGCAATCTGCACAGGATCGGCGAATACCTTCAGCGCGCCGCCGAAGCCGACGCGGATCTGGTCATCTTTCCCGAACTCGCCACCTCCGGCTACCCTCCCGCCGACCTGCTTGAAAAAGAGTCGTTCCTTCGCCGTGCCGAAGAGTCGCTGAACAGCATTCGCGACCTCACGCGCGCCCGCAACGGCAAGCCGCAACCCGCCGTCCTTTGTGGCTCTCCGCTGCGCTGTGAGAGCCCGGGAGAAAAGCACGTCCGCAACGTCGCCGCGGTGCTCGAAGAGGGCGAGTTGCGCTTTCTGCAGGAGAAGATGCTGCTGCCCTTCTACGACGTCTTCGACGAGCAGCGCTACTTTGAGCCCGCCCAACGCCAGTCCCTCACCCTGATCAAAGGCCAGCCGGTCGCCATCACGATCTGCGAAGACGCGTGGAACGACAAGCTGTTCTGGCCACGTCAGAACTATCGCTTCGACCCCGTAGAAGAGCTGATGAAGCAGTGGGGCGCTCTGCCCCAGACCGCCGGCAACCAGCGTCTCATCCTTAACATCTCGGCTTCTCCCTACTGGCACGGCAAGACCGACGTCCGCCGCCGCATGATCGGGGCGCTTGCCAAACGGCACCACGCCACCGTCGTGATGGTCAACCAGGTCGGGGCAAACGACAGCCTGATCTTCGATGGGGACTCGTTCGCCATGAACTCAGACGGCGAGGTGATCGCCCAGGCCTGCCCGTTCCGCGAGGACCTCGTCCTTGTGGACACGAAAGACGCACAGCCCGTCAGCGTTACGCACCATCACGAGGCCGAAGCCCGCGCGGCGGCAGAGCCCATGGGGCCGGCGGAGTGTGAGCGCACCTGGCAGGCGCTCGTTCTTGGCACCCGCGACTACCTCCACAAGTGCGGCTTCCGCAAAGCCCTTCTCGGCCTCAGCGGCGGTATCGACTCCGCCCTCGTGGCCGCGATCGCCGTTGAGGCGTTAGGCGCCGACAATGTCCAGGCGATCGGCATGCCCAGCGAGTTCTCCTCCTCCGGTTCCCTGACCGATGCCGAACAGCTTGCGGCCAATCTCGGCATCGTCTTCTCCGTTTTGCCCATCCGAGACATCTTCGACGACTTCAGCAAGCAGCTGGATCCCTTCTTTCGGGGCACGCCCTTCGGCCTCGCGGAAGAGAACGTGCAGCCACGCATCCGCGGCACCCTGCTGATGGCGGTCTCAAACAAGACCGGCGCGCTTGTGCTCACGACCGGCAACAAGAGCGAGATGGCCACCGGCTACTGCACGCTGTACGGGGACATGGTCGGCGCGCTCGCCGTGATCGGCGACCTGTACAAGACCGAGGTCTACGCCCTCAGCCGTTGGGTCAATCGCAACGGCGAGATCATTCCTGCCGCCACCCTAACGAAGCCGCCCTCGGCCGAGCTGCGCCACGACCAAAAGGACACCGACTCGCTGCCGGAGTACGAGATCCTGGACCCGATCCTCCGTGCCTACATCGAAGACTACCAATCCGCCGAGCAGATCGCCGCTCAACAGCACGCGGACCTCGATCTCGTCCGCAAGGTGATCCGCTTGGTCGAGATCGCCGAGTACAAGCGCCAACAGGCCGCACCGGTCCTGAAGGTCTCCAAGAAAGCGTTCGGCATGGGAAGACGTTTTCCCATCGCAGCCCGACGCGAGGTTTAAAACCACACAGCACCGGGCCGCCGCCCAAGGAAAGAAGTGCGTTGAAAACGACAGTCCTCTTTTGTGTTGCAAGCCTGGCAGTCGCAGGCCTTCCGTCATGCGTCACTGCGCAGACAGCCACCTCCGCCGCCTCGGGGCAGCGGTCCACAACCGTGGCCCCGGCCACCCCGCAGCAGACTCTGCCCAAGCCGCCGGCCAGCGTCTTCCCGCCGGTGAACCCGAAGAACTTCACCGCGCCCAGCCCGACCGTGGAGACCGTCAACAGCTTTCTTCACGCGCTCTGGGGCTACGACGAGAGCCGTTCCTGGAGTGTGGCAGCGGTCGAGCCCACCATCGCACCCGGTGTGGTTCGTGTGCAGGTCTACTTCGCGGAAAGGTCGCAGCCCGGCCGACTCGGCCAGACCGTGCTTTACATCACCCCTGACGGCAAGCACGCGCTCGCAGGCGAAGTCGTCAGCTTCGGCGCCCATCCCTTCGCGGAAACCCGCACCCTGCTCCAGCAACAGGCCGATGGCCCGGCCCGCGGCGCCGCGGGTAAGGAGCTCGAGCTGGTCGAATTCGCCGACCTTCAGTGCCCGGCGTGCAAGGCTGCCCAGACCACCATGGACCAGCTCGCGCAGGACTTTCCTCAGGCCCGCATCGTGTACGAAGACCTGCCGCTCACCGCCGTGCACCCGCTCTCGCTACAGGCCGCTGCGGTCGGCCACTGTGTGCATCAGGCCAAAGGGGACGCGGCCTTCTTTACGTACGCGCAGAAGGTGTACACGGCCCAGCCGGAGCTCACCAAAGAAAACGCCGACGCCACCCTGCGTGCGGCCGCCACAGCCGCCGGCGCCGACCCGGCAACGGTGATGACTTGCTCGACCGCCCAGGCCACCCAGGACGCGATCAACAGCACGGTCAAGCTCGCGGCGGATGTCGGCATCAGCAACACACCCACCCTGGTGATCAACGGTCGTGCCCTGCCGCTCACCCAGGTCCCCTACGACGTGCTGAAGCGCGTCATCGTCTTTCAGGGATCATTGGACGGCATCACCGTGCACGAACAACCGTCGCTAACCACCCTCAAGTGAACTCGCGAGGCCGCGCTGGTGCCGTTGCGCCTGAAACCCGCACGGCCCCTGTCCATCGGGCCTTAGTGCGGCGCCAGAACCCAGCTCAACCAGGCGTTTGCGGTACTTTGATCCGGCAACCACCCCACCTGCGGCCCGCCGGAGGTAGATGGCAGAATGCTTGCTTCCGTAATGCCGCAGTCCTGCCATCCGATGGCGTCAAAGAGGCCGTCAGGGGTGCACGTGTACCGTACGCTTGGCGAAACGGTAGCGTCCAGCGGACGCAGCTTCAACGCACCGCTTGCCGAGGGCTGGACGTTGTTGCTCATCAGAGCCGTGACCCACGGGATCATCACCGTGTTCACGGAGTCTGTACAGCAGTGGTTAAGATTCTCTACGCCGAATCCCCAGGGCGCACCCTGGTTCCACCCGCGCAGAAACAGGTTATAGGGCCGCTGCGTTCCTGCAGCGATATCGGTGGCACCCGCAAGGATCAGCATAGGGATCTGAGCGGCCGCCTGGCTCACTTGAACATTGTCAAGATCGAAATACGCCGAAGCCGGCGCATGCGGGATTGCGCCGAGGACGCGGGTTGGATACGCATTCGCCATCGTCACCGAAAGGTAGCCTGCCGCGGAGAAGCCGGAAAGAATGACGTTCGCCTGCGCCAGTTCGGGGTGGTCTGTGATCGTCGCAAACTGCGTGAGTGCCTGGAACAGCGCCCGGCCCGGTCCCTTGGTCGCATCCGGCTGAAAGTCCGGAAACGAGGCGGCGTCGCACTCGTTGGCGAAGACCTCTGCAAGCTGCAGTTGCGACGCCATCTGAACGACCTTGGGGTCGTTGAAGAGTGTCGAGCTGTCACCGCGCTCGTAGATCACCAACACAGCCTTTTGCGTGATGAACGGCGCATCCACAGGGTTCGGCGCAGAGGTGCCCGTCCCCGTAACCCCCGCCAGACGCAGCGAATAGACGCAGGGCTTGCTGAGGTCTTCTCCGGGCAGCGGAGCGACCGTGGTCTGGGGCAGCCACGGGGCGGTCACGGTGCCGCAGCCCGCGAGCGCCGCCGAGGCACACAGGAGGACGCACACTTGAATCCACAACCGGAAGGGGCGCGAAAGGTTGCCTGTCATTGAAAAATAATCCCGTCAAAACTATAGCGCAAAGTGCCTAGCTCTGGCTTGGTTCTTCTTCCGCACGCACAAAGTATCCTGATTCCATGCTTTCCCCTGAAATCACCCCCGAGGAGTTCGCCGCCCGGCGCCGACAAGGGGACGCCCCGCGGCTCCTGGATGTGCGCGAACCCTGGGAGTACGAGACGGCCCGGATTGAGGGCGCCACGCTGATCCCCATGGGCGAGATCCCAAGCCGGGCGTACAACGAGCTGGACCCCGACGAGCCCGTGGTGGTCCTCTGTCATCATGGCGCGCGGTCGCTCAACGTGACCATGTGGCTGCGCCAGCAGGGGTACGAGCAGGCTCAGTCACTCGCCGGGGGCATTGACGCGTGGTCACGCAGCATCGACCCGAACGTGCCTCGCTACTGAGGCGTCCACCCGCCTGCCGGCCTGACACACCCAGCCTCATCGTGCGCGCGGATGCGTTTCGTCGTACACGCGCTGCACCTGACCCACCGTCAGCTGCGTGTATCGCTGCGTGGTCGACAGCCGCTCGTGCCCCAGCATCTCCTGAATGGCGCGGAGATCGGCACCCTCCTCCAGCATGTGCGTGCCGAAGGCGTGCCGCAGGGTGTGGGGGTGCACGTCCGCGGCCAGACCGCGGCTGAGCGCAATCTGCTTGACGATCCGTCCTACGCTCCGCGTTGTCAGTCGGCAACTACCCCGCATTCTGGCGTTGCATAGCAGCGGTCCATCGGAGCGCAGAACCCCCTTGCCGGCCGCCTCCAACCGCTGCTGCCGCCCCGGCAGGTAGGCTCGGATCGCCTGCGCCGCGACATCGCCCAGCGGCACCAGACGCTCCTTCTTGCCCTTGCCGAAGACCCGTAGGGCGTCCTCACCCCACAGCACGCTGCTCAGGTCCAGGGCCACCAGCTCCGCATTGCGGATGCCGCAGCCGTACAGCAGTTCAAAGATCACCAGGTCGCGCTCGGGCCAGACAAGCGCCCGATCGTCCGCCTCCTCCGACGGCTTCGATCCCCTTGCCGGTCCGAGCGAGTCCAGCACCCGGTTCATCTGCTCCACCGACGGTACCCGCGGCAGATGCTGGGACAGCTTCGGCGTCGAGACCAGCTGCGCCGGATTCGCGTCCACCAAACCTTCCTTGGCCATCCACTTGAACCAGCTGCGCACCGCGGCTAGTGCACGGGCCACGCTCGGCTTGTTCAGCCCTCTCCCATACAGCACGCTCAGGTAGGCGCGGATGTGGGTGTGTTCGACCTCGCGGATTTCTGCGCCGGCGTTCAGCGTCTCTGACAAAAACGCCGCAAAGCTCGCGATCTCCCTCCGGTACGCGCGTAAGGTATGCTCACTCGCGCCTCGTTCATCCTGCATCGCCGCCAGGAAACGCAGTTCGAGCGCCTTGAACGCAGGGCCCGCACCTGGCCGCGCGTCTCCGCCCTCCGCTCTTTCCTCCGCTCTTTCCTCCGCAGCGGAAGCCCGGCGCCGATCCGCTGCTCGAGACGCTCTGACTCTCCGCTTCACGCCACGCGTTGCGCTCAAGAGGCCACTGGCTCCTCTTGGCGGCTGGTTTTCTGAAGCCTCGCTCGCGGATGGTGCAGCCGGTGCACCTGCTTCAAGCGGTCGATTGCCAGGTGCGTGTACACCTGCGTCGTCGCGATGTCCGCATGGCCCAGCAGCGTCTGCACGGTTCGCAGATCGGCGCCATGTTCCACCATGTGGGTCGCACAGCTGTGCCGCAGCTTATGCGGACTGGCGTTCGGGTCCAGACGTCGCACCAGCGTCCACACGCTCTGCGCGGTCATCCGCCCCCCGCGAGCAGAAAGAAACAGCGTACGCTGCACTCCCCCGGCAGCCTTCGCCTTGCGCAGCAGCTCGGCCCGGCCGCGCGCGACGTACACCTCCAGCGCCTCCACAGCACGACGTCCGATCGGCACAATCCGCTCCTTATCGCCTTTGCCTCGCACCTGCACGCTGCCTGCGTCCAGGCGCAGATCCTCCTGTCGCAGCCCAACCGCCTCACTGACCCGCAACCCACCCGCATACAGCAGCTCCACCAGCGCCCGGTCCCGCAATGCCACGCCGCCGGCATCCGCGGCCCGCGCCGCCGCACCCACCTGATCCAGCATGCGTTCGACGTCGACCTGCGCCAGGCTCTTGGGCAGCACCTTCCAGCTCTTCGGCGCCTCGATATTCAGCGTCGGATCTGCCATGATCCGCTTATCCAGCAGCAGCCAGCGGTAGAACCCGCGCAGGCAGCTCAGCTTGCGGGCGACGGACCGCGACTCCACCCCATGCTCGCGCAGATGCTGCAAAAAGCCACGGAAGCAGCGCACATCCGCGCGGAGCAGAGGCGCCCCGCAGCCCTCGCAGAACTCCGCAAACATCTCCAGATCGCTGCGGTACGCGACACAGCTCAGCGGCCGCAACCCGCGCTCCACCCGCAGGTAGCTCTCATACTGACGCAACAGCGCGACGTTCCCGTTCGCCTCGGGAGAGGAACCCATCTCCGCATCTTGGCGCAGCCGCCATGTGGACTGCCAGCCCCGGTACCTGCCTTGCCATCGCCGCTGACGGCCTGTTTGGCCACCAGAGACAAGCCTTGAGCGGACGATCGCGCCCAAGACAAAGGCTGCGGATCGCTCCGCAGCCTCATCTCTCGTCCGCAAGACCGAAGGCAGCTTACTCGCTGGCCTGCTCAGTCAAGCCGGGATGCACGCTGTCCGGCACATGGAGCTTTACGCCCGCCTGCTCGGTCTTCAGCTTGATGTGCACCAGCGTGTCACGTTTTTCGCGGTTGGCGTTGGCGTCAAAGGTCACGAGGAAGCTCTCGGCCAGCGCCCCGCGAAACTCATCCAGGTAGGGCTTCAGCGTCGGCGGGGTGATCGTGCCCTGGTAGAAGCTTTCGCCGCCCGTCGCCTCGGCCACCTGCTGCAGGTAGCTCTGGCCGCTGAAGCTCGCCAGCCCGCCACGGATCCGGGCATCGGGGTAGTAGATCGAGTACACCGCCACACCCGCGCGCTGTGCGTCATCCTGCGCCGCGCGGACGTACGGGCTGTCCTGGTTCAGGGGCGACACGCTGCCGTTGTAGGGATCCACCCCGTTGGTCAGCATCAGCACCATGCGCGCGCCCTGGCCTTCACCCGGCCAGTGCTTCACGAAGTCCGAAAGGCAGAAGTACGGGCTGGCGTTGATTCCCGGCGACGACATGGGCAGGCGTATCTCGTTTGCCACCGCTGCGTGGTCCGTAGAGAAGCCTCCCTCGTGGCGGATCGTTCCGTTCTGCATGTACCCCACCAGCACCTGGGTGCCGGCAGGCAGGCTTTGGATGAAGTGCCGTACCTCATCCAACTGTGTTCCGAACACTCCGCGCAGGCCATCGTCGATCAGAATGGCGACCTGCGCCGCCTCCGGGTGCACCGGGGTCACGGAGGCGATCGCGGCCGCATGACCGTTCACCTCGAGCTTGAGCGCTGCCGTGTTCAGCGGCGCGTTTTCCTTCGACTGCACGCTGATCAGCGCCGTCGTCGGTACCGGACCCTCGTTGGGCAACTCCTGCGCAAACACCGGAAGAGCAAAGACCGACATGCCAAGAGCTGCAGAGATCAGATTTTTGCGAGTCATCTTCATGGTCAACCTCACCCTCGTTAGATGTGGAAAACCCATGAAAAGGCGCACCGGGCAGGCAGCGGGCCGCCATGCAAAAAGATCGCGCAGAGGCCCGCTTTTGTCACGGATCAGTCGCCCCCGAGGACTACCTTCAGCCCCGCGCGCACCGTGAGCGGCAGCCCCGGATACCCGATCGGCCCGATGTGCTGGTCGTTCAGCAGGTTCTCCAGCTGCGTAAACACCGTGACGTGGTGCCGCAGCTGGTACAGCCCGCCGAGATCCAGCTTCAGGTAGCCGAAGTCCAGATCACGGTTGGGCAGCAGCAGCGTATCTCCGCCCGTCTGGTCGGAGTCCACCAGCTCCGTGCTGTCGTCCGCTCTGCTCGCCGCCGCACCCTGCAGCATCAGGTTCAGCCGCTTGTGGCTGTACTCCACCGCAAAGAAGCCCGTATGCGGCGGGCGCCGAAACGGCCGCGCCCCGATCAACGGCGATCCCCCGCCGATGACGATGCCTGGCAGATTGGGGTTCTCCGTCGGCGTTCCGTCCTCGGCGTTGATCACGTCGCCGGCGAAGGACTGGCTCACCACCGCATCTAGGTACGTGTACCCGCCCCGCACCAGCAGGCTGCGCCTGGGCTGCCACAAAATGCCCAACTCCCCGCCCTGGGCGCGATAGGCCATCGAGTTCAGCTCTGCATAGCCGTCATACGGCGCCGTAGCCGCCGCCCCGAAGCCGAAGTACTGCTTCAACACCGGCCCTGACACGCCCTCGATCTCGTGCGAAAACTGGTTGTGGAAGTAATCCACTGTGAGCCGCAGCTTCTGCCCCACCAGGCTCTGCTCCAGGCCGATATCCGCCGAACGCGAGCGCTCCGGCCCCAGCTTGCCGACGTGGTACAGCGCGATGTCCGCCGTATCGCCGGCCGCGGAGAGCTGCCGGTACAGGCTGTAGTAGTCCGCCGCCAGCGAAGGCTCCTGCACGCCGGTCGCCAGGTTGCCCCGCAGCTTGGTTCCCCGGAACCAACCCGCCCCCGGGCGCACCGGCACATAGGCCAGGCCGATCCGCGGCTCGCCCGCATAGCCATACAGCTCGTTCTTTTCCAGCGACCCGCCCACGCTGTAAAACACGCGATGGACGATGTCGCCCTGGAACTGGACGTCCCATTCATAGTTGGTGCGCTGGACGCTCTCCTGCTCCAGGTACGACGGATAGGCGAAGTTTCCCCGTTCGTCCGTGTAGCGAAATCCAAACAGCGCGGCGATCCGCTTCGGAAACACGTAGTCCGACTGAAAGTACAGTTCGTCCCGGTTGTTCTGCTGGTTGTAGTCGCCCGAGTACAGCTGCGCCTGCCCTGTCGCGGTGTACCCATTGGCGCCGCGAATCGTGACCAGGTTCCCCAGGTACGCCGGCAACCCGTCGATCGTCGTCAGAGTTCCCTGATCACCGAAGTAGTTGGCCTGCTCCTGCTTGCGCGCGATGCCATACCGCACCAGGGTGTGCCAGTCGTTCTCCGTCCGGTAGTCGAAGGTGAGGTTGCCATATAGATCCTCATCCGCTTCCTTGGCGTTCTGCGACAAACCATAGAAGTCATGGGCGTTGGGCAAACCCTCTGCCGACACACTGTCCCGCACCGTCGCCCGGAGACTCGCTCCTTTGAACAGGTCATACCCAAGGTTCGCAACCGCCGTGGAGTCGTGGTAGCGGTCGTTCTGGAGTGCGTTCGACGTATCGAAGCGCGAGTAACCGGCAAACGCATTCAGCTTCTTCAGTGTGCCGCCAAGGGTCACCTCATTGCGCCAGGTGTGCAGATTGCCCGCGTCCCCCGAGTAGTTCAGCACCGGCTTCAACGTGAACCCGCGTGGCGTCGACAGGCTCACCACGCCGGTCTGCGAATCGCTCCCGTACAACGCACTGTTGGGATCGCGATAGATCTCCAGGCTGCCGACGCCTGTGCTGGCGACCGTGCCGAAGTCGAAGCCGCCGCCGACGTCCTCGGCCGGCACGCCATCCACCAGCACCTTGTTGCCATCCGACGGTCCGCCGCGAATGAAGAGCGACGTCACGCTCCCTGCCTGGCCCTCCTGCACCACGTTCACCCCCAGCGACTGGCGCAACTCGCTCACCACCCCCACCCGCGTGGCCAGATCGCCTGGCTGGATGATCGTCACCGGCGCCGTAAGCTGCGGGAGCGGCGTCGGCAGCCCGCTGGCCGTCACGCTGACCTCCTGCTGCACTGCCGTGGTCGAGAGCACCACATCCTGGGTCAGCACATCGGTCGCGCCGCCGTAGAAGTCCTGTCCGATGCCGGGCAGATACCCGCCCGCCGAGCCCAGCAGCGTAAACCGTCCGGCATCGCCCGAGCGAATCTCATAGCTGCCATCTGAAGCCGCGTAGGCGATCGAAACCACCTTGCCGGCCTCCACAAGCTGCACCCGTGCGCCGGGAACAGCTTTGCCCAGCGGATCGGTTACCCGGCCGCGAATCACCACCGCATGTGCCGCCACCGAGGACCACAGGAAAATTGCCGTCGTAGTCCGGATCCGGCGTAAGGGAAAGAATGACATATTGCGTTGAACTGGTTGCAAATGCAAGGGATCGTACACCGCTTGACGGCGCTTTTGAGCAAACATCATTGTCTCCTCCGCCCTCCATCCGAGAGCGTGGCGTTTGTACACAAAGGAACCGGTCTCCTGACTGACGCAGTTTCAAGCCCGGCCGTCGCTACAGGCAGATCCTTCCCAAAGCCAAAAGGCCTCAGTGCATCTGCCGGACCGGTCTCACCCTGACTTGCGGCAAGGTGTGCGCTTCACAGTTGCGGGGCAGTGGCGGAGTTTCACCGCGCTTCCCAATGCATTCCTGAGCGGTTGTGCAATGCGGTAGGGACGATCCCGGCCATGCAGGAACGCCAGGAACAGGGCAGGCCACAGTGTATCGTTCGCTGCCGCGCGTCGATCCCCCGCGCACACAAAAGGCTGGAAGAGGCACATCCAGGGAAGAGGCGCTCCTTTCACCCGATCAGATTGTTTGCCGTGCGTCGTGGGCTTTTGGCCCGGTTTCTACACCTTTCAGGGGAGCCGCCCTTGCGCATCCACAAATCCTGAGGCGAAGATAAGGCGAAAGGAGACGCCCTTGTCCTCAGCCGCTGCTCTTCGTCGCCAGATTGAAGCCACCCTCGAACGGCGCATCCCCGCAGCGCTCAGCCCGCGCCCCCGCACGGTGCGCGAGCAGGCGGGGACGGGCGTACCGGAGGTCGACGCATTGCTGGAAGGCGGTCTGCCCATTGGCGCGATCACGGAGCTGGTCGGCCCGCTCTGCTCCGGGCGCACCACGCTGGCCATGTCCGTGCTTGCCGAACTCACCGGGGCGGGCAAGGTGGTCGCCTGGGTAGACGCCGCCGATACTCTCGATCCCGCCTCCGCCGCGGCTGCCGGCATCGACCTCAGCCGCCAGCTCTGGGTACGCTGCGGCGGCAGCCCCGCGCAGGCGCACGCCCCGAAATCAGGCTCCAAAGCCGCACAAGCGACACCACCCCCGACGCAGCTCTCCCAGCTCCAGAC
>CAXTWN010000002.1:44006-69246 GCA_964248055.1 uncultured Acidobacteriaceae bacterium | reverse complement strand
GCCCAACGCATCCCCGAGCCGCACGCGCTCGCAATCTTGCGACAATAACCCGGTGAGTACCGCCACAAGGGCCCCGACCGTAGGCATCGACTTCGGCACCACGAACAGTTCGGTCGCGCTCGCACAGGACGGCCACGTCCGCCTCGTCGAGTTCCCCTCGTCCAGCGGCCCGAGCCGCTCTTCGCGCTCTCTGCTGTACCTGCAGCGCCAGATGCACCGGCCCGGCAAGCCCGTCGCCGGCTGGACCGGCGCCGAGGCCATCGAACACTACCTCGCCCTGCACGGCTCCGCGGACGCCGGCTTCGATGATGCCTTTCAGGGCCGCCTTATCCAGTCACTCAAGAGTCACCTCTCCGCCCGCGACCTGCTCGGCACCGAAATCTTCGGCCGCCCGTATCGCTTCGAAGACCTTGTCGCACGCATTCTGCGCGACCTCCGCCAGCGCGCCAGCGACGCCCTCGGCTTCGAGGTCACGCACGCCCTCGCCGGCCGCCCCGTCGTCTTCGTCGGCGCCGACTCCGAGGCCGACAACGACTTTGCCGTCAACCGTCTGCGCCAATCGTTTCTACAGGCCGGCTTCACCGACCTCACCTTCGCCATGGAACCTGTCGCCGCCGCCTACGCCTACCAGGCCACGGTGAGCCGCGACGAACTTCTGCTCATCGGCGACTTCGGCGGCGGCACCACCGACTTCTCCCTGCTGCGTGTCCGTCCTTCCAACCAGACCAGCGGCGGCCCTCAGGTCTTAGGCAACACGGGCGTCGGCATCGCCGGGGATGCGTTCGACGCAAGCATCGTCCGTCGCCTCATCTGCCCCGCTCTGGGCTCCGAGTCCCAGAGCCGCTCGCTGGGCAAGCTACTACCCGCCCTGCCCGCCTGGATCTACACCAACCTGGAACGCTGGCACACCCTCTCGTTCCTGCGCACGCGCGACGTACAACACCTGCTGCGCGCCGCCGAGAAGACCGCGCTGGAACCGGACAAGATCGCCGCTCTCCGCACCGTCGTCGAACACGACCTCGGGTATCGCCTCCACCAGGCTGTGCAGCGCGTCAAGATCGACCTCTCCGCCCACGAGCAGGCCGAGTTCGTCCTCGACACCGAAGACCTCCACCTCCGCACGCCCGTCACCCGCACCGACTTCGAAGCCTGGATTACCCCCGAGCTCATCCGCATCGAAACCAGCCTTGACGATCTTCTTCAGAACACCGGCGTGACGGCCAAGGAGGTCGACCGCGTCTTCCTCACCGGCGGCACCTCGCTCGTCCCTGCCGTCCGCCAGGTCTTCACCACCCGCTTCGGCAAAGACCGCGTCCAAAGCGGCGAAGCCTTTACGTCCGTAGCCCACGGCCTCGCGCTCATGGCCCAGACCTGATCGTGCGACCTTCACGATCGCAGGAAGCGCCTTGCGTGCCACCCGCTCTTCGATCTGTTATCCCGCTCTCTGGTCTGTCATCCCGCTTTGGCTTGTCATTCCGCTCTTTGGCTTGTCATTCCGCTCTGGCTTGTCATCGCTCTCCTTGGCTTGTCATCCCGCAGCGAAGCGAAGGGATCTGCTGTTTGCCCGACGCCACGCATCGCCCATCGCCGTGCGTTCCCATCCAGCCGTCATCCTGAGCGTAGCGAAGGACCCCTGTATTCCGCCCGGACCACCTCGATCTGCTATGTCGGTCGCAGACCCCGGCCACCGCCACTTCCAGCAGCGTGAACACAAGCACTCCCAGGAGAGTAGCCGGTAGCTCGATCAGCAGAACAAGCGCAAAGCCTTGCCTCGGAAGGCCGATGAACTCGAGACACAGAGAAGGTAGCCCCCAGAAAAGAGCTACGCTCCATAGTCGCTGCCAGAAAGTCTTCTTTGATGATCCTTGTGAACAAACCATCGTGACACTCTTGCCTGCCGATTCCCCGCTGGACCATCAACCTCAGTGCTCCAGCACCAGCAACTCCACACCGCTCGCCGCACCTGCCTGGTGAAACACCGTCTCCGTCGCTGTCACGAAGTCCTCCGGACGCGCCTTCGAGATGTCCACAAACACCTGTGGGTTGCGATCTGTCAGTGGAAACCATGAGCTCTGGATCTGCACCATGATCCGGTGCCCCTTGCAGAACGTGTGGTTCACGTCCTGCATGGTGAAGTCCACCTCCGTCTGCTTGCCAGGCACCAGCGGCTCCGGATGTTCCCAGGAGTTCCGGAACTTTGCCCGAAACGGCTCGCCGCGCACCAGCATCTGGTAGCCCTGCAGCACCACCGGCACCCCGTTCGAGCGCTTGCCCTCCGAAGCTGCTGCATCCGGATCCTTATAGTCCACGGGAAACACATCGATCAGCTTCACATCGAAGTCCGAATCCGTCCCCGTCGACGCCACGGTCAGCTTCGGCCGCACCGGCCCGGCTACCGTCACATCCTCCGTCAGCGGCTCCGTCTGGTACACCAGCACATCGCCGCGCGTGGTCGCAAAGCGCTGGTCGTCATCCATGTAGCGCTGCGGTATATCCGGCCCGGTCACGTAGGGCGTAAACGGCACCGGGTGCGCCGGATCGCTCACATAAGCGTCCTTGCTGTCCTGCTCTGTCGGTCGCGTCCACCCCAACCCACCGCGCGGCTGCAGGTACAGTATCCGCGGCTTTGCCTCCGGCGGCGGCCACGCCGCGTACTGCTTCCACAAATCCGTCCCGGTCTCAAAGGTGTACGCCTTGGGCAGCGGCGTCCACGCCTTGTCCTTCAACCAGTGCTCGAAGAAGGGAAATTCGATGTTGTCGCGATAGAACACCGCGGTCTCCGATCCAAAGCTGATATCGCCCAGCCGCGCCCCCGTGCTCCGCGCCCAGCCGCCATGCACCCAAGGTCCCTCCACCAGCGTGTCCTCCGGCGCCGCCGGGCTCAGCTTGTCGATGGCATGGAACACCTTGACCGGGCCCGAGAGATCCTCCGCGTCGAACCACCCGCCCACGGCCATCACCGCCGCATGCACGCCATGCATGTGCGGCGTCAGGTTGCGCCTCTGCCAGTAGTCGCTGTAGCTGGTATGGGTGACCTGATCATGGAAGTACGCGTTGGTGCCACCCGCGGGCGAATCCAGATGCGCGATCGTACCCATGCCGAGGTAGTACTGGTACATGTCCTGCGTGGGGAACTCAAAGCCCGTGGGTGCTTCCACGGTGAGCGGGTTCTTCTGCGGCGCAAAGAACGGCGCATAGAAGCTGTGGTTTGCGTCCAACATAAAGGCGCCGCCATGGTAGGCATCATCGCCCATCCAGAGGTCCATGATCGGCGCCTGCGGACTCGCCGCCTTGATCGCCGGATGGCTGTCCACAATGCTGGCCGCGGTATAGAAACCCGGGTAGCTGATTCCCAGGATCCCCACCTTGCCGTTGTTCCTCGGCACGTTCTTCAACAGCCAGTCCACGGTGTCATAGGTGTCGGTCGATTCATCGATGCCCTTGCCATCCTTCGAGGGCGTCATCTCCACCCACGTGCCCTCGCTGTTCCATCGCCCGCGCACATCCTGGCACACCAGAATGTACCCGCTCTGCAACAGCTTTTGATTGCCTGTCACACGCGGCATCACCTTGTCCCCACCGTACGGCGCACAACTGTACGGCGTCCGCGTCATCAGAAACGGATACGGCCCCGCGTCGCTCATCTGCCCCGCCACCGGCGTATAGACCGCGGTGTACAGCTTCACGCCATCACGCATCGGGACCTGGTATTCGTGCTTGGCGAAGTGACTCGCGAAGAACACCTGACCCAATGGCGCCTGCGGAGAGGGCGCGGGTGCCGTTGTCTGCGCTCCTACGCCGCTTCCACCCAGAATCATCGCGACCCACAGCGCCGCACAGCCTCGCACCCACATCCCTGATCCCTGCATGCCACTTCCTTCGCTCGTTTGTTTCGATTCTATGGTCAGGCTGAGATCGACCGAGACCTCAGCTTGCGCCGGATTCCGCTGCCCCGTCCGTTACGCCTCGCCACACCAGCCGCAACACCAGCCGTTCTAGCACCAGCCGCTTGTCCGGCGGACTCGACCGTAGCTCCAGATCCGCCCGCGCAATCGCCCGCAACCCACTCAACAACTCGCTCCGGTCCCGATACCGTCGCGCCTGCGCAATCAGCGCATCCGCGGCAAACGGCGCCACCCGAAACCCCGGCCAAAGCACCTGCCACATCGCCCGCTGGTCCTTCACCTGCCGCTCGTGCAGCACCACCATCTGCCGGTACGTCTTTGCGAGGGAAAACACATGCCCGATTGCCGCGTCCTCGCCATCCGACGCATTCAACAGACCACCCAGCAGCGCGAGCGCCCCCGCCGCATCCTTGCGGCTGATCGCGTCCGTCAGCTCATATAGGCTCCGCTGCTTGGCCGCGGGCACCATAGTTTCTACATCGCGCACCGTGACCTCCGCCGCGCCGCGCGCCCCGGCCTCCAGCAGCAGCTTCTCCAGCTCGTTTGCCACGCTCAGCATGTTGGCGCCCACCGCATCCACCAGCTCCCGCGCCGCGTCCGCACCCAGCCCCATGCCTTTGCGCTCGGCCTCCGCCTGCGCCCACGACGCTGCATCGTCGGCGCTTACCTCCTGCAGTTCCACGAACCCGCACTCGCCCAGCGTTTCGCGAATCTTCTCCGCCCGTTCTTTTTCCGCAAAGTCCATCCGCCGCAGATCCGTCGGCAGATGGAGGTGATCCGCCACAAAGAGCACCAGAGCCTGCGGGTTCGGCCGCCGCAGATACGCATCGATGGCCGCGAACTCTTCCTTCTTCGCTCCGCGCCCATACAGCGTCTTCACGTTGCGCAGGAAAAGCACCTGGAACGGCGCCATCAAGGATGGGCTTTGCGCCATGTCCAACGCCTCAAAGATCGACGTGTCGCCCAGATCCAGATCGTGCAAACAGAAATCCCGCAGATCGGAAGGCACAAGCGCCGCAATCACGCCCGCCCGCGCGCGGCCGTACAAGAACGCCTCATCGCCCAGCAACACATACGCCACGCGACGCCCATCCCCACGCACCTCGGCCAGAAAGCGATCCACCCCGGCGAAACTGCGCAGGCCGGCAGCCCCCGCGGCTCTCGACGCCCCCACGCCCGCCATCAGCGAAAGCTCTCCGTCATATCGCTCACCATCGCCTGCGCGAAGTCGTGCGCCAATCGCCGCACCGCCGCCGTGTCCTCCTGCACGAATCCCGACAAATCCTGCGTCGATTGGTACTGCTCCCGCCACGTGAACGCGTCATTGCGGTACAGCACCGTTCCATCATGGGCGACCAACCGCACCGCTGCCGTAATCGTCACCAGGTAGCTCGACGTTTGCCCGCTGGACGCGTCATAGGTCAACGGCGTCACCGCCTCGGTCAGGATCGTCCCCCGCAGCACTGCATCCGCGTTCGCCGCCGCGTTGGACTCCGCCGCAGCCGTATCCGCATTGCCCGCCACCGCCGTCAACACCCGGTACCGCGTCGCCGTATTCAACTCCCGCACCACGGCCTGCGTGAACAACACCTCCGTACGGAACCCCTGCACCCGCGTCGCAAACACCGGCACGGCCACTGTCCGCACCCCCGCCGGCACATGCGAAGCCGCCCCGACCTGTTGGTATCCACACCCACTCAGCCCCACCAAAACCAAAGCCAGAAGAGCCGTTCGCATCACCCTGATCATACGTCCCGGCTACCTTCGGCTTGTCATCCCGAAGCGCAGCGGCGGGATCTGCTTTCCTTCGGCGCGCCTACTCGCGCACAACATCCACATAAAAGAGATCTGTAGCCACCTGAAAGCTCTCCGGCGTCCCCGTCCACGGCATCGTCTGCCACGCGCCTACCGTCGGCGTCACCCGCGTCCAACGCGCCGGGTCGCCTACGTCCACCGGCATCGCAAATGCCGCTTCGTCGGCCTTCCACCGATACTTCACTTGCCCACCCGGCACAAACTGCAGCTCTAACACCGGCTTCGCCGCATGCCGCAGGTACTCATCAAAGAACGGCGTCAGGTTCATGCCCGTGCGCCGGTTCCACCACTGCACCACATCCTCGGTCATGATCTGCTGATACTTGAATTGCTGATAGAAGTCGTGGATATCGGCAAACCAATTCGCATCGTCCGCAATCGCGCTGCGCAGCGAATTCAACATCAGCGCGCCTTTAAAGTACTGGTCTTGCGGCGGCTCCGCATTCGTGTTGTGCGGTGGGATGATCGGCTCTTCATTGTGCGCGTGGCTCTTCAGCCCGTTGGTGTACCGCAGCGCGTCGGCCTTGCCCCACCGGTACTCCACATACAGGCACTCCATATACGTCGTCCAGCCCTCATGGATCCACATGTCCGACCGGTCTGCCGCCGTCACCGCATTGCCAAACCACTCATGCCCGCTCTCATGAATGATGATGAAGTCGAACTTCGGGCTGATGCCTACGCCCGTCCAGTCGCGCCCGTAGTACCCATTTTCGAAGTGGTTGCCATACGCCACCGCCGTCTGGTGCTCCATGCCCGCATACGGCACCTCAATCAGCTTGTACCCATCCTTGTCAAACGGGTACTCGCCGAAGTAGTGCTCGTACGCGTCAAGCATCTCCGGCACCTGCTGGAACTGCACTTTGGCTTTGTCCAGATCCTCAGGCAGCGCGTAATAGTCCAGCGTTGTTGCCCCATGCTGCGGCCCGGTGAAGTGCTGATATTCGCCGATGTTCAGCGCGACATCGTAGTTGTTGATCGGGTAGTGCACATGCCAGCGCCACTCCGTGTATCCATCGCCGAGATCCTTTGACCCTTCCGCCCGGCCGTTCGACACATCCATCAACCCCTTCGGCACCGCCACATCGATCTGCATGCCTTCCTGCGGCTCATCGCGCCACTGATCCTTGTTCGGCCACCAGACGCTCGCGCCTTCCCCCTCACACGCCGTCGTAATCCAGGGCTTACCTTCCTTGTCCTTATCAAAGGAGAAGCACCCAAACCGACCCTGCGTTACCGGCCGCCCCGAGTACGCAAAGTCCACCGTGTACTCGCGCCCCTTCTTCAGAACTTCCGGAAAATCCACCCAAACCGTGCGCTCTTCGCGCGTGTACTTGAGCGGCTTGCCGTCGATCGTCAGTCCATCGATTGCCAGATCCTGCGTCAACTCCAGCTGAATGCGCTGCCCATCTTGGAGCATGCGAAACCGAATGGCATTTGAGCCCTTGATCGTCCTGGCCACCGGGTCTACCCGGAGCTTGAGTGCATAGGACAGCAGGTCGTTGTTCGCCCGGTACGGTCCATAGCCGCCGCGCAGCAGATCATCCTTGGTCGGCGGCTTCAAGACATCGCGCGCCCGCACCGGCTTCTTCGTCTCGGTCTGCACCGGGGCGCTCGCCGGCTTCGCGGAAGAAGGCTGCGTTCCCGAGATCGGTGCGGGACTGGCCGTTTGACCCCACATCGGCAGCCCGGCAAAGCTCAAAATCCCGAAAAGAGCAGCTCCGCGAAACCTGTGACTCATGGGCCGTAGTATCGCACTGCCGCGCTCCACGGTTTTTCAGCTTTCTGTTTGACCTGCGCCTTCGGCGCGCAAGCCGGACGCCTCCTTCGCCTCAGCCGAAGTCCGGTACGAGTCACTGGAGCAGTTCCGTAGGCGCAGAATCTACACCGTCACTGGAAATGCTAAGGCACCTGTTGTTTTCCCAAAGGACTCGTGCAATTCTCCTGTTGGCAACCCAAAGCACCCGAACGGAACACTTTGCATGAAGCAGAAGCAAGACGTCCAGCAAGGCACTTTAGCCCTTATGATCCTCAAGACGCTCGACGTGCTTGGGCCTCTACACGGGTACGGCGTGGCCCGGCGCATCGAGCAAATCAGCGGCGACCTCCTTTCCGTGAACCAGGGCACTCTGTACCCGGTCCTGCTGCGTCTGGAACAGGAGGGCGCCATCGCCTCTGCGTGGGGACCTTCCGAGAACAATCGCCGCGCCCGTTTTTACCGCCTGACCCGCGCAGGCCACGCGGCGCTCAAAGCCGAAAAGCGCGATTGGGAGCAGACCGCGGCCATTATCAAACGCTTCTTTGAGGTGAACGCGCAGGACCTCGCATGAGATCCCTGCATCGTTTGCTCGCCCGCGCCTCTCACCTCACCTCCGCCCATCGCCAGAACGCTCGCCTCCACGAGGAGATCGCTGCCCATCTTGCGGCGCAAACCGAAGAAAACCTCCGCGCCGGGATGATTGCCAGCGAGGCTCGCCGTCAGGCGCGCCTGAAATTCGGAGCCGTTGAAGCCGTCCGCGAACACTACCACGCCGAAGCAGGTCTGCCCTTCTTCGAAACCCTCGCCCGCGAGCTTCGGTATGCCGGGCGCATGCTTTGGAAGTCGCCTGCCTTCACCGCCGTCGCCCTGCGCACGCTTATGCTCGGCATCGGCGCCAACCTGGGCGTCGTCGGCGTTCTCAACGCCGTGCTGCTGCACCCGCTCGATGTTCGCGATCCCCAGAGCCTGTACCAGCTTCGCCATGGGCCCTGGAGCAGCGGCCGCTTGCTCACCACCTCCTACCCTGCTTTCGAAGACCTACGCCAACGAAACACCACCTTCAGTGGCCTGGCCGGGCTCTACGCCTACGCTCACGGCGCGCTGAGCTGGCGCAATATCGTCACCACCGTCTCCGGAGACGAGGTCACCGGCAACTACTTCGATCTGCTCGGCGTGCAGCCGGCCCTCGGTCGCTTCTTTCATGCCGCCGACGAGCACGGTCCTGACTCCGCGCCTTTGCTCGTCCTGAGTGACGCGCTCTGGCGCAGCGCCTTCGCCGCCGATCCCGCCGTCGTGGGCGCTACGGTCGAGCTCAACAAGCACTCGTTCACCGTTGTGGGCGTCGCCTCACCCGAGTTCCATGGCACCGAACGCTTCGTGTGGCCGGACTTCTGGGTGCCCATGCTAAATCAGCGGCAGGTTGACGGCTCCGACTCCCTCCATGACCGTACCGCCATCACGGTCACGGTGCTTGGCCGCCTGAAGCCCGGCGTCACGGCCAGCCAGGCCACAGACAATCTCAACACCATAGCCGCGGAGCTCGCCCACGAGTACCCGCAGACCGACGACGGCGTCGCGCTGCGCCTTGTTCATCCCGGCCTCTACGGCGACGACGGCGACGTGATCCGCGGCTTTCTCCTCAGCGTGACCGCGCTGGCCCTGCTGGTGCTTGCGGCGGCCTGCGCCAACCTCGCCAGCCTCTTCGCCGCGCGCATTGCCGACCGCACCCGGGAGCTCGCGCTCCGCGTCGCCCTGGGCTCCAGCCGCCGGCGCCTGGTCGGGCAGCTGCTCACCGAAGCTCTCCTGGTCTCCTTCCTCGGCGGCGCCGCCGGTCTGCTTGGCGCCTCCCTGCTGCTCGCCGGCTTCCAGCGCTGGCACTCGTCCACGGCCTACGGCCAACTCGAGCTCCGCCTCGATATCCACGTCTACCTCGCCGCGCTTGCGCTGACCGTCAGCAGCGCGCTGCTGTGCGGCCTGGTTCCGGCGCGCCAGGCGCTCCGCAGCAGCCCGCTGCAGATCATGAAGGGTGCTCCCGCGCAGGCGCTCTCCCTTGGCCGCTTCGCCCTTCGCGACCTCCTGCTCGGCGCGCAGATTGCTATCTGTACGCTGCTCGTCACCTCGTCGCTGGTCGCCGTGCGCGGCATGCAACGTGCCCTTCACGTCCCGCTCGGCTTCCAACCGCAGGGCGCGATGCTCGTCGATCTCGATCTCAGCCAGGAAGAACCGCCACCCGACCTGCTCCTCCAGAGACAGCACGCGGTTCTCGAAGCCGTGCAAAGCCTACCCGGCGTTTCCGCGGCGGGCATAATCAGCCGAACGCCGATGACGGGCGGTCTCCATGCCGTTCCCATCTACACGCCCGGCACCACCGAGTTCAAGCTGCCCCATGCCGCCCTCGCCGCCTATATTTTCTCCATGTCGCCCGGCTACCTTGACGCGGCTCGCACCCGCCTGCTTAGCGGCCGCGACCTCTCCTGGCACGACACCGGCCCGACGCCGCCCGTCGCGATCATCAACCAGACCTTTGCGCAGAAGATGTGGGGGCAAGCACCGGCAGTCGGCCAGCGCTTCCTCCTGTGGGGCAAGCTCACCGAGGTCGTCGGCATCGCTGAGGACGGCAAGTACCACGACCTGCAAGAGTCACCCCAGCCCGTCGCCTACCTTCCGCTGGCGCTGCGCGCGACCAGCACCGTGACCCTGCCCGTGCGCCCCCCGCGCGCCGTCCATGAGCTGTCTCCCGCCCTGCAACGCGCCCTCCACAGCCTGGAACCCAACCTCCCCTTCACCGTCCAGAGCTGGCCCGACGCCCTCAGCGGTGAACTTCTTCCCGCGCGCGCCGCTGCCGTTGCGCTGGGCGTCATGGGCCTGCTTGCGTGCATGCTCGCCATCACCGGCATCTTCGGTATGGCCGTCTACACCGTCAGCCGTCGCCTCCAGGAGTTCGGCATTCGCATCGCCCTCGGCGCCCGCAAATCGCAGGTCCTCCGCGCCGCGGTGGGCCGTCCCCTTGCTCTGCTCGGCCTCGGTTCCGGCCTGGGTCTGCTCGCGGGCCTCTCCGCCAGCGGTCTGCTCACCCGTATCGTCTACCAGGCCAACCCTCGGGATCCTCTCGTTCTCGCCGGCACCCTCCTGACGATGACCCTCCTGGGCCTGGCAGCGTCCGCGCTTCCCGCCCGAAAGGCCCTGGCCGCCGACCCCTCCGAGCTCCTACGACAGAACTAGAGCCATAGCGAGCAACATGGAAGACCACACCGTCTGGCTCCTTCGTGGGAGTCGCTTTCACCTGCCTAAACACCCGATCGTTCGGCGTTGGTGACACATTCAGGGAATCGCCAGGCAGGCAGCGGAATCAGTACCTTAGTGGAAGGAGCAGCGCATGCGTTCTGAGGTCGTGATCTGCGGAAACGACGCCACCCTTCTGGCGACGCGGCGCATGCTTCTGGAGCGGGCGGGTCTCAGCGTCCAGACCGTTCTTGGCGCTTCGGCGCTGCCTGCCGCGACTCGTGAGCCTCTGGTGCTCTGCTACTCGCTAAGCGAAGCCGAGCAGCAGGCCGCCGTCCGGTCCACCCGGGCCTATCGTCCCGAGGCGAAGATCCTGGTGCTCGGCGGCGAACATCGGGAGACCATGAGCCAGAACGATCACCTGAGTTCCTTCTCCACCCCCGCGATGCTCATCGAACGCGTCAAGCAGCTGGTGCAGTAAGACGCCCTTCCCCGTATCAGGCACGGTCCCCCGGTTCAGACCTGCTATCCAGGACGGCAACTCCCCCTTCGCCACGATGCACCCTTCGTGCATCCTAAGGGGACAGGCGATTGCTGTGTCTGCTTCCCTGCAGGCGCCAGCAAGTACGTCGCCGTAAGGGCCTCATGGACGAGTCGAGGATCGCGGAGTTCGAAGCAAGGCTGGACGTTGTAGCCAACGCACTACGCAAGGCCGAGGAACGCGCCACGGCGGGACAACTGGCCCTTGAGGTTCTCCATGAGATCAGAAACCCCTTGGAAGCGCTTGGCCACCTGATTTATCTGGCCACCGAAGACGCCGAGCATCCCGCGCAGGTCAGGGAGTACATGAGCCTGGCGGAAGAGCAGATGGTCAATCTTCGCCACATCGCCAGCCAGACGCTCGGCTTCGCCAGAACGACCTCTGCAGCCAAACCCATGGACCTGGTTGCACTCAGCGAGGCGGCGCTCCGCATCCATCGGCGCGCGATCCGGACAAAGAAGATTCACATCGTGAAGAAGCTGCCCGAGCAGCTTGTGACAGCGGTGTACCGGGGCGAAATGCTCCAGGCCATCTCGAACTTGCTGATGAACGCCATCGACGCGCTCCCGGAAAGCGGCACCCTCCATCTTCGTTTGAAAAAGTTGCACGGCCAGATCCATCTCACGGTCGCCGACAATGGCCACGGCATCCCGAAAGACCTGCTCCCCGACATCTTCAAGCCCTTCGTGACAACCAAGGGAGAGAACGGCAATGGGCTCGGCCTCTGCCTCACCAAGAAGATCATCGATCACCACGAAGGAAGCATTCGGGTCCGCAGCAGCAAGCACGCGGACCGCTGCGGTACTACCTTCAAGATCAGCCTGCCTGCGTAGGCAAGTTCCTAACGCGGGGGCGCGTTCTTCCACTTACTGTTCTGCAGATCCAAATGCCTCCTCGCCGCGTTTTGAACTCTCCATCTCCTCCCTATCGACAAAGCTTTTCGCTCCGCTACATCCTTGTTCAGTCGAAGGCGTCGCCTTTGAAGGACGGAGTGGAGCGGCGTGTAAGCTGGAGGACTCGTCAGCTCACGATCAGAGTTGCGGCGACTGGGGCAACAGGAGGAGAGATGGCAAGCAGACACGCCGCCGCACGCGCAGGAGCGCCGAGGCTGTGCCTCCAACTCCTGCTGCTGATCACCCTCGGAGGTCTTCGAGCCGCTGCGGTGCCGGTCGGCCTACGGGTGAACTCGGTCGTGAATCCGCTTGGCATCGACACGCCCCACCCTGCCCTCTCGTGGCGAAGCGAGGAGAGCACCAGGAACTGGGTGCAGACCGCGTACCGGATTGAGGTCGCGAGTGACTCTTCTCTGCTAGCGGCAGACAAGCCCGATGTCTGGGACAGCGGACGGGTCTCCTCCAACGAGTCGATCGGCATACCCTACGGAGGGCCGGCGCTGGTCTCGGGCAAACGATACTTCTGGCGCGTCCGGACGTGGGATAGCGCTGCAAAGGAACAGGTCTCTGCGGAGCCGGCCTGGTGGGAGACAGGTCTGCTCGGAACGGAGGCCTGGAAGGCGCAATGGATCACCTACAGCGACCCCTCGGAGACCCGCACGCTGCGACAGGTGCGATGGATCTGGCTGCCGGGCGGCGATGCCCGGCATGTCCCGGGCCGGCAGACGGCGGAGTTCCGCTATGTCTTGCGTCTGGACACCAAACCGCAGTCGGCGGTGTTGCACTGCCTCACCGGCGGCACCTTCACGGCGGAGGTCAACGGGCAGCAGACGGGGCACAAGCAGGAGTGGGGCGCCTTCGATCGGGAGGACATACGGGATCAGCTGCACGTGGGTCCCGGCCACAGCGGCGAGAACGAGATCATCGTGCGCACGATTGCACGTGGGGCAGATGCGCCCAACACGGTAGGGGACGGCTTCGCGGCGGTACTCGATCTGCGCGACGCCCATGGACGGACACAACACATCGTCAGCGATGGCTCCTGGACGACGAGAGCCAATCCAACGGGCACGTGGCAGTCGGCTCAGGTCGTCGGTCCCTTGAGCACGTTGCGTGTCAACGTGGGGTCGGATCGACAGGAGCTGGAAGCTGCCCCGGACCGCATCTCGACGGAGGTCTCCCTGTTGCGAAAGAGCTTTGCTGTCCATGGTGCCGTTCGCTCGGCGCGGCTGTACATCACCGCGCTGGGCAGCTACCGCGCCTTCCTGAACGGCAGCCGTGTAGGCGAAAGCGTACTCACGCCGGGCTTCACCGACTTCCGAAAGCGTGTGCTCTACCAGACCTACGATGTGACGTCGCAGCTGCAGGCAGGGCGAAACGCCCTCGGCGTGAAGCTCGCCGGCGGCTGGCATAGCAGTCCCTTGCTCTGGTCCGGTATACGTGAGTTTCAGGGCCCCGACCTGCTCCGCGCGCAGCTGGTCATCAGCCTGCAGGACGGAACGCAGCAGGTGGTGGGAACGGACCGCACCTGGCAGGGAACGCGCGACGCGACCGACTCCGCGGAGATCTACGGAGGAGAAAGCTACGACGCCCGCCTCGCCGACGCAGCGTGGAACACCGCGCAGTTCGCACCAGATTCAGCCTGGGGACCGGTACAAGAAGCTTCCGTTGCAGACGACGTACGTCTCAGCCCACAGCCGGATGCACCGCCGCACGTCTCACAGACCCTGCAGCCGGTCTCGATGCGAGCGGTCCATGCGGTCGGCGTGGAACCCGGCACGCAACTCTTCGACATGGGCCAGAATATGGTCGGCGTGGTACGCCTGCGGGCGCGGGGAGCGCGCGGAACCACCGTGCGGCTGCGCTTTGCAGAACGGCTTAAGCCGGATGGCGGTGTGTACACAGAGAACCTTCGCAACGCCGACGCCACCGATGAGTACACGCTGCGCGGTGGGGATGAGGAGGAGTGGACGCCGGCGTTTACCTTCCATGGCTTTCGCTATGTGCAGGTGCAAGGCCTTCCGCCGGACGCAGGGGCGGACACGCTCCTGGGGGAGGTCGAGAATAGCTTGCCCGACAAGCCGTCCATGCGTTTCAGCAGCTCCAGCAGCCTGCTCAACAGCATGTTCGAGCTTGGGCTGTGGGGACAGCGCGGCAACTTCGTCTCGATCCCCACGGACTGTCCGCAGCGTGATGAACGCATGGGCTGGATGGGCGATGCCGGTGTGTTCTGGCGCACGGGATCGTACAACTTCGACATCGGTGCGTTCAGCCATAAGTTCATGGAGGATGTGACCGACGCGCAAAACGCGCGCGGGGTCTTTGCCAACATCTCGCCCAACCTGCTGCAGGTGGGCCCTGAAGCGACGGGAGCGCCGGGGTGGGGTGATGCGGGCATCCTGGTCCCGTACGCGACATGGATGCAGTATGGCGACCGCAACATCATCGAGACGAACTGGGCAGCGATGGAGCGCTGGATGCGCTTCATCGCGGAAACGAACCCGGACGGCCTACGGCAAACCGAGCTTGGACCCAACTACGCCGACTGGTTAGCTCCGGACCCGCACACGCCGCAGGCTCTGGTGGCCACGGCCTACTGGGCACTCCTGGCGCAGCAGATGCAAACCATGGCCGCAGCCACGGGTCGCACCGAAGCTGCTGAGCGGTACCGGCAGCTCTACGACAAGATACGTGCGGCATACGGGAAAGCCTACGTGCGTGAAGACGGCACCGTAGTGGGAGAGACGCAAACCGCGTACGTGCTCACCTTATACACAGGAATGGCTTCGCCGGAACAACACCACGCACTCACGGAACACCTGGTGGCCGACATCGAGAAGCATGGCAACCATCTCACGACAGGATTTCTCGGAACGCCTTTTCTGCTCTTTGTGCTGGACGCGGAGGGCAGACGTGATGTGGCATACCGGCTGCTTCTGAGTGACACATATCCTTCATGGGGGTACATGGTCAGCAAGGGTGCAACCACCTGGTGGGAACGGTGGAACGGAGACACAGGCGATCCAGGGATGAACTCCTACAATCACTACGCCTTTGGCTCCGTGATGGCCTGGGTCTACCGGCGCGTCTCCGGCATCGACACGGATGCCACCGGGCCGGGCTTCCATCACCTCGTCATCGCGCCACAAACGGATGCAAGGCTCACCCATGCGCGCACGGAGTACGACTCGGTCTATGGCGAGGTCGATACGGCCTGGACGCGTTCTGCGGATGGTGGTCTCCGACTCACCGTGAGCTTGCCCGCAAATACCTCGGCCACGGTGAGGCTGCCCCTAGGTCCTCATGGAGAGGTCCGGCAAGACGGCGTCCTCGTAAAAGGAAGCGCCATCGAGATCGGTTCGGGGCAGACGGTGTTTGTTACCGAATAGACCACGAGAGAGACGCGTTTCAGGCGTGCGATGGGGCGGTGGCTTCCTGCTGCGCAAAGCGGCGCAGGGAGAAGAGGTCGATGGGGTGTGGTGTGGTCCCTGCGCAGCTCAGGTCAGCAAGAATCTCACCCACAAGGTTTGCAAATTTGAAGCCATGTCCAGAGAACCCGCAGGCGAATGTGACCTGCGGCGCCGTAGGTAGGCGATCGATGATGAAGTGTTCATCCGGGGTCATGGTGTACAGGCACGTCTCTGTCCGCACGCATCGCTCGGACAAGAGCGGCAAGGTAGTACGCAGCCTGGCGCGCATGGCGTCGATCTCCTGTTGTCCAACCGTCCGCTCAACGCTCTCCGGCGTACACAGATCGGAGCTCCCATGCAGAGCCACTTTGACTAGCCCAGATTCGTCCGCTGTCTCCGGGAAGCCGTACAACATGGGTTCCCCGTCAGGAGCTTCAAAGAGGTATACCGGTAACCGTTTCTCTTGGAACTGACTGGCGTTAGAAGAGGGTGCAAACCAAAAAAGTATCTGGCGCGTCACCGTCAGCGGCAGCGCGAGCTCGCGCAAGGTCTGCGCCGTCCAAGGGCCGGCCGTGATCACGAGTCGCTCGGCCTCATAGGTCGCTCTGGTCGTGGTCACCCGCACGGAACCGGGCCTCACCTCCCACGCGAGCACCTGTTCCCCAAAGTGCAACGCTGCACCGGCGCGGGCGGAAAGGGCGATCTGCTGACGCACACACTCCTCCGCGCGCAGATACCCTGCTTGTGCCTCAAAGAGTGCATGCTGATGGTCGCCTACGCGGAAGACCGGAAAACGCCGCCTCAACTCCGCTGCACTCAGCATCTGGTACGGCAGCCCATGAGCCTCACAGGACGCACGACTGCGGCGCACGAGATCGCCGGTTTGCGAACCGATTACCAGGCCCCCCGTGATGTGCAGCAGATCCGCACCGCTGTCTAGTTCAAGCCGCTTCCACAACTCGTACGCACGGAGCAGCAGAGGAACATAGTGCGGGTGTTCCCAATACGCCTGCCGGATCATTCTGGAGGCTCCATGCGAGGAGCCATTCGCATGCAACGGCTGAAACTGCTCCAACCCCAGCACGCGCTCTCCCCGTGCCGCAAGGTGCTGCACCGCGGCGCTCCCCATGGCGCCCAGACCGATCACAATGACGTCAAACATGCGGAGCTCGAAGCTTTCTGCGCAGTAGCGACATAGCAAATCTCTTAGAGCAGCATAGCGTAGCGATGGAAGAGTATTTCCAGCGCGGACACCTGGCGTTTGACGCCGTTCGGTGCCCGCTTTACCGTACGGGTATGCGCAGCGCTGCTAGGCACGCCTGTTGTTCCGTCGAGTCGACGGCCTGCATGCCTCTTTCTTCGCCTTGAGACCGAGCACAACATGCAGCCGATCCCGCTCCAGGTGTGCCGCCGAGCGGGTTTTTTGTTTCTCACCGTCTCTGGAGCCGCGTCCCAATGCCTGCTGTCCTTCTCGAAGATGTGACCAAGCGCTACCCCCAAGGGGACGGCTGGGTGTCCGCGCTTTCCCAGGTTAACCTGGCCGTGGACGCGGGCGTCATCATGGGCGTTATCGGCTTCAGCGGCGCGGGGAAGAGCACACTGCTGCGCTGCATCAGCCGGCTCGAACGCCCGGAGCAGGGACGGGTCATCGTCGACGGCTCCGATCTGGCTACGCTCACGGGCGCAGAGCTGCGTGTGGCGCGACGCAAGCTGGGCGTGGTGTTCCAGCAGTACAAATTGCTGCGGTCAAGGACCGTTTTCGGCAACATCGCACTGCCGCTGGAGATCGCCGGTACGGATTCACGCGAGCTTCAACTTCGCGTGGAGGATCTGCTGCGTTGGGTCGGGCTCGAAGATAAGGCGGAGTCCTATCCCACGCAACTCTCCGGGGGGCAGCAACAGCGCGCGGCCATCGCCAGGGCGCTTGCGGCCAAACCCAGCGTCCTGCTCGCCGATGAGCCGACCTCCGCGCTCGATCCCGAGACGACTGCCTCGGTGCTTACGCTGCTACGAAGGATCCGCGATGAACTGGGGTTGACCATTCTCCTGATCACGCATGAGCTCGACGCGGTGCGAGCCATATGCGATCGCGTCGCGGTCTTGGATGGGGGCACGATCGTAGAAGAAGGTTCGGTGCTGGAGGTGCTTACACGGCCGCGTTCGCGCGCCGCAGAGCGTTTGCTCGGCAAGGATGTGCATCTCTCGGAGCTGTCCGCCCATCTTGGCGAGCCCGCGCGGCATGCCGGTTCGGTGTTCCTGGAGCTGCAGTTCTTCGGCTCCGCTGCTACCGATCACATCCTCTTCGATGTGGCGCGCACAAGCGAGGCGACCTTCAGCATCCTGCAGGCGCACATCGTGAACCTCAGCCGCACAGGGCACGGCTCCATGCTGGTGGAGCTCACGGGAGCACAGGAGGCGATGGATCAGGCGCAGGAGCAGCTTCGTCTGCGTGGCGCCAACGTCACCGTGGTCGACCCCTGGCATCAGGCTGCAAACCTAGAGGGTGGGCATGCCTGATCTTCTCCGCCTGCTGATACAACCGACGCTTGAGACGCTGGAGATGGTTTTTCTCTCCACCGCGGTGAGCGGGGTTCTGGGCACTGTGCTTGGCGTGCTCCTGGTGGTGACGGACAGAGGCGGCGTGCTCTCGACGCCATGGCTTCATCGGAGCCTGAGCACGATTACGAACATAGGCCGAAGCATTCCCTTCATCATCTTGTTGGTCGCCATCATCCCGTTCACACGTTTGGTTGTCGGCACCTCAATCGGTACGACGGCGGCTATGGTTCCGCTCATTGTGGGCGCGATTCCCTACGTGGCCAGGCTGCTGGAAGCGACGCTGCGTGAGTTGGACAGAGGCGTGATCGAGGCCGTGCTGACCATGGGCGCGACACCATGGCAGGTGATCCGGAAGGTCTATCTGCCTGAAGCTGTCCCGGGCATCATTCGGGCCATCACGGTCGTCAGCATCACGCTAGTCAGCTACTCGGCCATGGCCGGCGCCATCGGCGGGGGCGGTCTGGGCGATCTGGCGATTCGTTATGGTTATCAGGGCTTTCGCACCGACGTCATGGTAAGCACCGTGGTCGTCCTTGTCGTGCTGATACAGGCGCTGCAATGGAGCGGCGACGCGCTCGCGAAGCGCTACCATCGCGATGGGAACCCGCGACCAAGCGACAAGCGCTGGCGCAGACCGCTTCCTTTGGCCGCAGCGTCGATCAGCACGGCGCTCCTGGCTACCGGTCTTGCGGCTGTCGGTCTGGTCATGCATCGGCACGAGCTCCGAAGCCACCCGCTGCGCGTTGGGGTTTGTCCGATACCTCAAGGGCAAATGTTGCAGCATCTTCAGCCGTTATTGGCCCGGCAAGGTATCCAGATGCAGATCGTTCCTTTCAACGACTACATCCAACCCAACCTTGCGCTGGTTGCCGGCGACCTCGATGCCAACTTCTTCCAGCATGTGCCCTTCATGCAGCGCTTCAACGCCGATCACGGCACGAACGTGATCTCCGTTGCCCGGGTGCACATTGAGCCACTCGGATTGTATCCAGGCCGCGCACGAACCCTGGATCAGATCGCCGACGGCGCCATCATCGCCATCCCTAACGATCCCGTCAACTCCGGGCGCGGCCTGCTTCTGCTGCAGGCGGCCGGTCTCCTGCGGTTGGGAACCGGCACGAGTCTGAACACCACCGTGCAGGACATCGCGTCCAACGCCAAGCACCTTCAGATACGCGAGCTCGAAGCGGCACAACTGCCGCGATCGCTGAAGGACGTCGACGCGGCCGTGATCAACATGAACTACGCTCTGGCGGCGAATCTGAACCCGCTCCGAGACGCCTTGTATCTGGAGAGTTCCGACTCGCCGTACGCCAATGTGCTCGCGACGGTACCTGCCAACGCGAGTGACCCCCGCATTCTTGCACTGGCCCGCGCCCTGCAAAGCAGCGACGATCGGCAGTTCATCCTCCGGCAGTACAAAGGTGCCGTGATTCCTGCTTTCTGACCAACGTGCGCACAGCAGCAAGGAGGTTGAGCTACTGACCGACGCCATCGAACTCCAGATACACGGAAAGGTCGATCCTTCCAATCACCGTCGCTCCGCTCGCGGCCATCCACGACAGGCTCACCGGCGCTTGAGCCCCGCTCGCCTCCGGTGGGGCGATCAGAAGCACCTGCACGGGATACGTCGCGCCGGGTTCCAGGTGGTACGTTCCTGGCCCCGTGAACTCCTTCCATCCAGGAGGAATGGTCGAGGTGAGCTTCACGTCCTGCGGCGACGCTGTGTGGTTCTGCAGCAGCAACGGCACCCAGAGCTGCCGATCCGTGCCGAGCGCCGTCTGCGGTGGGACTAGCGACGCGAGGGCCGCAAGGTGGTGCGCCGCATAGAACTGCTGATAGTACCGCCACGGTCCGCCCAGCTGCAGTGAGATGTTAGGCTTCGCAGGGAGCGTCGCCGAGCTCTGCATCAACTCGCTCGCGACTGCGTGATCTACACCCTCCCACACGTCTCCTGTGGCCGGAGCCGGCACAAGCGACTTCGCCAGAAAGAAAGTGTCCGGCAGATCGACGAAGTACTGCAGCGTCTTTTCATCAAAGTCCAGCTGCGTCGCATACTGCTGCCAGGCAAGCCGGTTCAGCTGCGCGTACGTGACCTTTTTCTCGCGCGATACATCACTGGCCAGATACGTGGGGCCGCGTCCTTTCAGAAACTCCGGATGCGTGGCGTCACTGAAGTAGTAGAGCTTCTTGACCTGCCACGGTTGTAAGCCTTCTCCGTAATTGCCCGTGCCGCTGTGGACGCGCGGTGCTTCAAGCTGCTCGCCGAAGGCATCCGGAAGGTTCGCGAGGTCGAACGCCTCGGTCGCCACCACGCTCGCGGCCTGATGATCGCCATGGTTCTCCCCGGCGACGTAGGCCGGCATCCATGTCAGAACGACCTCGGGTCGCGTCAGTCGCACCAAGCGAACGACCTCTTCCAGCGCTGCTCCGTGGCCCAGCGTCTCCAGCGAGTGCAGCACATCCTGCGTCGGTGTATCTTCGCCGTTCAGAAACCAGACGTTGGTGATGCCGCGCGCCGCAAGGGAACGCCGAGCCTCCATCTCGCGCACATCGGCAAGCGCCTTCGACTGCTCCATGCCGACCGCGTTCGGTCCGGAGTTGCCGCGATTGGTAAAGATCACGGCTACGCGTCTGTGCTCGTCGAAGACCGCACGCTCAAGATAACTGGCGGCCGCGGTGTCATCATCCGGGTGCGCGACTACAAGCAGGATATCCGCCTTATAACGCTCATCAGGCTTCGGCATCGCGGGCTGCACCTGCGCGCGCCCCAGACCGACGCCGGCACACAACCAAAGAAAGGCAAGCGCCACTCTCTGAACCATCATTCTCCCGTGATGCCGCTTTTTCCAGCGTACGGATTCCGAGGTCGCCGCACAGTGTAGGAGGCGTCCACCGAACGTCGGGCAGTATTGGGATGAGGAAGGTTGCACAACCGGCTATCCTCCCTCGCCCGTTCTAGTACGAGATCTTCAGACTCAGCTGAATGGCGCGCGGATCGTTTCGGGTGCCGTACACCGTGCCTAGATCTCCGCAGTTGATGCAGGTGCTGATGTTGCCGGAGCCGCCATAGATTGGATGGTTGAAGAGGTTCAGGAAATCGGCGCGAAACTCGGTGTGGATCCGCTCCGGACCGAACAGCTTGGAGACGCCGAAATCGACGTTGTCGTTGGCGGACTCGCGCAGCAGGTTCAAGTGATTGGGTTCGTCGCCGTACCGGAACTGGAAGGGCTGACATCCATTGCCATTTGCATCCACAACGTCGCATCGCTGCGGTCCGGTTCCGTTCACGTTCAGGCCTTCGAAGGCCGCCGGGTTGATCCAGCCAAGCCGGCCACGATTCTTAGGCTTCGGATTGCCCACCAGGTCCGGCAGCCCGCTGCCCGGGAAACCGAAGTTCCCCAAGGGATTGTTGTAGAACGAGACCGGTTGCGGTAAGGGCAACCCACTCGAAAGTCGAATGGCAGTGGAGGTGTTCCATCCACCGAGGACCTGCCGCACGGCCCAAGGGGCGTTGCCGCCCCACCGCCGCCCCTCCCCATAGGGCAACTCATAGACCAGCGCCTCACCAAAGCTCTGCGGCACATCATGCGTGCTGTACGAGTAATCCAGCTTGGTGTTGGTCGCATCCCGCCAGCTGTCCACACCGGTCCAGCCGATGCGGGCCTCGGAGCCATTGTCCAGATCCTTCGACCACTGATAGGTCGTGATCGAGCTGAGCCCGCTCGAGAACGAATGATTGAACTTGAGGTTCAATGCGTCGAACTGCGACCGCGCGCCGGGCGTTGACCGCGTGAGCTGCAGGTATCCAAACTCGGGAAAGGGCCGCAGCAGCAGATTCTTGGTGACGGTCGGATAGCTGAGATAGCTGTTCGGGTCCGTGATCACGCCATAGAAGGGGTTCGCCACCGGGTCGTTCAGCGACTGTCCCATGGCAAGGTCTGCTGTGGGCATCTGGTCGAGGTCCAGGTTGGGATTGCCGTACAGCAGGCGCCGGCCGCGTACGCCGGTGTAGCCCATCTCGAAGACCGAATGCGCTGTTGTCTGGAACTGCAGATCGGCGCTCCACTCATACAACGTACCCACGGGATGAGGTCCCTTGCGCCAGATCTGACCGGCGCCTATGCCGACCAGCGTCTGATCGCCGAGCGTGTTCCCGGTCGGTTGCTCCAGCCCATTCGGGAAGGGATTGCTGACCAGATTGCCGGGGATGTAGCCCTGGTTGCCCTGGGTGGCAAGCCATGGTGTCTGCGACGTGTAGCCGGGCGACTGGCCGCCGCCATCGTAGCCAAGCATCGCCGACGTGGGCGTGTAGAAGATGCCTGCACCGACGCGCCCGACGACTTTGGGCGCGATCTTATAGGCAAGGCCGAGACGCGGACTGAAGTTAAGGTTGTCCGACTCCCACTCCGACCGCCCACGGCCGTCTACCCCCGCGTATTCGAACGCTCCTTTTAGGGTCGATCCGAAGGCTGTGCTCAAGGAATTGATGGCATTAGGATCGAAGTAGGCCACGCGGTTATGGCGCTCTGTCGCAGGCAGCTGGTCCTCATACCGCAACCCGGCATACACCGTCAGCCGCCGCGTGGCGCGCCAGTTGTCCTGCAGATAGAAGCCGAAGGTGTGCTGGCTCATCGCCGGGTCCATGTTGAAGCTGGTGCCGCCGCCGGAACCGACGCCGATCAGCATGCTGGCCAGGGGATTGCCGCTGGAGCTGGTTCCCAGCGCCACCTCGCAAGGCGTATTCGCGTAGGCCGACGGATCGCAGGAGGTCTGGTCATTGGCGAAATCGAAGCTGGCCGGCGCGTCCTGGCGAATGTTGATCATGCCGACGTCGTAGTTAAAGCCGAACTTCAGGGTGTGCGCATGCAGCTCGCGCGTCGCATTCACGATGCCGGTGTAGACGTACCGGACATACCGTTGATAACTGGAATAGCTGCTGCCCAGCTGCGAGTACTGCCCGGCGTACACCAGTGGCAGCAAAGGCGCCTGCGACAGACCGCGCGACAAACCGATCGTGCTCAGGTCCGCTACCCCATAGCCGATTGAGGTCTGCCCTTCCCACCAGCGGCTTGCCGCGCCGTAGATGTCAAACACCCAGTTCGGCGAGGGTGTGTAGGTGTCGTTGAGCGCCACCTGGAAGGCATGGTCGTCGTTGCTGGAGATGTTATCCGAACCGTTGCAGAAGGCGCACCCAGGCGACTGGTTTTCGCGCGCACGATCGGACATCCGTACGAAGAAGCGGTTCTTATCGCTCGGCGTCCAGTCCACGCGCCAATCGAACTTGTCGTTTGAGGTGTTGTTCGACGGTACGGCCTGGAAGTTATTTACCTGCGCGGGTCCATCGGCCGGCCGGTTCGGTTCGGGATACAGGGCTAGGATCTTCTGTCCCACGGAATCAAAGCCGCCCGGGATGATGTTGCCAGGATACGGATCTCTCGTGTACCCCGTTGTTCCATCGGGGTTCTGCACCAACCGCGTCGTGTAGGGGTTGTAGATCACGTCCAGTGCCCCGGAGGGCAGGTAGGTCTGCGAAAAATCACCCTTCTTCTGCAGGTCGGTGGGAACCGTGTAGAGCTGCCGTCCCAACGTTCCCGGCTGACGAAGTCCCTCATAGCCTCCAAAGAAGAAGAGGTGCCTGGAGCGCCAGATAGGGCCTTCCAGGTTGGCGCCGAACTGGTTGCGATGGAACTTCGGCTTGGCAACCCAGTTCTCCGGCGCGCTATCGGTGTTGGACCAGGAGTTCGCATCCAATCCCGAGTTCCGCATGTAGTCATAGACCTCGCCATGGAAGGCATCGCTGCCATTGCGCGTGATCAGCGTCACGACGCCCTCGCCGCCGCCGTGGTACTGCGCGTCGTACTCGTTCTGAACCACCTGCTGTTCCTGAATCGAGTCCTGAATGGGAGCGACCATCAGCCCACCCCAATCGATGGCCGTCGAGGGCGCGCCGTCGATGAGGATCTCCGATTCAGCCGAACGCCCGCCGTTGATCCCAAAGGTGCTGGCCTCCTGATCGAAGGTCTGGGAGCGAGAGGTGAGCCCGCCCTGCGCCTCCGTCGTTCCCGCCAGGTCATACACAAAGTTCAACGGGTTTCGTGTGTTGTTTGGGAGGCCCTGGATCAGCGCCTGATCCATGGTCACGGAGTTGTTCGGCGTCTCGGTATCGACCAGCACGGTGTTGGCGGAGACCACGACCTGCTCCTGCGCACTGCCCACGGCCAGGTTCGCGTCCACGCTGGCGGCTATGTTGGCACGCAGAATCAATCCCGTCTTCAGGTAGTCTCGGAAGGTCGCCGCAGTGACGGAAAGCTGATACGTCCCGGGCAAGAGGTTCTGAAAGTCATAGCTGCCGTGCTCGCCCGTGACTTTGACACGAACATCCTTGGTGTCCATGTTGGTGATGGAGACCTTCGCGCCCGGCACCGCTGCCCCGGTTGGATCCATCACGGTGCCGGTGACCGAAGCGGAGAACGTCTGACTGGACGCGTTCCGCGTGGTCCAAGACAGCAGCAGTAAGAGCAACAGGCCTGTCACACCAACGCCGGATCCAAAGCTGTGAACCGCCATTTTGATCTTTCTGAGCACCATGACAAAGTCTCCTTCCCGAAACTCACAACGAAGCGTCTGGCCCCAAGGGCGCTTGCTTTAGGTGAATCGCGAACAACTTTAAAGCTTTCAAAATTTCGGGTGGAAGAGAGCCTAGTAGTCAATTCGCCTGATTGTCAACTGCTTTTTGCTTCCCTAGTTCCATGCCAGACTTCGAGAGTCGCCGCGGCCCCGCTCAGAATTCAGTGCGTGAAACGGGAGACGTAGTATGCGAGAAACCGGCTCGGATCGGTTTCGACCGCGACCTCTGCATTCGGGTCTCCTTCGGTCACCTTCGTCGAACCATCCGGGCCGATCTGCACGTGAAGGCGCCTGGTCTGGCAGAGGTCCGGCTGCGTCAAGAGCGAGACGGCCATGGGATCATGCAGCGTGGGCGTCGGTTCCCCCCAAAGGACATAAAGCGCTCGCAGCGAGTCGGTGAGGGGCGTATGGCGGGAAAAGATGGCGTTACGCTGCGCCTCGTCCAACTGCAATCGCGCGGTTACATCCAGCGGCGCCATGCGGATAGGAACGCCGGAGGAAAAGAC
>CAXTWN010000002.1:19189-43996 GCA_964248055.1 uncultured Acidobacteriaceae bacterium | reverse complement strand
ATGTTGTACTCCGGCGTAGGGCCGGAGCCCGGCGTGTACCCTCGCGCGATGGATCCGCCCATCAGCACGATTTCATGGATCTGCTCTTTCTCCTCCGGGTACCGCCGCAACAGGGCGGCAACGTTGGTCAGCGGGCCCAACGCAATCAGGACCATCCTTCCCTGTTCGCGATCGATACACCGCTTCAGCAGATCGACTGCCTTCTCAGAGCTTAGCGACGCGTCATGGAAGTCCTGTGCCCAGCGTGCCTGCGGCAAGGGTGGCTTCTGCTCCGGCTCGCCCGCCGCCACCGGGATCTGCGTCTTCCCGGCCACGGACAGCATCTTGGCCGCAATGCGTGCCCGCGCCTGCGTATCGCCGGAGACCGTTGTCACCGCCTTCAGATCCAGACCATGGTCTTGAAGAACCATCGCCAGCGCAAACGCATCATCGATGTCGCCACCGATGTCGGTGTCCAGAACAACCGGCGTCGGTGGTGGCACCGTCGCAGCCGCGTTCACATCAACGCAGAGAGCAAGTACAGCCAACCCGAGGACGCGTCGTCCTATCTTCGCCATCGTCACTCCTTTAACGCGACACAAGCCCATGTGTCTCCTCGGGTACCTCGACTGTCTCGGCCGCGCGCTCCAGGAGTGCGGCGACCTCCTGCTCGGTCGGCATCGCCGTCTGCGCTCCCGCGCGCTGCACGGAAACAGCCGCTACCGCCGTTCCGTACCGAATCGCCTCCTCCAGCGCAACGCCGCGCCGTAACGCGGTAGCTACGCCCCCATTGAAGGCGTCCCCGGCTGCGGTCGAATCCACCACATGCACCTTGAATGCAGGGATCATCGTGCGCACACCGTTCGCGCTCGCAAGGTACGCTCCACGCTCACCCATCTTGACGATCACGTTCGCAGGTCCGGTCTTCAGCAGCATCTCCGCGGCCTGCGCGGCTTTCTCCGGGTCCAGTTCACTGCACGTCCAGCCGCACAACAGCGCGGCCTCGGTCTCGTTCGGCGTGAGATAGGTCACGCAGCGAAGCACCTCCTCAGGTATCGGGCACGCCGGTGCCGGATCGAGCACTACCGGCACTCCCGCCTGATGCGCTCGCTTACAGACATACGCCACCGTCTCCATCGGGATCTCCAGCTGAACCAGAAGGATCGCAGCCGACTCGATCTGCGCAAGGCACTGGTCGATGTCTTCAGGACGGAGCTCTGCATTTGCGCCCGGAATCACAATGATGCTGTTCTGACCCCGCGCATCCACGGAGATCAGGGCCACGCCGGAAGCGACATCTGATGCCGTGGTGACCGCCTCGACGTTGACCGATGCGGAGCTCAATCCCTCGCGCAACTGCCGGCCGAAATCATCTCCTCCGACCTTGGCCACCATGCGGACATCACTTCCGAGCCGCGCGGCGGCCATGGCCTGGTTGGCGCCCTTGCCGCCGTGGAACGTCTCAAAGCGATCACCCCAGATCGTCTCTCCCGGAGAAGGGATACGCTTCGCCGTACACACCAGATCCATGTTCGCGCTGCCAACCACCACGATCGGTCCGTTCATCTTTATGCTCGCCATTTCCTTAGGAACGAATCAGTGTTGATACCCGATGAAAGGTGTCCACCTGATCCTGAGGAATCCGCCCGGTGTTGTCCGGGGCCAGATTCAGCAGCATGTTGGCGTTGCCTTTCATGCAAAGCTTGTATGCCTCAGCGATGACCTCCGGGTTCTGCGCCCTGTACCACGGGTGCCAGAACCAGGTGTGCATCGTCGGCATGGGGGGATAGACCGGACCGGTGGGAAACCATGTCTCAAAGGGCAGATAATAGGGCTTGCCCTCATAGGTCACGTTTGGACTGTGACCCTCCAGCGGCGGCAGCGTGTCCTCTCCGTTGATCACGTCGCAGGGCCAGCTGGATGGCTCCGACATGCGTCCCTGGTTGGTCCGGCTCTGCTTGAACCCCTGGTTTTCTACGATGATGCAGTCAGGGCTGAACCGCTTCACTAGCCTGTACAGCTCCCATCGTTGCTCGGGCGTCAGCTTCCAGGTGATGTCGAAGAGCTGGTAGAAGGTATTGGGATACCGGGTGTGCAGCTCCGTGAGGTGGTGTTTGATCAGCTCGAAGTACGGCTGCGGCACCTTGGAATCCCAATCGAACTTCCCTTCGTTATGCGGATCCAGAATGCAGTAGTAGAAGCCGGGCTTGATCCCGAATTCTCTACAAGCCGCCACGAAAGCGGCGACGACATCTGTGGTGTTTCCACTCGCCGCCACGTCATAGTCGTAGCCCTCGGAGTCCCAAAGGCAGAACCCAGACATGTACTTCGCCGTGAGCACACAGTACCTGGCACCGAGCTCATGCGCGACCGAGATCCACTGCCGCACATCCAGATGGGAGGGGTTGTAGACCGTCGCCGGTACCGAGCCGACGTCATAGTCGTCGCCGGTGAACGTGGGCAGGCCGAAGTGGAAGGAGCAGCCAAACCGCAGCCGTTCGTAGGTCGCGAGCGCCGGCGTGCACACGCTGGCCGGCTGCAGTGTCGGTTCCATCGCCAGCAGGGGCCGGGCCGCAGCCTGCAACGCTGCACCCGCGGCCGGCACAAGGATCGTCTTGAGGGCAGTCCGGCGGTTGATCACGTCAGTTGCACATCCCTGCAGCCAATCTTCCCCTCTGTGCATTGTGCGGACTTGAAAGCTTTCATCAGAAGTTGTCCGGCAGCCTACGCCGTCGATTCTTTTGTTGTCAACGGCTAATTTCCACCAGCCTTTGAAGCCAGGATGCAACCCATGTCCGGGCGCGGGAACCGCACCCGCAGCGCCTCCGCCGACCACCGTACCTCAATGCCCAGATCCGCCGGATACAGCAGCTCTACCTCTCCTAGCTGCCAGGGCACACTGATTTCCTCAGGTCCCTCGCGCCGCCACACCGCGGCAAAGCTCCGCCTCTTGCCGCGCATCCCCAACACCGCGGGCTGCTGCGGCGAGGTCATATCCGGCATCCCCACGGGATAGAACGGCACAAACGTCGGGATGTGCTGCCGGATCTCTCGCTTGTACACGGCGATCCCGTTGTGCACCTGCGCTCTGCTGGCCGGAGTCAGAACCGGCAGAAAGCCCGATTGATGGATGCGGCCCAGCATCGCGTTCACCAGGTTGCAGCTGGCCGCATCCGGCGAAGCGTCCTGCATCGGCTGCGACCACACGCCCATCTGCTCCGGCAGCAAGGCCGCGCTGCAACCCGTGGTCAACGAGGCGTACAGCCGGTAGTCATCCTGGTCACTGATGGACTGCAGCTGCGCCCGTGAGAGCATGGAGTGCTCCATGCGCATGCTGCCACTCGCCACCGTCTCAATCGTCAACTCGGGATAGCGGCTAAGCAGACCATCGAGCCATTCAAGAAACGCGCGGTGATGGCCCAGCAGACCTTGCCCAAAGCTCTCCGCCCTCCACTCCGTTCCTTCCAGCGCGTTGATGTTGTAGTCCAGCTTGATGTACCCCACTCCATACTCTCCGACGAGGCGGTCGAAGATGCGGTCCGTATACAGGCGCACCTCAGGGTTGCGGAAGTCGAGATGGTAGCGCGAGTGGTCGATCACCCGCCTCCCGTGCCGCAGGAAGAACCACGAATCCGGAGACTTCGCCACCTCGCTTTGCGGACTCGCGACCTCCGGCTCGATCCACAGCCCCGGCACCATGCCCCGTTTGCGGATGTAGTCGAGCAACTGCTGAAGGCCTCCAGGAAAACGCTTGCGATTCGGCCGCCAATCCCCTACCGCGCCCCACCAGTTCTGGCCCGGCGCGGAGCTCCATCCGGCGTCCATACAGAAGACTTCACAACCTGCCTCGGCCGCCGCGTCAATGAGCGGGATCTCCTTGGCCGTGGTTTGGTCTCCGTTCAGCATCACTACGTCGTTGAAGACAACAGGACAGCGCTGCGAATCGCTTCGGGGATGCAACTGGGTGGCGCGGCGGTACCGCGTCAGCTCCGCGACCGCCTCCTCGAAGCCGCCGCGCACGCACCCGATCGCCACCGGAACCGTGGTGTAGCTCTCTCCGGCCTGCAGCTTCTTCCACGCTTGCGCGTGCTGCGCATCCGGGCCGCCAAGGTAGACATACAGAGCTTTCGCCGCTGTCTGTGCGATCTCACAATGCCAGCTGCCGCAGTGCTCCACCTGCCAGAACCACGTCACCCCCAGGCGCTCATTCTCGATCATCGCCATGGGCAGGTAGCGCTCACAGGGCCAGCTGCCCATGGCAGTGAACTTTGCGCCGGTAACCGTGAAGTTGCCGTTCTGCACCAGGCCCAGCTCGGCCGGGCGCATGGCCCTCCATTGCGCCTCGGCCTGCCAGGAGTTGTGCGCGAAGTGAATGCGGAGATCTTCCTGAAAGGTCTCCGGATTGGCGACGTTGTTCAGCATCGCGGAGCTGAGGTATTCCACGCCGACCGATGCGCTTCCGAAGTTCGTCACCGTGGTCTGTCGCCGCACCACCGATGTTCCTTCTACCGCCTCATAGCTCGAGTGCACCCGCAGGTGGAGCGCCTGGTCGTCCTGGCGAACCACAATACGGCGCCCCGCGCCCACTGCCTCTTCCTCGTGCCCCAGCCATCGGAGCCGAGTGCCCGGTGATCCTCCGCAAAGCTTGGCGCCATGGTGGTCGGGAACATCCTCCCCGGTGCAATGAAGAGAGGTTTCCAATGCCGAGGTCTCCGTTGCGGGCGGAAGCCCGTCCGGTTCTGCGACGCCGCGCGGCAACATGTGCCGCAGACGTAGCCTGTTCCCTAAAAGCAGGAATGAGAAGACGAGCCCGGAGGCCTCCCAGGTGAAGGCCGCGTGCTCGCCGACGTTGGGGGGAGCGGCAACCGGCGGCGCCATGGGATGTTCAGCAGGCGGCAACGTTCCCTGCCCGGTCTGCGCGCCTTCCGCCATGCCACCGCTTGCCGCAAAGACCGCGGACTGCAGCAAGAATCTGCGCCGATCCATCCGTCCCTCCTTTCTGTTCAAAGCAATCGGTCCAAGTCCAACGACTGCGTGCGCCTATCGGCAACCTTCGTACGCTGCGCGACAACGTACTTGAAGTGCTCTTTTGTAAGCTTTCAATTTACCTTGAGTTTTCCTTTTCTGCTGCTTACAGTGTGTCCATGTTGCGGCCTTCCCGTCTGCTTGCCTTCCGATTCGCTTTTCTTCTCTTACTCGGCGGGCTCCGCATAGCAGGCGCACAGGACCCAGCGCCGATGGCTAACCCGGCGATCGATGACGAACCAGGACCGTTCTCGTACTTCTCGCAGTCTGTGGACGAGATCGGCGTTCTGGACGCGCCTCTCGCCACAGAGATCACGCCCGACGCGTCCCTCTACACGGGCTTTGGAGAACTTGTCTTCCGCATCGGGCCGCAGATGTCGGAGATGAAGCCACGCATCCGCACCTTGGAGAGGGGCTACCTGCCCATCGTGCACACCTCCTGGACGCAGGATGGCATCGAGTACCGCTTCACCTTCTTTGCCGGCAAGCTGAAGGACGGCAGCGTTGTAAACTTCGCCCGCGTGGTGGAGACCAACCAGGCACAGCGCCCCACGCGCGCCGTCCTCACGGTCGGCAGCAGGTATCAAAACGACACCGCCAACGGCAGCGGTACCGGCGAGCATCGCTTTCCACGGCCGCAGGAAGGCGCTCATCCGGGTGATTACCGACAGCCGGGAGTCGCTTTCGACCCGAACTGGACATACAGCTTTTCTGAGCACGGCTTCATGCGAGGTGGAAAGACCTTCTACCTGTACTCCGACGCACCCGACGAGCGCATGTTGACGCCCAGGCAGTTTTACAACATACAGATCGACAACACCCCGCGCACCCTGCACCTCTTCCCTACCTCGCTGGTGGGCATGGTGCAGTACAACAGGGTGCTCCAACCCGGCGAAGCACGCACCCTGACCTTTCGCATGCCTTTGCTCCCCGTCGAAGAAGGACCCGCAACGCAAGCCATCCTCGCGGCGGACTATGACGCTCTGCTGGCGGAAACCATGCGCACGTGGGAGCAGGTCTTGAGCACGGGCATGCAGATCCGCCTTCCGGAACAGAAGGTCAACGACACCTTTCGCGCAAGCCTTGTCTTTGACCTGCTCGCCCGCGATCACATCGGCGATGACTACATCCAAACTGTGAACAAGCTCCAATATCATCAGTTCTGGCTGCGCGACGCCTCCGACATCGCGCACATGTACGACATCACCGGGTACCCGCAATACGCTGCCCAGACCCTCGCGTTCTTCTCTCGTTTCCAGCAGCCGGACGGTCTGTTTCTCTCCCAACCCGGTCAGTACGACGCCCAGGGTGAAGTGCTGTGGGAGTATGGCGAGCACTATCGCTTGACGCATGACCTCGCCTTTGCGCGAACCGTCTTTCCCTCTGTAGAAAGAGCGGTGGCTTGGCTACAAACGGCCGTGCAGCGCGATCCCTTGCACCTGGTTCCCGCCTCGGATGTGAAAGACAACGAGTACGTCGCCGGTCATGTAACGGGCTATAACCTGCTCGCCCTGGATGGGCTGCAGAGCGCGGCGCTTTTGGCCGATGCCGTGGGCCAGCCCGCACAGGCAACGTCCTACAGAGCGCAGTATGCCCTTCTGCGTACTGCTTTGGTGAGGGCCATCGATCGCTGCACGGCGACATCTGGAGGCTACATTCCCCCCTCGCTGGATGGGGACTGCAAGGGGCAGGACTGGGGTAACCTGCTGGGCACCTATCCCGGGCACGTCTTCCCGCCGGACGACTCGCACATCACGGCAACGCTGAAGTTGGTGCGCGGCAAGTATCAGGAAGGTCTTACCACCTACGGCACCGGTCGCTATGTGCACCACTATCTCTTGTTCAAGAACACGCTCACCGAGATCGCCCGCGGCGAGCAGCAGCAAGCGTTGGATGACCTCTATGCCGCTCTGGTCCACACCAGTTCCACTCAGGAGGGCTTTGAATTCGCGATTCGCGCCTGGGGAGACCGTGACTTCGCCGACAATCTGCCGCCGCATGGCTGGTTTGCCGCAGAATACCGAAGCACGCTGCGGGCCATGATGGTTCGTGAAGAGAACGACGAAGTTCATCTTCTGTCGGTGATGTCGCCGGCCTGGATGGGCGCGCAGAAGCAGATTCAGGTCGAACGCGCGCCGACGCAGTTCGGCGAGGTGAACTTCACCTTAGACCAGCCGGACGAGACAACCGCTCATCTGCATCTGCAGCCACATTGGCGACAGGCGCCCTCTGCCGTGCTCCTGCACCTTCCCTGGTTTGCGAACATCCTTGGTGTGGAGGCCGACGGCAAGCCGCTGCAAGCCACTGGCGACGTCGTCAGGCTCTCCCCGAGCACACACGAGGTCACCTTGCACTGGCAGCGTCGAGCGGTCGCTCCGGACCTAAGCTATGACGTGGCTGTGCAGCAGTTCCGACTCGAGTACCGGGAACACTATGACGCGTACATGCACGGTCGCTGAGCGCAGCAATGGGCGTGATCGTTACACCTTCAGAAAGATGCGCCGCCTCCACAGAGGGTACGTGAGCAACCAGCACACTAACGTGAACACGACCGAATAGCAAAGTGAACCCACACCAGCCGGCTGGATGTGGCGGAAGCTGTGATCGTAGATCTCAGTCCAGAGCATCACGTTCCCATGCAGGTGGATCACCCAGAGACACTTTGCTAGCAGCTCGGAGAGCATGAACGCGAAGATCGCGTTGGTCCCGAAGACGATCCATGGTCTCTCCCAGGCCTTGCGCATGTCTTTGACGTCGATGCACCAGTACAGCACCGTAAGCAGCAGCAGCGTGCAGCCCCCTGCGAACAGCACATACGAGCTGGTCCAGAGCTTTTTGTTGATCGGAAACCAGTGACTCCAGAGCTCTCCTGAGGCAATCAGCACTACGCCGGCAACGAGAAGGCCGCGGCAGATCTCCTCGCGAGATCTCCGTGCCTGTAGCCACAGACCGGCAAGCACGCCCAGCAGCGTTGTCGCGATGGCGGGCAGTGTGCTCAGCAATCCCTCTGGATCCCGTACACCCTCATACAGGCGTCCCGGCAGCAGCTTTCGGTCCAGCCACGCCACCCAGTTTTGGTTGCGGTCCAGCAGCGGGATCTCATGTGTGGGCACGCCCGCGCCTGGCACCGGGACGAACCGCATCAGCACGTAGTACCCCGCCAGCAGAATCAAGGTGATTGCCAGGAGAGAACCGGCATCCTGCCGCCACAGATACAGCAACGATACGATGAGATAGCAGAGCGCGATACGTTGCAGTACACCGTAGATACGCAACGTAGGCTGATCGACAAACGGAAAGTCGTTCACGATCAGACCCAACGCAAACAGGATCACTGTGCGCTTCAGCACGTTCGCCAGGATGCGCGTCTTTGCGACACCCGACTGAAGCCGTTTGCTGAACGAGAGCACCACGGAGGTGCCGACAAGCAGCAGGAAACTCGGAAACACCAGATCGGTCGGCGTCCAGCCGTTCCAATCCGAGTGCTTGAAGGGCGCATAGGCAGCCGCTCCGTTGTTGTTCACCATGATCATGAACGCGACCGTGATCCCACGGGCGATGTCCAATGAAAGCAGGCGTCCCCCCGCGGCGGCGTGTGAGAGCACAGGCGAGGATTGCGCCAACGATCAACCTCCAGAGAACTTCATCTTGATCGGAATCCGTGCTGTGACGCCGTCTGCTCGCACCGCCTGGGCCTTACTTGACCGGTTGCCACACCACCGCCACGGCAAACGGCGCCAGCGTGATCTGCTCCCCGGCGACTCGCTCTTCGCGGGGTGCCTGCTCTCCCGAGGCCCCATCCACAAACGCCGCGCGCAGCGGTTTGCTGCCCGCTGCGGCAAACGTCTTGCGAAGGTTCACGGCAACGGGGGCTCCGGTCGTGTTCACCAGCAACAGCTTTCGCTCGGTTGCGGTGGCGGCCGACAGCGCTTCGACATCCGCCGACGAGGAGGTCGTAGTGAAGAGCTTGGCTCCCGGCGAGAACCGTTGTGCGATCAAATGCAGCACCCAGTAGTGCGCGTTGGGCTTCGCGGTGTCCTTGTCAAACATGGAGATGGATGGACACTGGGTGGGGTAGCCGATCATCTGCGACATGCTGAACACCGGCAGGTTCAGGCGTTCTGAAGCGATGAAGATGTAGGCCCAGTTCGCGCCGATGGCGTTCCAGTACAAGGGATGAAACGCCTGATACGGCTCCGGCGCGCGGCACGCCTCCTCCGTTGTCTTCACATCGTCGAAGGTGCCCAGTTCATCCACAATCACCTTGGTGTTGGGCGAAAGTTCGTCGCGAATCTTCAACACCTGCTGAATGCGATCCACAAAGACTCGGGCTGACGCTCCGTCGGTCTCGCTCTTCGCCGGATCGGTGAAGTACTTTGCATGCCACGTGGCAGGATCGTTCGGAGCATCCACGTAGTTGTGAAAGGTGAACCAGGCGATCGGCAGCGAACCGGGCTTATGGTTCTTGGCTTCGAGGAAGTACCGAGCCCACGGCACCTCCGAACCGGACACCTCCGGCCCGAAGAACTCCACATGAGGATCAATCTTATGAATAGCCTCGGCTACCGCATCGTAGATTCTTGTGTACTGCTCCACGGTGATCTTGTTTTCGAAGTCCGGCTCGTTCAGAACATCCCAGTAATCGATCTTGTAGTGGTGTCCGGAGCTGTGAAACTTCCCTACCTCGTCCGTGAAGCCGCCCTGGGTGTACCACTGGAAGATCCGCGCCTGATACTCGGCGATCTGCCGTCCGGTGGGATCTTTGAGCAGATCGCCGCGTGTGTCGTCGGTATACGCATAGAACGAAGCCGCCGGATCATCCGGAACCTGTTTGGGCGCAACCTGGAACATCCAACGCGGAATCGTCGTGATGTTCATGTGGTGTTTGCCCGCGGTATGAGCGTAGAAGTCCGCCACCAGCGGATCGGCGTACGTGAAGTCCCAAAACGTCTCTGTCGCCGTCGGTTCCTTGATCTCCAGCACGGCCTGTCGCGTCACGGAGTACCAGAACTGCAGCCGCGTGTCGTCCGTGTGCAGATCTTCCAGGGCCTTGAACAGCGGATCGTGGATCGGACTGTTGCGCAGCGTGTAGGCATGCGCCAGGATCTGCGTCGTGGGAACTGTTCTGGCCACGGTCGTAACGTCATCCCAACGCGTGGTGATCTCCACCGACTGCGGCGCTGCCTGCTGCGACAACGCCGCCACGGAACCCCATGCCAGGCCGCCCGCGAGTACACAAATCCTTGCGTTCATCTGCATCCTTCGTCCCGACCTTGCACCGTCTTCAACAGACCGCTTGCGCTCTGGAGAGCGAAGCCACTCGACTGAGCACGCATTCAGCTCTTTGTCGCCGGAAAGATCACGCCCTTCTTCAGGAGCAGGCAGCCATAAGGTCGCAGTTCACTGGTGTAAACCACCGCGAACGCTTTGCGCGCGCGCTCATAGAACTGTTCGCGCGCGATGCCGGCCAGCTTCACCTCCCGGCCCTCCATGCGATTGATGATCGCCTGGCACTCCTGCTGCACCTCGGGGACCTCGTCAGGCGCGTGCACCTGCATCATGCGCAGCGCCGGATCGTCCACAAAGGTATCCAATGGCATCAACTGCAGACAGGCGGTCAACGCCGTCGGCAGGTCCGTGCCGTCGAGCCGCACAAGCCTTTGGGCCACCGAGACCGCGGGGAAGTTGCAGTCCACCAGGGCGACGTCGTCACCGTGTCCCATGGACGCAAGAACATGCAGCAACTCCGGAGTATGCAGAATGTGAAGAGTTTTGAGCATCGGTCGAGGTACCTGCCTGCGGGGCACGGCTGTGCTTGAATGGTTTCAAAGAACGGGTAGACTGTAGCCGCGCCGCCAAGTGCTTGTCAATAGAATTTCCGCAGCTTCCATCTCAACGCCACCGTCGGGGCTGCTGCACTTGCTGACCGGCAACCACAACCGCTATCGACCGGGCCTAGTCTTCTGGAGGACCTTGATGCAACCCCACCGTCTCTTCGCAGCCATCCTGCTCGTCGCTGTCACAGCCCTCCCGACGATTTGCAGAGCGCAGGGCACCTCGGATGAGGTCCGCTGGCCGTTCTCTCTCGACCAGCACGCCTCGCCGATCGACGCGGTCTCGGGCGTCAAGGCTCATTTGGACGGTCTGTACACCTACGTTCCCGGCGTGCGCGGGGAGGGTTTGCGCTTCGATGGCTATACCACGGCCATGTCGGTCGCTGCGGCTGACCTGCCCAACCCGGGGCCACATGGCTTCACGCTGCGAAGCTGGGTCGCCCTAAACACCTATCCCTGGAACTGGGCGCCCCTCTTCGACCGCGAGAAGGCGCGGCAGGAGGGATTTCTCTTCGCGATCGATGCCTTTGGCCACGTAAGCCTGCAGATCTCTCTTAACGGACAGTGGCGCTCCCTCATCACCAAAACGACGATCCCGCTGAAACGTTGGGTCCATCTCGCCGGCACCTACCAGACCGCAGGAGGGCAGGGCGTTCTGACGATCTACGTCGACGGGCATGCTGCCGCACAGATGCAGGTCGACGGCACCTTCTCGCCGTCTCCTCAGGACCTCCTGATCGGACGCGTCCGTGAGGCGACGGTGCCCTTCCCTGAAGCCGAGGTCAAACCGCCCTATCCCGTCTGGTACTCCCTGGACGGCATTCTGGACGACCTTAGCGTTACCGGTCACGCGTTGAGTGGAGAAGAGATCGCAACCGTGTTCTCCGCAACCAAAGCGCCAACGGACGAGGTGCTCCGGTGGCAGAAGATGCCCTCCGGACCAGGCGGACCGAACCGCTTCGGCGCGTTTTACGCAAGTCTGAAGTACGAAGAACCGTGGGACCGCTTGCGACAGACTGGACCCGGCCACGACGTTGTGGTGCGTTTTGACGCATCGCCAGTGCGCCTCGTGTTTTGGCAGGGGCTCAACTATGTGCCCGCCTGGGTCTCCGAAAAGGACATCTGGTACACCGATGAATTTTTAGAGGTCTGGGACGCAGGTTGTCCGGACGGTGGGGACTGCGAGCCCATGTCCGACAAGCAGACCCGCTTTTCACATGTGGAGATCCTGGAGAACAATGATGCGCGCGTCGTCGTGCACTGGCGCTACGCGCTCGTGGAGGCAGTCAATCTCAAGGCCGCCTGGCGAGATCCCCGCACCGGCTGGACGGACTGGGCCGATGAGTACTGGACTGTGTACCCCGACGGTGTCGCGATCCGGAAGCAGGTGCTTCATAGCGCAAATGTGGCGGGCGTCCATGAGTGGCAGGAGACTATCGTCCTGCATCAGCCCGGTCGCCGCCCGGAGGACGACATCAACCCGGATGCAATCACGTTAGGCAACATGCAGGGCGCGACGAAAACGTACACCTGGGGCCCCCATCTCGAGGGTGCCTTCGCCGATCCCCTCGGTCCGTCCGACACCACCACGCCCCCGCTCGCGAACATGCAGCTGGTCAACATCAAGTCCGCCTGGAAGCCGTTTCAGATCGTTCCTGCGGAGGGCGTCAGCTCCGACTTCTACAACAACGAAAAGAGCTACTTCCAGTTTGAGTGCTGGAATCATTGGCCCGTTGCGCAGATCGCCTCCAGCGATCGTCCCTGCGTCACCAGCGATCGTCCTTCACACTCATCGTTGTCTCACCTCTTCTGGAAGCCCTACGCGCAAGACACAGCAATGGCCACCAAACTTCTTCTGGATGGCATGACGACCAACGCTCTTCCGAATCTGGTGCCCTTGGCGAGATCCTGGCTGTCCCCTGCCCCGCTGCAGGTCGCGAGCGCCGGATACCAAAGCGAGGGCTATGATCCCGCGCAGCGTGCGTATGTGCTTACAGCAACGCCACAGGCTCATGACGAGCCGCTGCGGTTCACCTTCCAAGCCTCGGCGAACGCACCGCTGGCGAACGTTGCGGTGCTTGTCCGGGGCTGGGGCGATCGCGCCGCTCGTCTGTCCATCAACGGCAGACCGATCCCTTGGGGAAAGAGCGCGCGGCATGCTCTTCTGTACAGACTCGATGGCACCGATCTGCTGGTCTACCTCGAACAACGCGCAGCGGCGCCAGTGCAGGTCACCTTGCAATGATGGAACGAAGAGAGATCAGCCTAAGCTCGCGTCTGGCCCTACTTCGTCCGGGCGCGCGTTGGCTGGTTCTTGGGCGCCGGCCCGACCGAGTCTCGAATGCGCAACTCGGTCTTCAGAACTATTCTCTGGGGCGCCGCCGCGCTGTTCTTTAACCGTTCGAACACGAGCTTCGCCGCTTCCGCCCCCATCTGGTAGGAGGACTGATACACCGACGTGATCTGGGGCGTGGTCGTCTCGGTCAAATCCAATCCGTCGAACCCAATGAGCGAGATATCCCGCGGGCAGTGGAGACCGGCCTCATGGATGGCCATCAGCGCTCCAAGCGCAATCAGGTCGTTAAATGCGAGGATCGCCGTCGGGCGCGGCACCATCTGCAGCAGGAGCTTGGTTCTGGCATAGCCCCCGGCACGATCGAAGCTCGTCTCCTGAACGTACTCCGCGGGCAACGCAATCTTTGCTGCGCGAAGCGCTCGCTTGAATCCGGACAAACGATCCTGCGAGTTCCTCAGGTGCAGCGGCCCGGTGATCGCGGCTACATGCTGGTGACCCAAAGCAATGAAATGAGACGTCGCTCCCGCCGCCCCTGCGCTGTTATGCACGGTGACACTGTCGCCCTCCCAGTTTCTTGGCAGGCGATCCAGGCAGATCACCGCTGCCCCCGCATCACGGTAGCGTTGCGCCTGCACGGTGAGGTCGCTTGAGTCGGAAGGAATCACGATCAAGCCGGAGGGCAGGTACGTCTGCAACGCACTCAGGTGCGCCACCTCCTTCTCGTGATCGTTGTCCGTGTTGCATAAAACGAGGCGGAAGCCGTTAGAGAAAGCCACATCTTCCGCACCCCGCACAATGCCCGGAAAGAACGGGTTCAGGATGTCCGGGATGATCATCGCCAGGATGTTGGTCTTTTCCCGCCGAAGCCCCCGCGCCAGCTGACTTGGCTGATAGCCCGTGACCTTGACCGCTTCCATCACCCGCTTGTGCAGCGGCTCGCGAACGCGAACGGTTCCGTTGAGGACGTGCGACACGGTGCCCAGGGACACGCCGGCCAACTGCGCGATCTGCTTCATGTTGGCCATGCATGCCTCCTCTGCCGAATCCGTACCACAGCACGCCCTCGCAGGCTTCTGCCGGTTTCGAGCACGAGGCCCGCACCATCCAGAGTTTCCGTGAGGATATCAAAGCATTTGTCCCGGCTCCTCTGTCTGCAAGAGAGTCTTTTGCGCCCGCATCGTCCTCGCGTAGACAAGTTTGCAGGTTTGCCTTGACAACATTTTCGGTGCCTCGCTACACTCGCCTCCGTTTCTTGTTGAAAGCTTTCATTGCAGCCACTCGTTGTGCCTTTCCTGTCACGCAGGCTCCGGCGAATCGCGGGCGACCGGCAACGGGGACCCGCGCGATAGGTGACCAAGACCATCCTGAGAACCATGGCCAGACCGATCAAGCTCGAGGCATCTGTCGCCTGTGCCAACCTCACGATGCTTGAGGCCGACCTGCGGCAACTGCGCGCCGCCGGCATCGATCTCCTGCACATCGACATCATGGACGGACGTTTCGTCAACAACTTCTGCCTGGACTTCTCGATGATGCAGGCCATCGGCCGGATCACCGACACGCCTATGGACTGCCATCTCATGGTCGAAGAGCCGGAGCGCTACATCGATCGCGCGATCGGGGCAGGCGCACGCTATGTATGCATCCACGCGGAAGCGACGCACCACGTCCAACGCACCTTGCAACAGATCCGTCAGGGGGGCGCCAAAGCCGGCGTTGCCTTGAACCCCGGCACCACGATCCACACACTCGAGTACATCCTCGACGACCTCGACATGGTCACGGTGATGACCGTGAATCCCGGCTTTGCCGGCCAGGCGCTGGTCGCGTCTGCGCTGCGCAAGATCGCCGACGTGCGCCACCTGCTGGACAGCACCGGCCATGACGAGGTCGAGATCCAGGTTGACGGCAACGTCAGCTTCGCCAACATCCCCACCATGGTGGCCGCCGGAGCCACCATGCTGGTCGGCGGTACCTCAAGCATCTTCCACCGGGACCATACCATCGCTAACGCCGTCAATACCGTACGATCGATCCTCCAAGCCCCCGAGCGTGTCCCATGATGATTGTTCACTCCTACTCCATTGCCGTGATGCTTTGCATTCTCACCATGTTCTGCTGGGGATCCTGGGCCAACACGCTCAAGCTGGAACCGCGGTCCTACGCCTTTCCGCTCTTCTACTGGGATCAGGCGGTCGGCTATCTGTTGCTGCCGCTGCTGCTCGGACTCACCTTCGGCAGCTTCGGCTCAGACGGCCGCACACTCTTCGCGGATCTTCGTCAGGGCAGTGCCACCAGCTACGAGTGGGCGATTCTGGGCGGTGTCGTCTTCAATCTTGCGAACATGCTCTTCATGGCCGCGCTGGATATCGCGGGCATGGCAGTCGCCTATCCCATTGCCATCGGCATCGCTCTGGTCGAAGGCGTGGTGATCAACTACGTCGATCAGCCCTCGGGCCGTCCGCTGCTGATCTTCACCGGCGTCGGTCTCATCCTGACCGCTATCATTCTCGACGCTCTCGCCTACCGCAACGTGCAAAAGCACGCGAGTGAGCCCGGCCAGCTTCGCAAAGGCATCACCCTCGCTCTCGCGGGCGGCGTTCTGATGGGCCTCTTCTACTTCCTGGTACAGCGGTCCGTCTCGCTCAGCTTCACGCACCTCACGCCCGGCAAGTTTGGACCCTACGCCGGCGTGCTTGTCTACTGCGCCGGCAGCTTTGTCTCCAACCTGCTCTTCAACACCTACCTGATGTCCCATCCCACCCGCGGCGAAAAGGTCACCTACGCGGACTACTTCCGCTCCGGCACCTTCAAGTTCCACATGATCGGCGTGCTTGGCGGAGTGATCAACGGCGTGGGCGTCACCTCCAACTTCGTCGCCTCCAAAGCCGCGAGCCCCGCGATTGCCTATGGCCTTGGTCAGGGAGGCACCATGATCGCCGCCATCTGGGGCATCTGCGTGTGGAAGGAGACAAAGGGCGCCTCCCGGGGCACGCAGGTGATGATCGCGGGCATGTTCGCCTTCTTTCTGGCAGGGCTCTTCCTGCTCGTCTCCTCCATGCTCGGCTAACGCGAACGCACACCACAGGAGAGCAAGATCATGATTGCCATCGCCTCCGACCACGCCGCTCTGGACATGAAAGAGACGATCAAGAGCTACCTGCAAAGCCGTGGCGAAGACGTGCGAGACTTTGGCACCTGCAGCACAGAGCGCGTCGACTACTGCGACTTCGGCTTTCAGGTAGGGGAGGCGGTCGCCTCAGGACAGTACCAGAAGGGCATCCTCTTCTGTGGTACCGGCGTCGGCATCTCCATCAGCGCCAATAAGGTAAACGGCATCCGCGCGGTAGTCTGCAGCGAGCCTTACTCCGCCAGGCTCTCCCGCGAACATAACGACACGAACATCCTCGCGCTTGGCGCTCGCGTCGTTGGCATTGAACTCGCCAAGATGATCGTCGAAACCTGGCTCGCCACGCCCTTCGAAGGTGGCCGTCACCAGGATCGCGTTCAGAAGATCGCCATGTACGAGCAAACTCGCAGGTAAACCTTTGCACGCGGGGGCGCCTGCGCTCCGCCGACGCAATGACAGGAGAAGCGATGCAAGGAGAGGCTCTGAACATCGGCGTGGACGTTGGCGGCACCAACATCAAAGTCGGGCTGATCGACGGGCAGGGCCGCATCTTCAAGCAGCGCAAGTCGCCCACCTATCCGCAGAACGGCCCGGCAGCGATGATGCAGTGCATTACGGACACCATCGGGGCCGTGCTTGAGGAAAGCCAGACACCGCTCAGCGCCGTTGCGAGTATCGGGGTCGGCGTTCCCGGCACGGCGGATACGAAGACGGGAACCGTCGTGTATGCGCCGAATATCTTCTGGCGAAACGTCGAACTCGGCGATGAACTTCGAGATGCCTTCGGTGTTCCCATCCACGTTGCGCAGGACACCCGTGCCGCGGCATGGGCCGAATACCTTGTCGGTGAAGGTCAAGGGATGCGCAGCGTTGCGGCGGTCACCCTGGGTACGGGTGTTGGATGCGGCATGGTCTTCGATGGCAGGATCTTTCACGGTGCGATGAACACCGCCGGCGAGTTCGGGCACCAGATCGTTGAGTTTCAGGGACACGCGTGCAACTGCGGCCGTTGCGGATGCCTGGAAGCACACGCCGGCGGCTTGGCCATTGTGCGCGAGGCGCAGAAACGCATACCGGATTTAGGCGAACGCCTCAGCAAAGCCGCCTCGGCGGTCACCGTCGACGATGTCTACAGCCTCGCGCAAGCGAATCACCCGCAAGCGCGCGCCTTAACCGATGCCGTGGTGAAGTACGTCGGCATCGGACTTGTCAACCTCATTAATCTAAACAGCGTCGAGATCATCTGCCTGAGCGGTGGTATCAGCAATGCACCTGCGGAACTGCTGCTCCATCCGCTCATCGCGTTTGTGCGCGCAAACGCCTACGACACGGTAGCCGAGCGTGTCCGGGTATGCCGTTCGACCCTGGGCGAAGACGCCCCGCTCATCGGCGCCTCCATGCTCTCTCGCCACGTAGCGGAGACCCCGCGAACGATCGCCTGATCTGCAGCCTTGTTCCCGGGTGAAGCCGGAGAAACGACACATCATGTGCAAGAACGTCCACCAGGAGTCACCATCGCTTGATCGGCGTGAGTTCCTTCGCCTCACTCTGTTCACAGCGGCTCTCGCGGCCGGCCCGGAGTACCTTTTCGCGGAACAAAGCGAGCGCGCCAAGACCATTCCGTACTTCGGCGCCCTCGGCGCCCTTCCGCCCGGTGCCGTTCTCCCGGAAGGTTGGCTGCGGGAGTGGCTGCAAAAGCAAGCCGCCGGCCTTGGCTCCCACCTGCCTGAGATCTCCTGGCCCTTCACCCAGGACTACTGGGGCAAGGAGCACGAAGGGGCGTACTGGATGCCGGAGCAGGAGTACGAGGTCTGGTGGCCGTGGGAACAGCGGGCCTACTGGATCGATGGCGCCACCCGCCTCGCCATCCTGCTCAAACAGGAGTCCCTACTGCGCAAAACCACCGAGCCGATCACCTACACGATGTCGCATCCCGACCTCGAAGGCTATCTCGGGCCGGAGGTCTTCGAGGATCCACTCGCCGACTATCATCGCTGGCCGCACACGGTCTTCTTTCGCAGCGTGGCCGCCGTCTATGACGCGCAGGTATCGCTGCCCGGCCTGCAACACGCCGACCTCGCGAAGGCCATCCAGCATCATTACCTTTCGGATCAAGCGTCCTACGGAAAGCCCAAGCGCAACGTCAACAACATCGAAACGATCCTGTGGACCTACGCGGTCACGGGGAACCGCCGCCTTCTGACCCTGGCTGGAAACGCCTGGCAGGAGTACCAGAAGTACGCTGATGATCCGGAAAACACGGACCTTGGCGTCATGCGCGTTGAAGCTGATACCCCCATCAACGCCCACGGCGAAACCTACGCCGAGACCTCCAAGCAGCCGGCCATCCTCTATCTGTACACCGGCAAAGAGGAGTACCTGCGTTTTGCCGAAGCCGATCAGCGCCGTATCTTCGATCACCACATGCTGATTGACGGCATTCCCTCCACCTCGGAGTGGTTCAGCACCACCACCTCGCTCGACTCACACGAGACCTGCGACATCGCCGACCATACCTGGTCCTGGGGGTACATGCTGCAGGCCACCGGGGATGCGGTCTGGGGCGACCGCATCGAACGCGCGTGCTTTAACGCCGCTCCCGGCGCTCTCAAGAAAGACTGGAGGGCGCTCCAATACTTCTCCTGTCCTAACCAGGTCCTCGCTACGCTGGACTCCGATCACAACTGGCCGAAGTTCAAAGAACACGGTGGCAGCATGATGGCCTTTCAGCCCAACCCCGGCCAGCGCACCGCCTGCTGCGGCGGCAACGTGCACCGCATCTTCCCCAATTACGTGATCCGCATGTGGATGACCACGTCCGACGACGGCGTCGCCGCTGTGCTCTACGGACCGTCAAAGGTCACGCTGCCACTCGGCGCGTCGAAGACGCCGGTCGTGCTTCATCAACAGACCAACTACCCCTTCGAAGACACGATCAACCTCCGGATCGAGTGCGAGCGTGCGGTCACCTTTCCTTTGTCTCTTCGCATTCCCGCTTGGTGCGCCTCTCCCGCGATCACCATCAACGGCACCGCTGCCGAAATCACCCGAAACGGCAAAGGCTTCGCGGTTCTGCATCGCACCTTCCAGTCCGGGGACAACATCACTCTAACCCTTCCCATGCGGCTCGCCCTCACGCACTGGCCTCAAAACGGCGTCGGTCTGGAGCGCGGTCCGCTGGTCTACTCTCTTCCCATCAATGCACGTTGGGAGGCGAAGGTTCTACCCAGGTACAGCACGCCAGAGTTCCCCGCCTGGGAGGCGACGCCGCAGTCGCCATGGAACTACGCCCTGGCCATCGACGGTACGACCCTGGAGACCGAGGTGACCGTGCACCAGAGCCCCTTCACCCCCGAGCAGGCTGCCGATCCGTGGTCCCACCCTCCCATCCCCCTGACAGTGCCCGCGAGGCAGCTTCCCGCATGGACCCTGCAAACCGATCCAGACAACGTGGCCAGGAAGTTCACCCCTCCCCTGCCCGACATGGCCAACACCGCGGTAAGCGAGACCGTCGAGCAGATCTCGCTCGTGCCCTACGGCAGCACGCACCTGCGCCTGACCATCTTTCCCAACGCCAAACACCGCGAAGGGTGAAGCGTTTGGCCATGCAACCCAGCATGTCGGCAGGCGGGTAACGACTGGGTACTCCGGGAACGTGGAAAGGACAACGGAAACACTTCCACCGTGCTTCTCGGCGGCCCGATACACTGAAGCGTCACCTGGAGCCCTCGCCGATGCGCGTCGCAAGCATAGGTCATGCGATCTTCGCTGTTACCATGATCGGCCTCGGTCTCGTGGGTCTGCTCTATCGCGACTTCGTTCCGCTATGGACTCCCATCTCGACCAGTGTTCCCGGACACGAAGCGTTCCTATACCTTGGCGCGCTCATCTCCCTTACGACCGGCTTGGGCCTGCTCTTCCCGCGCATGGCAACCATAGCCGCGCGCGCTCTCCTGGCCACTCTTACGCTTTGGCTGCTGTTCTTCCGACTACCGAACTTCTTCTTACAAACCGCCTTCGGCGCCTGCTGGTCGTTGTTTCCGCTCACCGTCATGGTGGCCGCCGCGTGGGTACTCTACGTATGGTTTGCCAACGCGTGGGATCGAACACATCTCCGCTACGCCAGCGGTCACAACGGCCTTCGCCTCGCGCGCATGCTTTACGGCCTCTGCTTGATCTTCTTCGGTGTCGCTCACTTCCTCGATGTCAAAGACACGATATCGCTCATTCCCACTTGGCTGCCAGGTCACCTGTTCTGGGCGTACTTCACAGGCTGCACCTTCATCGCAGCGGGCGTCGCGACCCTCATCGGAGTCTGTGCCCGGCTCGCCGTCGCGCTCTCCGCCCTTCAGATTGCACTCTTCCTGTTCGTAGTCTGGATCCCAATCGTCGCGAAAGGCTCAAGCAGTCCGTTCCAGTGGAGTGAGACCATTCTGAACATCGCGCTGATGGCCGGGGCCTGGATGGTTGCCGATTCGTACCGCGGCTTGCCCTGGCTGCGTTCGACATGGGATCGCTCAGTGCTTCCGTAGCCCCGCCCCAGAGCGAGCATGGCCTACTTGCCCGCCCTCAATGCGATGGGCTATCGCTCACAGGAGTGGCTCCACTTCGGAAGACGCTAGGATGATCAGATCAGCACGAAAAGAGCCGCGGACTACCTCAGGCCGGGGACAGGGAGAGTGATGCGACGCAAGCTCCGAATCTGTACCGCAGGTGTGCGGTTTACCTTTTTTGCGGCGCTTGTTGCCGGTGCGTCTGCGCGCGCGCAGATGGTGAACAACCTGATGCCCCAACCGGCCACGCTGCACCCGGGTCAGGGTGCACTGGTCCTCACCGCCGCGTTTGCGGCAAGCGCGACCGGTGTCCACGATGAGCGCCTCGCCGCCGCCGTGATGCGCACCATGGAGCGCCTCGAGCAAAGAACAGGGTTGCACCTTGCCACCGCGCTTGGCACGGGACCGTCCAGCGCACTCGGGCTGGAGGTAGAGCAGGCCGGCGAAGCGGTTCAGTCGCTCGACGAAGACGAATCGTACAAGCTGGACGTGACCTCGCGAGGGGTGCGGCTGCACGCGGCTACCGTCGTGGGAGCGCTCCATGGGCTGCAGACGCTGGAGCAACTTGTCCAGCCTGCCGCCGACCATTTCATCCTGCCCGCGGTGTCCATCGAAGACAAGCCTCGCTTCGCCTGGCGCGGCCTCATGATCGACTGCGGACGCCACTTCGAACCTGTCCCCGTGCTGGAGCGCATGCTGGACGCCATGGCAGCCGTAAAGCTGAACGTGTTCCACTGGCACCTCACGGACGACCAGGGCTTTCGCATCGAGAGCAAGGTCTTTCCCAAGCTGACCGGCGTGGGATCCGACGGCCTGTTCTACACGCAACAGGATGCGCGGGAGATCGTGGAGTATGCGCGTGCCCGCGGCATCCGCGTCGTCCCGGAGTTTGAGATGCCTGGACACTCCACGGCCTGGCTGGTCGCGTATCCCGAACTTGCAAGCGGCCACACGCCTCAAGGCATACGACGCGAGTTCGGCATCTCGGATGTAGCGCTCGACCCCACACGCGAAGAGACCTACAGCTTTCTCGAACGGTTTTTGGGAGAGATGGTGACGCTCTTCCCCGATCCTTACCTTCACATCGGCGGCGATGAGACGGTCTCTCCGGATTGGAAGTCCGATCCGCGCATCCTGGCGTTCATGCGCGCCCACAACCTGAAGGACAGCGATGCCCTGCAGGCGTACTTCAATCAACGCGTTCTCGCGATTCTGACGAAGCTGCACAAGCACATGGTGGGCTGGGACGAGATCCTGAATCCGGCGCTGCCGAAGGACGTCGTCGTTCAATCATGGCGCGGCGAGGCATCGCTGGCTAAGGGAGCGCAGGGGGGTTATCAGGGCATCCTCTCCGCGGGCTACTACCTGGACGGCATGCGCCCCGCGGGCGAACACTACCTTGTCGATCCAGTGCCGGCGAACACCACACTCGCGCCCGCGCAGCAACTCCTCATTCTCGGCGGCGAGATCTGTATGTGGGGTGAACACGTGAATGCCACCAGCATTGATTCGCGCGTCTGGCCGCGGTCCGCCGCGATAGCGGAGCGGCTCTGGTCGCCACAGCAGGTGCGTGACGTCAACGATATGTACCGCAGGCTCGATCAGGTCTCGGTTGAGATCGAAGGGCTTGGCTTGCATCACCTCAGCCAGGAAGACAGCAGCCTGCGTACCCTGGCGCAATCGCAAGACATCGACGATCTGCGAGTCTTTGCTTCCGCGCTGGAACCGGTACCCTTCAGTGATCGATACAAGCAACAGGAGACTTCACAACTCACGGTGCTGGATCGGTTTGTGGATGCCGTGCGACCCGATCCTCCGTCTCGGCACCGCATGGAACTGCTGACAGATCGCTTCATGAAAAACCACGGCGGCGATCACGAAGCGGCATCAGCGCTCACCAGCCAGTTTCATAAGTGGCAAGCGTGTGTTCCTGGAGCGAAGGCGCAGATCGGGACATCCCCCTTGCTTGCCGATGTGCAACCCCGCACAGATCAGCTCGCAACGTTGAGTCAGCTCGGCATCGAAGCCATGGATTGGATCAGCGGAGGCAAGCCGGCACCAGCAGCATGGGTCACCCGCGCTCAGGCTGTGCTCGATGCCGCGCGACAGCCCGGCGGCATCGTCCGTTTCACGTTTCAGGAGTCTCTCGCCAGGCTGGTGCAAGCTGCCAGCGGGGCGCCGACAAGTGCGTCGATGCCTAATCGGTAGCGGGAGCGCTCGCTGTGTCTGTGTTCTGCGGAGCGGTCTTGAGGACCACGTTCTCCTGATCCTTGGACTCAAACTGGGAGTAGAAGGTCCGCACGTTGGGGTAGTCTTTCGACAGAACGAAGATATCGTTGAACACGAAGTCGCGACGCGTCGTGATGTTGCCGGTACCCGGGGCGACATTGATGGTGTAACTTGCGAGCTTGGGAATCGTGTAGGTCGTCGAGCTTGGTGCGGCCTCGACGGTCAGCTGTTGCGGGAAGTTGATGCGAACAGCGTCCTGCACATACTGCGGATAATGAAAGTAGACCGCCACCTGGCGTTTCTCATGCGGGAAGGTCGCGGACTGATTCGCGAGGAACACGTCTACCGGCAGCATCATGCGCTTGCCCATCATGCTTCCCAACGTGCCCTTCACCTTGTAGCTGACGGCCAGCGGCTTCTCGTACTCGGTAAGGTCCCGGACGTCTGCGACCTCGATGTCGAGCGTCTTCGGGAGAAGCTCTTCCGCCGTCTCCCGCAGTTCCTTGCGCAAGCTGGCATCGTCTCCACGCAGGGATGCCTGGCGCCAACGCAAGGCCGCCGAGCCCCAGAAGCTCAGATCTACCTTTCCGGTCACCTCGCCTTGCGCGTTCATGGTGAGATTGGCTACGCGCGTGATGTGGTTCTGTCTGTAAAACGCGCCCTCCGTATGATCGAGCGTCGTTCCGTCTTTGGTCTGACGCAGTCCTGCGACCAGATCGTGTTGCCATGCGAGCTGTCCGAACGGGCAGTAGCGTGACCCGGGATCGAAGAAGCGCTCCTTGCCGTCCACGTTCACGATGGCAACCAGGGCACTCAGCTGGCGCAGACTCAGCCATTGCGGGGTGAACAGGGTCTCCGAGCGATCGGGGACGTACATCGCGTAGGCGGCAAAACCCGCGGCCCGTGCCATCGCGATGAAAAGCTCGGTCAACTGGTTCGGAGAACCCCGACGCGCTTTAAAGATGTCCTCGGCATTGGCTACGGTGTGCAAGCCGGCCGCCTTGTCCTCCCGGCTGTCGCGCTCGCGGGTAAACTCCGTATTTTCGAACTTCATCACCTCGGCGTAAAGAGCACGAAGCTTGTCTTCCGACGTGGTTGCGCTGGAGACAATCTCGTGCGTCTCCTTGGTCAGCGCGCCGTTGGGCGTCGCATAGCTGTTGATGCGCTTGGACCACCGTTCGCCTTCATTCGCCCAGAACTCCTGAGTCGTTCGGTAGGGTGTGAAGCTGAACTGAACGCGGTAGCTGAAGCTGGAGATGGGCGGCATGTACTCTTCGGTGACGGTCGGCGGCACATCCTGCACGGTCAACTCAAAGACGCGATACGGCAGTCCTCCCGTTCTCCAGCCCCCTGGGATCTCATGGCTGTCGATCTTTGCGCCTGGGGGCAGAATCGGGAACCAGGCGATGGTGGTGATGGGCTTCTCTTCCTCGCCGACCAGCGCCTTGCTCGTCGGCCACCACGCAAAGTGCGCCGACTTCACAAAGAGCTCCTCCTGGATCAGCCAGGTGGGCGACTCGTAAACGTTGTCATTGATGCGAGTGTCGTAGCGGTACTCGATAATGCTCCCCACGGTCACGTCAGGAAGCGTGAAGACCTTCTCCTGGACCTTGAAGCCCCCCGTCTTCGCTACGACCTTCAGGTACGGCTTCCCCGTGAACGGGATGATGGTGCCGTCCGGATGAATCGTTCGTCCAGAGATCGCCTCCACGGTCTTGTCGTCTCCAACGTCCCAGTACGAACCTGTTGAACTCACATAGC
>CAXTWN010000002.1:3776-19179 GCA_964248055.1 uncultured Acidobacteriaceae bacterium | reverse complement strand
TTCGCGTACATCTTGCCCTATTCCGTGAGGATCTTGATGCGGTTGTAGCGCTGCACCGAATGGAGATCGTCTTTCGTGATCTCTTCCTTGTACAGAATCACCGCCGGCACTCTTGGGTAATTGGGCAACGAGGTCATCGCCAGTTCTTCCGGCGTCGGCTTCACGAAGTCCGCTGCGTTCGCTCTCCCAGCGGCGCCGGCAAAGGTCCCGAGAAACAGAACACAGGATAGCCACGAGGACCCTCGCGTGCCTCTTCGACGTCGCGTGGTCAAGCCGTTCCGCAGTGTTTCGCCCTTGTGATCGTGCATGCCCACCCTTTCCTGTTTGCCGCTCTTGTCGCCTCAATTAGCTCGCTTCAAAACAACCCGGCTCTGCTCATCCGCGGCGATCAATCCCGCGAGTTGTTGCACCTGCGCATACTTCTCGGCGGGAAGCGTTACCTGTTTCAGCACGAAGGTTCGGCTGTAACGGAGCGCGTGCCCGTTCAGCTCCGTCGCGCTCTCATAGGAGGCAAAACCCAGATCCACCTTCACCGGATCCGGGACCTCGTCGACGGTATAGCCGTCCGGTAGGTCGATCGTGAAGGTGTCATGCGCCTGCATGGTCTCGCCCAGGTCGATACCTACCTTGCGTTGCTTGCGGTCGATCTGCATCGCCTCGCTGCCCAAAACACGCGGGCGGACCAACAGCAGCGGGCCCGCCGACGAAGCGAAGTGATGAGCCTGCAACTGGTACGTCACGGTAAGGTCCTGGTTCAACGCCTGCGCGTTCTCTACTTTGAGATCGGACAAGGAGACTGAGGCGAAGTCCCGCGCCACACTACGATCGAGATAGAGCTGCTGCGCTGTGGCATCTTTGCCGAAGACCTCGCGGCGCCGCTCGGCAAGATCGCCAAAGCGTTTCTCCGAAACGTCGCCGTTCAAGGTGCCATCCACGGCCAACTGAAAATGCCCCTGTCGCTCGATACGATTGAGGTCGGGGCTCAGCACGGGTAATTGAATGATCTGGCTTGCAGTGGCCTCCATTAGAATGCCGTAGCTGCCTTGCAGATTGCTCTCCAACTGACCGAACGGCGTCTTCTCCCAGGTAGGATCGAAGATGAGATAACGTTTGCCGGTGTCGGCCGTGACGATGCTGTGCAGCCTGGGGGACGTATAGCCGGCCGGGATCTCGATCGCGCCGATCATATGGTTGCCGATGATGGACGGAGAGCCCGGGTCAATCACCCCACGCTGCGTGTCCACCATCAAAAGCGCGCTGTGAATGCCCACGCTGGAAAGCATCGCCGAAAGCAGGGTCGCTTTGTCCTTGCAGTCTCCGTAGCGGCCACGGAAGATCTCCTGAGCCGGGTGCGGCTGGTATCCACCAATGCCCATCTCGACGACAAAGTACCGAATCTGCTGTTGAACAAAGTCACCGATCGCTTCGGCTTTTTCGTAGAAGTCCGTCTTCCCCGCGGTGAGCTCGGCGGCCTTGGCCGCGATCTCAGGCGACGCGGTGAGACGATCCCGCGAGAGCCGGTCATACCACTCCCCGATCCCACGCCAGGTTCCTTCCTGTGGCTCCGCTAAGCCCGCGCCGCTGTAGTGAACCGTCATCCGGCCCGCCAACGAGCCCTCGCTCGGAGAAAGGGGCAGATCCTCCAGATCAATCGCGGGCTGATTGTCGAGCTGCCAGCGAACACTGTTGTCGGGCAGTCTCGTCGCCTCCACGTTCGCATGGTGGGCCCACGAGGTGGTGAACGTGTACCCTGCAGGCAAAGCAAGCGTGAAGCTCTGCGCCACGCGCGGCAGATCGTCCTGAAAGAACCAGCTCGTCTCCGCAAGATACGGACGTTCGCGCCTTTCGTACTCGAACGCAATTACGCCGCCAGGATCGCGCCCGGGCGGCACCGCCCGTTTCACACGATCGTCGGAGTAGAGTTCCCCGCCTTCGCCCGGCGTTCCCAGGTCCAGGATGTCATTATCCTTCAGCGAGTACTCGTGTCCCGCGGGATCGATGCTCCACACGTGAAACGAAGTCACCTTCGAGTCCTTGTCATACCAGACCGAAGGCTCCGCATCCTCTCGTCCTTGCGGGCGCAGGATCTTCACCACGCGGCGAACTTTCAGGGTCGCGCGGCCGTCCGGAGCCACGCTGTACGTCTCGTCGTTCAGCAGAACAACGGCCTTCGTCGACGCGGGCTCAGGCGGAAGCACCTGAGAGGCGGCGGCGTGCACCCAATCCGGCACCGAAGCCCCTGCAGGTAGAGACCCGCCACAGCAAGCAACAAGGCCTGCCGTCCGGAGCAGACGCCCTACACTCGCGCACCCTGCGCTTGAGACCCGCCTCCGTGCTGCAGAGTCCGACCGCAAAGAGCAGGGCGCGCCTCGCTGCGGCTCGGGGAACGCCCGACGAAAAGGGTTGAGAACGGACATACCTTCACCTCATGCACCAGTGCAAACTGCTCTGGTGCGCACGTTCCTTGCGCAAGGGAGAGACGGGAGCTTTATACAGGCATGATCCCCGCGAGGCAAGCACTCTTTGGTGTTATAGCGGCTGACCGGAACGCGACGCTTCTATCGGCGGTTGCGAGAATTCGCATGCGCTCGGGTGTGTGCGGATTCTTGATTGCGCTGCGAGCACATCCGGTAAGCTAAGCAGAATTCCGCCGCATCTGAGCGAACCTCACTGCCCGATCTGGAACTGCTCGCATGGTGCTCCGCACCGGCCGACCTGGAACACGCCACGCAGCAACAAGCCTTACGCTACGATGGCCTCGAAGCCTTACGCTACGATGGCCTCGCGCTCCATACCACCAAAACCGAAGACGAAACTGTGCGCCAGGCGCGGCTTACGCGCTACCGCACCCAGTTCATCCAAGGGCCTACGCTGACCATTCCGCTCCAGAAGAGGAGCGTGCAGTTCGACCCGCGAACCCTGCTGCCGCTCGACGATCTCGGCATCGTGTCCCGGAGATCCGGATCTCGGACGTATGGGGGGTTCTCGAGGTCTCGAAGGGCGCGCTCGTGAAGGGGGAGTGGGGCTCCGTCGTCGTCACCGCCCCGAACAGCATCAGCGGGAGCCCCCTCAAGGGGGACGGCTGGACGCTCAAACTCCAGCCTGGCTGGGCGCTCGTTCCCGCAGCTCGCAAAGGCGATTACCTGCTCCATTCCACACGTAGCTTCCTCCATCACCGGCCTTCACTCCTGCCGTAAGGCCTGCATCGGCTTGACGGAGGCGGCGCGTCTTGCCGGAACGAAGCATGCCACAACCGCCGCGAGCAGCAGGATCAGCCCGACCGAGCCGAACGCGGTAAGGTCCAGTGCACCCACCCCGAACAGCATCGTCTGCATGGCGCGCCCGATGAAGACCGCGCCCACCATACCGATCGCCAACCCGATGCACGCCAGCACAAACCCTTCTCGCACCACTAGCCCCACCACGCGTCGCCGGTCACAGCCCAGAGCCATGCGCAGCGCAATCTCATGCGACCGCTGCGCAACAGAAAACGCCATCACCCCATAGATCCCCAGCGCCGCGAGCAAGAGTGCAACCGCGGCGAAGGTCGCAAACAGCACAACAGTAAACCGATCGTCGGCCAAGACCTGGCTCCTTACCTGATCCATGGTCAGTGGCTCACCCAAGGCGATCTGCGAGTCCACCCGATGCACGGCTGCCGCGATCGATGGGATCATCGTCCCCGGGTCCTCCGCCGTGCGCACCCCGATCCCTGCGCTCGGCCACGGGATTTGCCAGAACGGCACATACATCTCGGGCCGATCCTGGCGCATGCCGGAGCTGCGGACCGTGTGATACACCCCGACGATTTGCCACGCGCTCGGCGGTCCCAGCTTGGTTACCCCGGGAATCAGCTCCTCCACCATCACTCGTTGGCCCAGCGGGTCTTTCCCTTTGAGATAGAGCTTGGCGAACTCCTCATTCACCATCGCCACCTTTACGCTCGCAGCCGTGTCCTGCTCGCTGAAGGTGCGGCCCTTCAGCAATGTGATTCCGAAGGTCGAAAGAAAGTCAGGCGTCGCCATGCCGAAGCTGGTATTGGGCCGCTGCGATGGATCGTTGTATCCGGCATCCCCGGCCAGGGTGAACGGCATGCCAAAGCCTGCGCCTTCAAGCGGGATACCGGTCATGGCCGTCACTTGCGATACTCCCGGGACTGACCGAATGCTGTCCAGCATCTGCCGGTAGTAGGCAATAATCTTCTCCGGCTCCTTGGGACGTGACTCCGGAACCGGAAGGAAGAAGGTCAGGATGTGATCTGTTTTCAGCCCCAGATCGACCCGCGTCAGGTTGACGAAACTATGAATCGCCAGCCCCGCGCCCGCAAGCAGGGCCAGTGCCAGCGCGAACTCCCCCACGACCAGCGAGCGCCGCAGCCGTTTTCGGCCCGTTCCCGTTCCCGTTCCGCCACCCTCTTTCAGCGTCTGCGCCGGATCGGCCTTCGACGCGTGCCACGCCGGAACGCACCCGAACAACAAGCCCGCCAGCGTCGTCGCGGCCAAGGTGAACAGCAGGATGGGAATGTTCAAGCTCAGGTCAGCTTCGTCGGGCAGGGTGAAAGGAGGCATCGCGGCCACCAGCCCGCGCAGCAACGCCCATCCAACGCCGACGCCCAGAACGCCGCCACCCACCGCCAACAACAGGCTCTCGGTCAGGATCTGAGTGAAGATGATCTTCTGCGTCGCTCCCAGCGAGCTGCGAATCGCCATCTCCTTCTGCCGCGAGATGCTCCGCGCCAGCAGCAGGTTCGCCACATTCACACACGCGATCAGCAGAACAAACGCCACCGCGCCCATCAGCAGCCACAGCGTCAGGATGCGTTCGCTGGGCAGGAAGTCGTTCTTCAGCGGATCCACAAGCGCACCCGAACCCTTGTTGCTCTTTGGATAGGCGGTCGCGATGTGCGCGGTCACCGTATCCATGTCGGCCTGCGCCTGCTTGATCGTCACCCCGGGCTTTAGCCGGCCCATCACCGACAGCCAGTGAAAGTCATGGTTGACCTGGTCCGGCTTGAAGGCGAGCGGAACGGAAAGCTGGCTGTTGGACCGGTCCGCTGAACCCGGCCCAAAGACCCCGACCACCGTGTATGGTTCGCCGTTCAACATTACCGACGAGCCCAGAACCTTAGGATTGCTCCCCAGCTTCATCCACAGCTTGTGAGTCAGGATGACCTCATGATCCTTGCCCACCTGCCCTTCCTCCGGCAGGAAGTCCCGGCCCATGACGAAGCTGCTGCCCATCATCCTGGAAAAGCCCGGCGTGGTCTGCGACCCGGGAACCAGCATGGGCTGATCCTTGGTCGCGATGTTGAAGGATCCGCCAGTCCATGCGTTCAGGTCCTGAAAGGCACTGCTCTGCTGCTTCCAATCCAGATAATCACCGGCCGAAACGGCGTCACGGTACGTCTGGATCTTCGACCACACCATCACCAGCTGGTTCGGCTCCGGGTACGGCATCGGCGCCAGCAGCGTTGCGTAGTCCACGGTGAAGATTGCTGTATTGGCGCCGATCCCCAGCGCCACCGTGAGCAGTACCGTGATCGTAAGGCCCTTGCTCTTCCACAGCATACGAAGGCTGAAGCGAAGGTTCTGGAGCAGAGTCTGCATCGATGCAATCCTGTTCGCCGGATATCCTGTCAGGTCTCAGGTGGCGCTTTATTGCATAAGACCATGCCGACGCCGCGTCCGGAAGCACCGTTCGCCAGTCTTTCTCGTTGGCGGCAAAACTCTGCCGGAACCCACTAGTCCAGCCAGGGGTCGCGAGCGTTCGCCTCGGCGGGACCCGCGGTCGCAGCGAAGCCGGTGGCAGCCGCGCTGTTCCCATACCAATCCACGTTGCGCGTGATGTACATGGCCGCCGCGACCGCCGCGAAGCTGGCGATAGCGCCGACCAGGAGAGCATAGGCCTTCACCCGCAGGAGAACGTAGATGAACGTGTAAAGCGTCGTGAACGCCGCGAGGGACCGGAGAGCAAAGCGGCGGCTGCGGAAGACCCACTCCGTGTTCATCGCGAACAGTGCCACGGTGCATGCACCTGCCAGGAGAAAGCTGAAGTCAAAACCGAGGTGTTCGGCCAGCGAAAGCAGAAGAAGGTAGAAGATGATCTGCGCAATGCCGACCAGCGCATACTGCGCAGGATGCACTCTCTTGGCCGTCAGCACCTCGAAGAGAAAATAGGTCAGGAAGACGAGCCCAAGGAAGAGAGGGATGTAGTGCAACGACCGTCGGATGGAGCGATAGGAATCGGCAAGCCGAACGCCGAGAACGGTCTTCGGCTGCACAGAAACGTTCTCTGAGGACGCCGCGAGAACCCCTTGCCTGTCGGCCCGTTCCGTGGTGAGCCCCTCCACAAAGAAGCCTGAGACGCTCATCGCAAGAGCAAGCAGGATCACGATGAAGAACTTCGCGCCAAGTGAGCGGGAACGGAGCGCGTTGGGGGAAGGTTGCGGCGGAACGAAGGTGCTCATGGTGAGTTTTCTCCTTGAAGATCGATATACTTTGCACTACAAAGTTGTGAGCCGCAGAACGACGCGAACAAGAAGGAGCAGTCTCACGCCTTCAGGGGCGAGAGTCTGTTAGGAACCTGCTCTGCTTGACTTTCTACGTTCGCCGAGGCCGCATCGCGCACCACCCGTTCGAGGATGGCAAGGTACTCCAGATAGCGCTTGCGACCTGAGGCCGTGACGCGCGCGGTCGTCTGCGCGCGGCCCCCTTCGCTCTCCTTGGTCAGGCGCACCATGCCGTCCTCTTCAAGCACCTGAAGATGGCGGGCAAGATTCCCGTCCGTCAGTGCGCAGAGCTGCTTTAGCTCGACAAAGCTTAGGCCGCCGGGATGAGTCATCAGCGACGTAAGAAGGCTCAGGCGTGCGCGTTCATGGATCACGCGGTCCAGGCCTTCGTAAGCATACGGCGCCGAAGCCTTAGCTCTCTTGGTCTTCATCAATCGCGGCCCTTCTGGCGGAGCGGTGGTGGATCGCAGCGACGAGCGCCATGCCCACGGCGTACGGAACCACCATCGTTGCCGGGTTGAGAGCGCGGTTGCCGCCGACGGCGATGACGGCGAAGCCGGTTAGCAGGAACCATCCGCCTACCAGCAGCATCGAGCGCGGCAGGCATCGACAGGAGGCGAAGACACCGAGGCTGAAGATCACCTGCCACAGACCCGGCAGAAGCCAGAACACGTTCTGCGGGACGGAAAGCAGTACAAACGGGAGAAGGGCGCCGGCTACCCCCGCCGGCAGAAACTGGGTAACCGCCATGAGGACCATCTCGTCCGCCATGCCGGAGTGAAGGCGATTGGCCCGCGCGAGCATCTCCGTGGCAATGAGTGCGGCGCACAACACGCCAGTGGTAAGCCACAGGGCAACGTATCCGACCGGGTGCGCCGCAGGTTCAGGCAGCCAATGACGTTGCGCTGCCCCGGCGAGGAGCGCGACGATCGAGGTCGCCAACAGAGTGAACGGACCATACCCACGGAACTCTGTCGTCTGGGCCACCTGACGGCGTATGTTGCGTATGTCAACGAGTGCTTGGTTCAGTTCGCTCATAGCAGCTTTGTAAAAGCGAAGCTACACTTTGCAATGCAGAGTGTAAAGGCGTACACCAGAAGATTTGAGAAATGGCCGAGCTCTGTGCACGAGCGCTTCCGCTCGACGGCTCACCTTGTGTGTCCGCTTTACTGGAGCGCGGAGGCCGAAGTAGATCCATCGCGCTTATAGCTGACCAGCTAATTTTTAGCCGGAACCTGCAGGACCGGACGAGGCCTCGGTTTGGTGCCGAAGAGGTAAGACCAACGGAGTGTCATGCCCGGGATCATAGGCAAACATGGGTGGTCCGTCACGGCAGCTTCACGGAGAGGTACCGGCAACGGCACCTGCGTACCTGCCTTCGGGTGCTTTGGCGCATTCGATGCCCTGATCCAACCGGCTCGCCGGCCCTAGCTGGTCTGGAATGCACTGGCTGGATCTTGCACCGATGCAGCCCTTTCCAGCGGCATCCAAACACCAGAGTGACCTGGAGCCTCGCATGCCTCTCATCAAGACCTGTTCTCACTGTGGCACTAAAAACCGCATCCCCATCGCGCATGTTGCGGACACGGGGCGCTGCGGAGCATGCAAGCAGCCCCTACCGCCCGTCGACGAGCCCATCGCTGCCGACGGGAGCCTCTTTGATGAGGTGATCAAGGAAGCGCCTGTACCTGTGCTGGTCGACTTCTGGGCCGCTTGGTGCGGACCCTGCCGGATGGTCGCCCCGGAGGTAGCCCGAACCGCCGCTGAGATGGCAGGTAAAGCCGTCGTGCTCAAGGTAGACACCGAGAAGCAGCCGCAACTCTCCGCCCGCTACAACATTCGCAGCATCCCGACGCTGATGATCTTTGCCGGAGGCAAACTCCAGCAACAGCAGGCTGGCGCCGTGGGTCATCAGCAGATGAAGGCATGGCTACAAGCCGCAACGACCAGCGGCTAAAGCGCTTCCGTTGCCAGCGGACAGTCTGGCAATGGCTGACCATCTAATCCGCCTCTGCGAACCAGCATACCTCCGCCCCGAAAAGCCAGAGCAGCCAAACAGCAAAGGGCAGCCCTTTCGGGCTGCCCCTTGCGCTGTTTGATTCTGTAGACCGTCAACCTACGCCGGGTTAGGAGCTGCCTCGCCAAAGCCGGGCTTCCGCTGTCCATCCGGCTTCGGGAGCTTTTCTGCCTCGTTGCCAGGGCCGGAGTCCACATGCGCCAGCGCGGACTTCATCGGGGGCAGATCCTTGCCCGCAATGATCAGTTCGATCTCCGACGCATCCAGCGTCTCACGCTCCAACAGAGCCTGTGACATCCGGTGCATGATCTCCTGGTTCGCCTCAAGGATGCTGTAGGCCGAGCGGTACGCCTCGTCGACGAACTTCCGCACCTCAGCATCGATCTGCTGTGCCGTGTCATCGGAGAAGTCGCGAGACTGTCCGATGTCCCGACCCAGGAACACCTCCTGCTCCTTCTTGCCGAAGGTCATCGGCCCGAGCCGGCTCATGCCGAACTCGCACACCATCCGCCGAGCCAGATCCGTTGCGCGCTCGATGTCGTTGCCCGCGCCGGTGGTCATTTTCTTCAGGAAGATCTCCTCTGCGCAGCGACCGCCCATCATCATCGCCAGCCGCGACTCAAGGTAGTCCTTGGTCACGGTGTGCTGGTCCTCTTCCGGCAGATACACGGTCACCCCGAGCGCCATGCCGCGCGGGATGATCGTCACCTTATGCAGCGGATCGGAATGATCACGCAGTGCCGAGACCAGAGTGTGGCCGGCCTCGTGGTAGGCGGTGATCTTCAGCTCCTCCGGGCTGCGCAGCATGCTCTTCCGCTCCGCTCCCATCAGCACCTTATCCTTGGCCACCTCAAAGTCGTACATGTGCACGGCCTTGCGGTTAAAGCGCGCTGCCGTCAACGCAGCCTCGTTCACCATGTTCGCCAGATCCGCGCCGGAGAACCCCGGTGTGCCACGCGCCAGGACGTTCAGGTTCACGTCTTCGGCCATCGGCACCTTCTTTGAGTGCACGCGAAGCACCTCTTCGCGCCCACGGATGTCCGGGCGATCGACGACAACGCGGCGGTCAAAACGGCCAGGGCGCAGCAGCGCCGGATCGAGCACATCCGGGCGGTTCGTCGCGGCGATCAGAATCACGCCATCGTTGGACTCGAAGCCGTCCATCTCCACGAGCAACTGGTTCAGCGTCTGTTCGCGCTCGTCATGACCGCCGCCCAGCCCAGCCCCACGATGCCGCCCCACCGCATCGATCTCATCGATGAAGATGATGCAGGGAGCATTCTTTTTGCCCTGTTCAAACAGGTCACGCACACGGCTAGCGCCCACGCCGACGAACATCTCCACGAAGTCCGAACCGGAGATCGAAAAGAACGGCACATTCGCTTCGCCCGCAACAGCGCGGGCCAGCAGGGTCTTGCCGGTACCCGGAGGCCCAACCATCAACACACCCTTGGGGATGCGCCCACCCAGGCGCTGGAACTTCTGTGCCTCACGCAGAAACTCGATGATCTCCTTCAGCTCTTCCTTCGCCTCGTTCACGCCGGCGACGTCCTTGAAGGTGACCTTTTTCTGCTGCATGCTCAGCAGTCGTGCTCGGTTCTTTCCAAAGCTCAGCGCCTTGTTTCCGCCCGACTGCATCTGCCGCATCATGAAAAGGAAGAGAGCCAGGATTACAAGGATCGGCGCCACCTGGAGCAGCAGGCCGAACCAAAGCCCACCTTGGGGATCCTTGATCGTGACGTTGACCCCATGATCACGCAGGTCCTTGTACAGGTCCGGATAGTTCGCGGGAATCGTGGTCGAGAACGTTTCTTTCCCGTCCTTGTACTTTCCCGTAGCCTCTGTGCCGGCGATGGTTACGTCCGAAACCTTGCCCGCGACCGCATCGTTCTGCATCTCCGTCAGGCTGATGGTGCGGTTGTGGCCCGCATTCATATTCTTGAGCACGAACTGCCATCCCACCAAAAGGCAGGTGACCGCTACCACCCAGATCAACAACTGTTTCACAGTCGAGTTCAATGATCCCTCGTTTCCCTAAAGCCCAGGAACGCTCCGCGCTCACGCCGCGGAAAACATCCAACTATTAGACGGCTGGTGCGAGGAGAAGGTGCAGGTGCCTGCCCGGCGCCGACAGCGCGTAAATAGACTTGCTCGGATTCTACCTCCGCTTCGGTCCTGTGGACTCGAATCTTTGTCTTCCTCTCTACATCTTCGGCAGCATCAAGTTCCGATCCGGGAAATCCGCAGCTCCCGGGCCGATCTCTCTGCCCGGAGGCCCCCCGCCAGCTCCAGCCGGCTGCCGATCCGCCCCACGATCCCCGGCACCGTGTCCAGCCCTGCTAGCGCCAATAGCTTTGCCGTCTCCTCCGCACCAGGCCGACAGCCGAGCGTCGCTGCCGCACCGCGAACCACCCGCCGCCGCAGCGCAGGCGCAAGCGCCCGCAGACGGTCGATCTCCAGGGCTACCGCCCGCTCTCCCACCGACGTGCTGACCGCACGGCCCCCACCGCGCACCGGCTTGCCGGGGAGCAGCAGCCCGGGCAGCAGCCGTCCCACCTCGGCCCGCCAAAACGCCTCCTCATCCCGTGCGATCCCTGCCATCCGGGCCAACGACTCGTCGATGGCCGGGTTGAAGCCGCGCAGCACCGGCATCAGCTCGTGGCGCACACGGTTGCGCGTCAACCCAAGATCGCCGTTGGAGCTGTCCTCGCGCCAGACCTGCCCTTGCGCCTGCAAATACGCCTCCACCTCCGCCCGCCGCACCTCCAGCATCGGCCGGGCAATCCGGCCAACCCCTACACCACCCTCGCTCGACGGTCCAGACGGGGCTGACCCCTGGGCGGCGGCTTCAACCATAGGAGAGATGCCCCCCAATCCCTCCGTCCAGGCCCCGCGCAGGAGCTTCATCACTACGGTCTCGGCCTGGTCTTCCAGCGTGTGGGCCGTCGCTACCACGTCGGCCCCGCCCTGCCGCAGTAGCCTCCAGAACACCGCATAGCGCAACTCCCGTGCCGCCTCCTCCAAACCCTCTCCGGTCGCCTCCTGCCGAGCGGCGGTGTCGACATGTCCCACCCGCAACGGTACCCCGAGCTGCTCGCACAGCCCGCGAACGAAGACCTCGTCCGCATCGGCCTCCGCACCGCGCAAGCCGTGGTGCACGTGCACCGCGGTCAGCACGACGCCCAGCCCCTCCTTCCTCGCATTCGCGTCGTGGAGCGCCAGGAGCAGCGCCACCGAGTCCGCGCCCCCCGAAACCGCGCAGCAGACGCGATCCCCTGCGCGAAACAGGCCCATGTTCACGCGGTCCAACCTCATCGCCACCTCGACTCCTCGCCTGCAACCGGTCGACCCTCAGCGCCCGCGCGCTTCAGGCACTCTCCGCTTTCTCTGGACAACGCCGGTCGCACCTTGCTGTGCCAAGCCTCTCCCAAACGGTATACTCGGCTCCTCATGGCTGTATTTGTCATCCTGCCCGCGGCCGGCATCGGCACCCGGATGGCCGCCACCATCGGCGGCGCTCCCAAACAGTTTTTCTCGCTGCGCGGCCTGCCCATCCTGGTGCATTCGCTCCGAGCCTTCCTCAGCGTGCCCCGGGTCTCCGGCATCTACGTCGCGGTGCGCGAGGCCGAGCAGGAGCGCCTGCGCGAGTTACTTGCCGAGCACAGCCTCGCCGAGCAGATCCACGTCGTCACCGGCGGCGATCGCCGGCAGGACTCGGTCGCGAACGCCCTCGCGGCGCTCCCCTCCACCTCAGCCGAGGACATCGTGCTCGTCCACGACGCCGTCCGTCCGCTCATCGACCCCGCCACCATCGAGCGCACCATCGAAGCCATCGAGCGGCACGGCGCCGCCATCGTCGGCATGCCCGCCATCGACACCATCAAGCAGGTCGAACGCACCGCGGACGGCGCCCTGATCACCGCCACCATCCCGCGGGAGCTCATCGTCCACGCCCAAACTCCGCAGGGCGCGCTGGTCCCCCTGATGCGCCGGGCCTTCGACGAGGCCACCGCCGACGAGTTCACCGGCACCGACGAGGCCAGCCTGCTCGAGCGCGCCGGCGTTCCCGTCCACGTCGTCCCCGGCAGCGCGCGCAACCTGAAGGTGACGCAGCCGGGCGATCTCGAAGTGGCCGAGTTCTACCTTGCAGGCTGAGTCTCGCCCACCCTGCGGTTGAACCAGACAACGGTGCTTCCGATGGCGGTCAAGGGCTGCCCTTCGCCGTCAACGGCAATGGTGTGCAGACCGCCGCTCTCGTTCACGGGCACGTACCCCAGCATCCTGCCGGTCGCGCGATCAAACTGCACCAGCCATCCGGCCGAACCCGCCGGCTCATCCATGGGTTGCATGCTTGCCCACAGCGTTCCGCGCGGTCCCAGAGCCAAGGCGTAGGTACGACCCAGTCCGCCGATCTCCCCTTTGTATCTACCGTTCAGGTCAAACTCCTCAATCCGCCCGTTCTCGCGATCCGCAACATACACCGTCCCGTTCTCATCCACTACGACCGAGTGCGGAAGATGGAACTGCCCAGGTCCCTCGCCCGGGCTGCCCCGATCGCGTAGCTTGCTCCCGTCCGGTGCGTACTCCACCACCCGAGCGTTGGCATACCCGTCGCTGACAAGGATCCGTCCATCGGGTGCAAACGCCACATCAGTTGCGCCGTCGAAGGTACTCTGCGTAGCACCGCTCGCAGCTCGCAAACGAAGCGTGCGGAGCGGGACACCGCCCACACTCCACTCGATCACCTGCGAACTGCCCGCATCTACGGTCCACACATGGCCGGCCGCGTCCAGCCGGATCGCATGCGGAATCTGAAGTGCGCCTCTGCCGAAGGATGTCAGCACACGACCGCTCCCATCAATCTCCAGAATCGGATCGGCGTTGGCGCCTCGCTGCAAAAGCCAGAGATGCCCAGACCGTGGATCAACTGTGATCCACGACACCATCCCAAGTTCCTGGCCGTTGCTCCGTTGTATGGGCAAAGTTGTCGGCTCAAAAGGCAGCCGCGGGCTGGACTCGACCTTCGCCCGCAGATCTGGTTCCTGCAGCACCGTTCCGGCCTGCTGATGGAAAGGCAGAGGACCGATCGTGCAGACAGAAAGCATGAGGCTCATCAGGATGAGGGCAAAGCGCATAAGAGCAGTTTTGCAGGCTGTTCAGAGCAGGAGCGGAGGCCCTGGGCAAGGTAAGGCTATCAGGACCTTGCTTTAGGATGGGAAGCGTGTAGGTTGCACCGCCATGTCCATCACGTTTGCCGGCGTTCAGCGCGTAAACCACGATCAGAGCCGCCTGCAGGGGCCGAATGCTGGGCGGCCCGTCCATGGCTGAGCGCGTGATTGCCGGGTGGCTGCTGGCGGAAAACAATCTCCTGCCGCGAGGGCATGATGAGCCTGAGAAGCGAACAGGTTCACTCTTCGCCGCGTTTCGCGCAGCAGCCGTTGATGAGGCCCGCTACCGACCTCCCACGACGCTCTCCCCTTCAGCATTGTCATCCTGACCCGAAGGGGAAGGAACTGCTTTTTGTCCGAGTCGAAGACCCGCTGCGCTCTCCACCGATCCACGCAGCTTGACCGCCCAGTAACCTGCTTTGCAGCTACCCGAACAGAACTCGCCGGAGCACGGCCTTAACCAGAAATCGGACGAATAGCAGGTTGCCGAGCCCCCGCGAGACTTTACGGCCCTGACGAGCAACGCAACGCTTGTAACTCCTCCTCTCTACTACAATCCCGCTATGTCCATGCGCATCGGCCTCGGCTTTGACTCGCACGCTTTTCACCCCGGGGTGCCGCTCGTTATCGGCAGTCTCAAGATCGATCATCCCGAGGGCCTCGCCGGGCACTCCGACGGCGACCTGCTGCTCCACGCCGTCACGGACGCCCTGCTGGGCGCGGTCTGCGCCGGAGATATCGGCACCTTCTTCCCGCCAACGGACCCGCGCTGGAAGGGCGCCGATTCCAGCGTCTTCCTGCAGACAGCGCTCGAAGAGGTCGCCCTCGCCGGCTACAAGATCGTCAACGTCGACTGCGTGCTGATCCTGCACAAGCCCAAGATCGTTCCCATCGCCGCCGAGATGCGCGAGCGCCTCGCCGACCTGCTCGGCCTGGACATGAACTGCGTCTCCATCAAGGGCAAGACCCCCGAAGGCCTGGGGCACGACAGCGCGGCCGTCGCCCATGTGGTCGCGCTGTTGGAGGCCATCAAGCTTCCCAAGGAACACAAGAAGCTCGCGATCGCCGATGAGATCCCCGCCGAAGAGATCGACGGCGTGCTCAGCGCGGTGGCCGTCGATGTGCACGATCTGAGCGCGCTCGGCCGCAAGCTGCCTGCCTTCGATCCCGACGACCTCACCTGACCTGGCAACCGGGCGCGCGCGCCGGCCCTCACAAGAAAATCTTCTAGGCGGAAACAGACCCTCTCCGATACATTAGCTGCACGCTTTCCAGGAGACCCTATGGATCCGCAACAAACGCAAAACTTCGGCGGCTTGATCGCCGGCATGGGCGCCGCTGTCCTTCTCTTTGGTGTGCTGCTTACCGTGTTCTTTGTCTGGCTGTTCTGGCGCATCTTTACCAAGGCCGGGCTGGCCGGTCCCCTGTCGCTCCTGGTGCTCGTTCCCGGCATCGGCGCGCTGATTGTGATCTGCATCCTTGCCTTCAGCCAGTGGCGTGTGGTGCCCGCATCTTCGGGGTACCTCGCCGGGCCCACCAACTATCCTCCCGGCACCTATCCGCCTTCGGGACCGCCCGCGCTGTAGAGGACCTCAAACCTCAGAGCAGAACGCTTTGGTAGCATCGGGACGAACCGATGATCTCAGAGCCTACCCCCTCCACGTCTGCTGCAACCCGCCTCGTCCGTGTGCGGATCGCCCCGTCCCCTAC
>CAXTWN010000002.1:0-3766 GCA_964248055.1 uncultured Acidobacteriaceae bacterium | reverse complement strand
CCGGCGATCCGCACGTCGGCACCGCCTACATCGGCCTGCTCAACTTCCTTTTCGCCCGCCAGCGCGGAGGCCAGTTCGTCCTCCGCATCGAGGACACCGATCGCACCCGCTTCGTCCCCACCTCTGAGCAGATGATCTTCGAGGCCCTGCGCTGGGTCGGCCTCACCTGGGATGAAGGCCCAGACGTCGGCGGGCCACACGGCCCCTATCGACAGTCCGAACGCACTGAGATCTATCGCGAATACACGGAAGAGCTCCTTAGGAACGGCCACGCCTACCGCGCGTTCGAGACGCCCGATGAGCTTGAAGCCGAACGCAAAGCCCAGCTCGCCGCTAAGCTGCCGCCCAAGTACAACGGCCGTTCCCGCACCCTCTCCGAAGCCGAGATCGCCGAAAACCTGGCCGCCGGCAAGCCTTTTACCGTCCGGCTCAAAGTTCCCACCGAAGGCGCGACGACCTTTCGCGACGAGCTGCGCGGTGACGTCACCTTCGACCACAGCAACGTCGACGACCAGGTGCTGCTCAAGTCCGACGGCTACCCCACCTACCACCTCGCCAACGTCGTCGACGACCACCTCATGGGCATCACCGACGTCATCCGCGCCGAGGAGTGGATCTCCTCCACGCCCAAACACGCGCTGCTGTACCAGGCCTTCGGCTGGGAGCAGCCCCGGTTCTGGCACATGCCCCTGCTTCGCAACGCCGACAAGAGCAAGATCTCCAAGCGCAAGAACCCTGTCTCGCTGAACTACTATCGCGACGCCGGCTTCCTGCCCGAGGCTCTGCTCAACTTCCTCGGCCTCATGGGCGGCGGCATGACCCAGCCCTCCGAGCAGGAGATCGTCTCCAAGGGTCTCGACATGAAGCTCAGCGACATGTTCTCGCTCCAGGACATGCTCACCCGCTTCGACTTTAGCCGCATCTCGCTGGGCGGCCCGGTCTTCGACCTCGTCAAGCTGCGCTGGCTGAATGGCGAGTACATCCGTCGCCAATCGCCAGACGAGTTCTTCGCCTCCCTGCGCCAGACCGTCTTCTCGGATGCCTACCTGCGCGCCATCGCGCCACTCGTGCAGACCCGCATCGAGACCCTCGGCGGCTTCGGCGACATGGCCGACTTCTTCTTCCGCGACAACGTCGTGACGCCCGAATCCGTCTGGCTGCCCAAGAAGCGCACCCCTGAAGAGACCCTCGCCTTCGCCGGCGATCTGCTCACCCTGCTCGAAGCCAGCACCTGGGAGACCGCAGCGATCGAGGCGGGCATGAAACAGCTCGGCGAGGGAAAGGGCTGGAGCGTCAAGGAAAACTTCATGCTCCTGCGCGCCATCCTCACCGGCAGCACACAATCGCCGCCGCTCCTCGAAAGCCTCATCGTCTTCGGGAAGGCACGCTCGATCGATCGTGTGCGACGCTTCCTCGAAGCGCAAAAGGAGGCGCAAAAGAAGCGGAAGCCTTGACGCAAGTCACGCGTACCGACACGGTGTCATGTCGACCTACCCACACATTGTCATCTCGACCGGAGGCGCAGCCGGAGCGGAGAGACCCCCATATTCCCACTAGCGGCAGCGCTGGCCTTTGTGCGCCCTGATCCAAAATACAGAGGTCTCTCCACTACGCGAACGATAGGACCGTTCGCTACGGTCGAGATGACGCTTTGATGGCTGGACAGAGCCTCGGAACTCCCCAGCCCTCAATGGCCGCTTCTCCTCGACTCGCCCGCCCACCTAACCCATACAGCGTCATCTCGACTGGAGGCGCAGCCGGAGCGGAGAGACCCCCGTATTCCCTACGATGGCAGCGCTCGCCTTTTGGTCCCTACGAAATGCAGGGGTCTCTCCACTACGCGAACGATAGGACCGTTCGCCATGGTCGAGATGACGCTTTTGATGGCTGGACAAATCTCGCCAGCTATCGCCCCAGCCTCCGTCTCTTTTTGGGGTCCACTACGCGAACGAGAAGATCGTTCGCTACGGTCGAGATTACGCTTCAGCTGGAAAGAGCCTTCCCGCCCCCGCGCTTGCTCAATGAACGGCGTCTTTACCGCCCCGCCTCGATAAACGTCACCTTATTGATCTCGCGCAGCGTCGTGACGCCCGCGCGCACCCGTTCCAGCGCCGAGTCCCGCAGGAAATGCATGCCCTTCTCGCGTGCCTTCTTGCGGATCTCCGAGCCTGGCCGCTTTTCCAGCAGCATGTCGCGCACCTCGTCGTCCAGCTCCAGCAGCTCGTGGATCGCCGAGCGGCCGCGGAACCCGGTGCCTCCACACTCCATGCACCCCGTGCCTTCACGGAAACGGAAGCCCTGCCAATCGGCCGGCTCCAGACCGTTCTGCTCCAGTTCCGCGTCGGTATAGGTCACCTCGTGCGCACAGAAGTCACAGATCTGCCGCACCAGCCGCTGCGCCAGGATGCAGTTCAGCGCGGAGACGAAGTTGTAGGGCTCCACGCCCATGTTTAGAAAGCGTCCCAACACATCAACCACGTTGTTGGCGTGCACGGTCGTGAACACCAGGTGGCCGGTCAGCGCGGAGTTGATCGCGATCTGCGCGGTCTCGGCGTCGCGGATCTCACCCACCAGGATCTTGTCCGGGTCGTGGCGCAGAATCGAGCGCAGACCACGCGCAAAGGTCAGCCCCTTCTTCTCGTTCACCGGGATCTGCGTGATGCCGCGGATCTGGTATTCCACCGGATCCTCGATCGTGATGATCTTGTCTTCTTCGCTCTTGATCTCGTTCAGCGCGGCGTACAGCGTGGTCGTCTTCCCGGAACCCGTCGGTCCGGTGACGAGCACCATCCCATACGGCTCCTTGATGTACCGTCGAAACCGGCGCAGATCCTCCGCCGCAAAGCCCACCACGTCGAGCGAGAGATGCTTGAACTTTTCACTCATCGACTCCTTGTCGAGCACGCGCAGCACGGCATTCTCGCCATGCACGGTCGGCATGATGCTCACACGGAAGTCGATCAGCCGGCCCTTGTACCGCACCCGGAAACGGCCGTCCTGCGGTACCCGGCGCTCGGCGATGTCCAGCTCACTCATCACCTTGATGCGGCTCAGGATGGTCTGGTGGTGCTCCCGCGCGATGGGCGCCATCGCCTGCTGCAGCACGCCGTCGATGCGGTACTTCACCAGCAAGGAGTCGTCGTAGGTCTCCAAATGAATATCCGACGCCCGACGCTCCAGCGCCGTGTATACCGTTGTATCCACCAGCCGGATGATGGGCGAGATGTCGTCGTCGCCGGTGAGCTTCTCGATGGAGATGTTCTCGTCGCTATTCTCATCGCCCGCGATCACATCGAAGGCCAGCCCTTCGGTCGCTTCATCCAGCACGCGCTGCGACTGCTCGGACTTCTTCAACAGCTCGGTGATCTGCGAAAGCGTCGCGACACGCGTCACCAGCCGCGTTCCCAGCAGGCCGGAGATCTCGTCCAGCATCATCAACTTGGAAGGATCCGAGACCGCGATTGCCAACTGGTTCCCCGCCAGCTCCAGCGGCACGAAGTTGTAGCGGAACATCATGTCCACCGGCACGGTCTTGAAGAGCTCGTGCTGGATCTTGAAGTTCTTCAGATCGACGAACTCGGCGTGGTAGCGCCGCGCCAGCACCTGCGCGCGCTCGGTCTCGGTCATCTGGTCGTTGTTGTAGAGGTTGGCGACGGGAGGTGCGGTGGCAGCCATATACGTTGAAACTCCTGAGGGGTAGAGCGGTTTACCAGATGCAGGGCACTTCGCCGGAGGCGCGGATCGCGCGATCGATGGTGACGAGTTC
>CAXTWN010000001.1:18806-72777 GCA_964248055.1 uncultured Acidobacteriaceae bacterium | reverse complement strand
GCATTGGTGAAGGTAGGGATCAGGGTCCAGCGATGGTAGAAGTCCAGCGCCGCCGGGACGTAATAACCGCCCTCATCCCAGAAGTAGGGAAGGTGAAGAAGGGAAAGGTGGGCGAGCGCGACGGCAGCGAAGAGCACCAGAAACCGCACGGGGGCCGGCAACGCGGCAAAGCGTTCGGGCCAGCCGGCGACGGGCTGCCGGGGGTACGGCACGGTCTAGTGGACGGGACCGGGTCCGGCGGGGAAACGCGCTTGGCCGGGCTTGGGCGCTTCGAGCGAGATCGGGCCGAAGGCGGACTCGTACTGGGCCAGATTCTGCGAAAGGATGGCGTGGAGCGCCTTGGCCTGCTGCGGGCTGATGTAAATGCCCTGAAAGTTACTCACGTCCACAGCATCCGGAGCGGTCTGTTGCAACGTCCCAAACACCAGGAGGAAATCCCACACGGAAAGCCGCACCTGCACGCTGTTCGCGTAGGAGTCGCGGTAGTCGGGCGTCTGGGTGAGGGTCACGCGGGTGTTGTCGGGCTGTGTGTAGCTTTGGCTGTTCTGGCTCATGCGTCTTTCGGCTGCTCGTCTCTGGTGCGGAAGGAGGGACTCGAACCCTCACGCCGTGAGGCACAGGCTTCTAAGACCTGCGTGTCTGCCATTTCACCACTTCCGCGCTCCTTTCAGCGTAGCCCGAACGCGCGGGGCAGGCAATTTCGTCACGGAAGCAGGGAATAAATGAAAAAAGATCGGTCTGGCTGAGGGCAACGAGGGTAGAAGCGGCTGCGACCGCTTCGAGGTTTGCGGCATCAGATGCATGTAAGTTGATAGAAAGGCGCTCAATGCCAAACGAGTTTGTAAGTGTCATTCGCCCCTCCCAGGGCAAAACCGTCGCCGGAGAGGGTCGCGGGCACTCGTATCCCGTTCTGCCGGTTCGGGATACGGTGCTGTTTCCGCATCAGGTGCTGCCGCTGACCGTGGGTCGCGAGAGTTCGATCCAGCTGATTCAGTCTTTAGGCGAGGACAAGACCATCCTTGTGGTGGCGCAGAAGGATGCAAAGCAGGACATGCCGGAGGGTGGGGACCTTCACGGCATTGGTACGCGCGCGACGGTGCACAAGGTCGTGAAGATGCCCAACCAGAGCCTCTTCGTCTTCACCGAGGGCACGGAGCGGGTGCGCCTGGGCGCGTTCACGCAGACGCAGCCGTATCTGACCGCCGAGGCCGAGACGATGGAAGAGGTTGCGTCCGAGGTTTCGCCGGAGCTGGAGGCGTTGCAGCGCAACGTGCTGGCGCAGTTTCAGGAGGTGGTGAGCTCGTCTTCCACGCTCTCCGATGACCTGCAGACCATCGCCATCAACATCGAGGAGCCCTCGCGGCTGACCGATTTCATCGCGTCAAACCTGCCATTTCTGACGACGGTGGAGAAGCAGGAGCTGCTGGAGACCACAGATCTGAAGGCCCGGCTGGAGAAGCTGAACAGCCAGCTCGCCAAGGAGCTGGAGGTACAGCAGCTGCGGAACAAGATCCAGAGCGAGGTGCAGGATTCCGTGCAGCAGTCCCAGCGGGACTACTACCTGCGCGAGCAGCTGAAGGCGATCCAGAAGGAGCTGGGCGACCAGGACGAGACCCAGAAGGACATCTCGGAGTTGAAGACCAAGATCGAGTCGGCCGGGATGCCCGAAGAGGTGAAGAAGGACGCGCTGAAGGAGCTGGGCCGGCTCAGCCGCATGAACCCGGCGGCTGCGGACTATTCGCTCACACGCAACTACGTGGAGTGGCTGGCCGTGCTGCCATGGTCGAAGGGATCGTCCGAGGCGGTCGACATCAACAAGGCTAAAGAGGTGCTGGATGCGGATCACTATGGCCTCAAGAAGGTGAAGGATCGCATCCTGGACTACCTGAGCGTGCGGCGGTTGAAGCCGGACATGAAGGGGCCGATCCTCTGCTTTGTCGGGCCTCCGGGCGTGGGCAAAACCTCGCTGGGGCGGTCGATTGCCAAGGCGCTGGGACGCAAGTTCTCCCGCATCTCGCTGGGCGGCATGCATGATGAGGCCGAGATCCGCGGCCATCGCCGCACGTACATCGGCGCCTTGCCGGGCCAGATCATCCAGCACCTGAAGCGGGTGGAGGTGAACGATCCCGTCTTCATGCTGGACGAGATCGACAAGCTGGGCCGTGACTTTCGCGGCGATCCGGCGGCGGCGCTTCTGGAGACGCTTGATCCCGAGCAGAACAATACCTTCCGCGACAACTACCTCGATCAGCCGTTCGACCTGAGCAAGGTGCTGTTCATCTGCACAGCCAACCAGCTGGACACGATCCCGGCACCGCTGCTGGATCGCATGGAGATCATCGAGCTTACCGGGTACACCGAAGAGGAGAAGGTCGCGATCGCGGAGACGTACCTGATTCCGCGGCAGATCACCGAGAACGGCGTAGGCGCGGAGGTGATTGCGTTCCCAACCGAGTCGGTGTCGTTGATTGCGCGGCACTACACGCGGGAGGCCGGGGTCCGCAAGCTGGAGCAGTTGATCGGCACCGTGGCGCGCAAGACCGCACGCAAGGTGGCCGAGGGCAGCCTGCACCCGGAGAACGGAGACAAGCTCGTGGTGACGCCGGAGGTCGTGCGCGACTTCCTGGGCGGTATCAAGGTGCGGGTCGACACCGAGATCGCCGAGCGCACAAAGCGCGCCGGCGTGGCCGTAGGACTCGCGTGGACGCCGGTGGGCGGCGATGTGTTGTTCATCGAGGCCAACCGGATGAAGGGCAAGGGCGGGTTTTCCATCACCGGCCAGATCGGCGACGTGATGAAGGAGTCGATGCAGGCGGCGCTGACCTGGGTACGTTCCAACGCGACGGACCTGGGCCTCGATGAGGATGTGCTGAAAGACATCGATCTGCACATCCATGTGCCGGCCGGCGCGATCCCGAAGGATGGACCGAGTGCGGGCGTTACGATGGCGACAGCGATCGTGAGCTTGCTCACGGATACGCCGGTGCATCCGCTGCTTGCGATGACCGGCGAGATCACGCTGAGCGGCAATGTGCTACCGGTGGGCGGCATCAAGGAAAAGTTCCTTGCGGCCAAGCGAGCGGGTGTTCGCGATGTGATCCTGCCGATCGATGTGAAGGCTAACGTGGAAGAGGACCTTACGCCGGACCAGACGGACGGTGTGACCATTCACTACGCGTCGCGCATTGAAGACGTGCTGAACGTGGCGCTGCCGAAGACACCGCGGGAGGCGGTGCGGGACGAAGAGGTTCGCGAAGAGGTGCTGGCCGAAGTCGCGTAACGCAGAAGAGCCGAGAGCAGGGAGCCGGGGCGAAACTGCCCCGGCTTTGCTTTTGCGGCTAATCGCCTACTGCAGCTGCTCCTGTACGAACGAGGAGACGGCGAGGAGCATGCGTGGGAAGGCGGCGGCGCTGAACCAATGGCCCTCTCCGGGGAGGATCTCTGTGCGGTGAGGGACGTTAAGCCGGGAGAGGATGCGGTCGAGATCGTGAGCGAAGCTTACGGGAACGACGTTGTCGGCAGCCCCGTGGAGGATCAAAGTAGGTGGCATGGCCGCGGAGGCGAGGGCATCGTAGGGTGGCGTCAGGCCACCGCTGATGTCCAGCAGAGCGCGTACGCGGCGGGGCCCGGTGAGATCCTGTGCTGACGAGAGCTGGGCGGCAAAGGCAAGCGCAAGAAAGGCGCCGAGCGAGATGCCTGCAAGCACAATGCGCTCGGGGTCGACCGTCGGGCGAGAAGCGACGAAGTGCAGCGCGGCATCGAGGGTTTCCAGCCAGAGAGGAACGTGCACGCCATCGGTGATGGTCGCAAGATCGGCCCGCGCTGTGCCCGTGCGATCGAAGTAGTGCGGCGCGTAGAACCCGATGTTGCTTTCACGGAGCACGGAGCCGAGACGCGTCGTCCAAAAGTCGGCGTGGCCTCCGGATCCGTGCAGCAGCAGGATGGCTGGATGCCGGGTTGTTGCCGTGCCTGCGGCCGTGGAGTCGATCTCCTGCGCGTGCATCTGAATCGACCGGCCGCCGGAGTGGAAGAGAAGAGCCTGCGACATCTGCGTTTGGATGCGTAGGGGAAGAACGCAGTATGCTCTTGGTCATGGTCGCCGAAGGGTGTGGGGACGCGTTGCTGCTTGTCATCGACACCTGTGCGGAGCGGGCGTCGTTGGCGTTGTTTGGCGGACGTAATGCGTTGCTGGAGGAGCGGTTTCTGGAGGAGCGCGCGGCGTCCTCGACCCTGCTGTCCACGCTACGCTCCGTGCTGCACGCGCGGGAGCTCACTGTCGAGGCGCTGACGGCTGTCGGGGTGGTCCATGGGCCGGGTTCGTTCACCGGAGTGCGCGTGGGCGTGGCGTTTGCGAAGGGGTTGTGCGAGGCGCGCGGGATCCCGCTTGCGGCGGTGTCGCGTCTTGCCGTGTTGGCCGAGGCCGGGGAGCTTACAAGTGGATTCGCCGTGCTCCGGGCGGGGCGCGGCGAGGTGTATGTTCGCGAGTTGGGACCGGGCGCGGCGCACAGAGAGTGGATGACGAGCCTGGGTGCGCTCGAGTCGGTGATGCCTGGGCAAGCGACTGCGGTAGAGAGCCCGGAGCTGGCGAGCAGCTTGAGGAGCTCTGGAGCGCAGGTACACGTAACGGAGCTCTCTGCCCGGCACGCGATGCCCGCGGTGCAACGTTGCTTTGCGCAGGGCGGAAGCGATGTTGTGTCTGCGGATGCGAACTACGTGCGCAACGAAGCAGCGATCTATGCAAAGGCAGTGCAACCGGGGTGATCAGCGCACCCGAGCAGCGGGAGGTGCGCTCACTGGGGCCGGATGATCTGCCGGCTGTGCTTGCTCTGGTGGCTGCGTGCAGCGAGGCGCCGGCGTGGCCAGGTGCTGCTTGGCGGAGTTTCCTTGAAGACGCGCGCAATGGTCCTGTGCAGCGCAGAGCGTTTGGGGGTGTTGCCTCCGGGAACACGCTGGCCGGGGTCCTCCTGATGACGTTGCTGGACGGCACCACCGAGTTGGAGTGGGTCGGGGTCGATCCGGGGCATCGGCGCAGCGGATGGGCTCGCCTGCTCATGCAGCGTTGGCTGGCCTGGGCCGCAGCGGCGGGAGCAGAGCGCGCGCTGCTGGAGGTGAGGGCATCGAACGCGGCAGCGTTGAAGCTGTATCGGTCTTTGGGCTTCGTCGAAGAGGGGCGAAGGCCGGGATATTACCAGCGGCCCAGCGATGATGCGGTGTTGATGGGAAAAGCCTTGCAGGGTGAAGCTTCGGTTGGTTGAGAGCCTCTGCGAAACCGCTGAAACAGTAGCGATGGCAGGTATAATCGACGGCGAATGGTTCGGGATGGCATCTTCTACGGCGTCGCTCTGGTGGCGGTCGCGGTCATTGTTTGGTACGGGACTCACCTGGTAGGCCTTACCGTGTTCCCTGTGCTGCTGGCGATGTTTCTGGTCTGGTTCTTTCGGGACCCGTCGCGGCGCGTTCCCTCCGACCCCGGGCTGATTGTTTCACCGGCCGATGGCAAGGTGGAGGATGCGGAGTGGATCGAGACGACGGGCGGAAGTCGCGTGCGGATCAGCATCTTTCTGAACGTCTTTGACGTGCATGTAAACCGTGTTCCGGTGAGCGGCTTGGTGACGCTTGCAGAGTACCGCGAAGGGCTCTTTCTGAACGCCTTGAACGCGGAGTCCGCGGTGCACAATGAGCAGACGCTGGTGACGATCGACGCCGGTGGGTACAGCGTGAGCTTCAAGCAGATCGCGGGAGTCCTGGCCAGGCGCATCCTGTGCCATCTGCGCGAGGGCGACCGTGTGACCCGGGGCGAGCGCATGGGCCTCATCAAGTTCGGATCGCGCGTCGACGTGCTGCTGCCCGCGACGGTGCAGCTTCGCGTGAAGTCCGGGGATCGCGTGAAGGGCGGCAGTTCGGTGTTGGCCTATATGGCGCCCAGTGGCGCGGGAGAGCCTCTGGGAGGCGAGCGCCGCTGATGGACACCGCCCGGAGCGGCGCGGGGCGTGCTCCGGCCCGAAGGGGCATGTATGTGCTCCCTTCGCTGTTTACCGCGGGCAACATCGGCATCGGGTACTTCGCCATCGTGCAGAGTATCCACGGCGCACTGGCAGCCGATGCCGCGTCCTTCGATCATGCGGCGCTTGCGATCATCTTCGCGATGGCCTTCGATGCGCTTGATGGGCGAATCGCGCGCATGACCAACACCCAGAGCGCGTTTGGGCGCGAGCTGGATTCGCTTGCAGACGTGATCACCTTTGGCGTGGCCCCCAGCCTGCTGGCGTACCTATGGGGCGTGCGGCAGGTGTGGCCGACGATGCACCCGGAGGCGGAGGCGCGGCTGATGCACTTCGGGGTGGTGGTGTGTTTTCTGTTTCTGATCTGCGGAGCGTGCCGTCTGGCGCGCTTCAACATCAGCGTGGATCCCAAGCCGCGCAACCCCGGTCGACCGGACCGGAAGTACTTCGTCGGCATGCCGATTCCCGCGGGCGCGGGTGTGGTCGCGGCCGTGATCCATTTCGAGAACGGTTCGCCGATCTTCAATCCGTGGCTTTGCCTTCTTTGGTTGTGCCTGATCGCGCTGATTGGCTTTCTTATGGTGAGCAACTGGCGATTCTGGAGCGGCAAGGAGCTGGATATGGGCCAGCGCAGACCGGGGCGTCTGCTGGCGTTGTTCGCGCTGCTGGCCTCGGTGGTGATCTTTGAGTCGCAATATGCGCTGATCGTCTTGGCGATGACTTACCTGCTGTCAGGTGTGGTGGCGCGGCTGGCGTACTCCTGGGGACGCCGCGGCGCAACGGCGGCTGCCCGCTAGCATCGAACACGTACAGGTGATCATGGCAGGCAAGCAGATGCGGGCGGTCGTTGTGGGAGCTTCAACGATCCTGGGCAAGGAACTGGCGGAAGAGATGAACGATTCGGCAGCCGTGATGTGGGACATTGCGCTGCTGGATGAGAGCGAAGACGGCGAGGCGCAGCTTACGGCAGCGGGAGACGAAGCGACGGTGATTCAGCCGCTGACACGGGAGGCGCTGGACGGTGCCGATCTGGTCTTCTTCGCAGGGGACGCTGCGAGCACGCGGGAGTATTGGCGTTACGCGGTGGCAGCGGGCGCCTCGGTGGTGGACCTGACCGGGACGCTGGACGGAGAACCGGGCTTTCTGGTGCGGTCGCCGTGGGTGGAAGGCGGAGCAAAGCCGGATCTCACCACGGCCGGTGTGGTCTCCGCACATCCGGCAGCGCTGATGCTGGCTCTGGCCGTAGGTCGCCTGCTCCCCTTTGGCTTGACGGCGTTTTCGGCGACGGTGCTGGAGCCCGCCTCGCAGGCCGGTCGCGCGGGGCTGGATGAGTTACATCAGCAGACGGTGGGCCTCCTTTCGTTCCAGAGCGTGACGCGGGAGATCTTCGACGCGCAGATCGCGTTCAATCTGCAGAGCAGCCTGGGAGAGGCCTCGCGCGTGCAGTTGAGCTCGGTGCGCGCGATGATTCGGCGCCACCTGGCGGCCATTGTGGAACCGAACGCACAGGCGAGTGTGCGGCTCGAGGTGATCCAGGCGCCGGTCTTTCATGGCTACACGGTCTCGGCTCTGGCCGAGTTCGCGCGGCCGGCACGGGAGTCCGAGTTGCGGCACGCGCTGAGCGGAGGCCCGGTGCTTGCCGAGGCAGATACTGTTCCGAGCAACCTCGCGGTGACGGAGTCAGGCGAGGTGTTGGTGAGCCTGCGCGCCGACGACACCGAGCCGTCGGCCTATTGGCTGTGGATGGCGGCGGACAACCTCCGCCTGGCTGCGCGAAACGCGGTGGCGGCGGCGATGGAACTAGCTGCGCTGCGGCCCGTAGCGGGGGTGCAATAGAGCGAGCGGTATCGCCTCGTGCGAATGGGCTTGCGGTACACTCTAGAGCGAGCCGGGATGGCGGAACTGGCAGACGCAGCGGACTCAAAATCCGCCGATCCTTGCGGTCGTGGGGGTTCGACCCCCCCTCCCGGCACCACAATCAGCCCATGTCAAGGTTGTCACTGAAGGCGCGTGGCAATGTTTGCTCGAGCGCTTTCCGAAGTGGTGCGCTAGGCATGGCGAGAGGTGGCACCGGTTCTTAAGCGTTCCGGTACCACTCTCTTGACGAGCTCGCCGTCCTCATGTGGAGCTTGCGCAGGTGGGGTCTGATCCCGCCGATTACGCGAAGCCGGCAGGCTCCGTTGCCAGGTTCGCTGAGCTCGCAGGTGTCGCGGAGCTCTTTGTTCCGGCAAAGGAACCGTTGATGCCGTTCGGGAAGAAGCCGCCTTTGGCAAGGTTCGGGCCGCCGTACGCAAGGTAGAGAACCTCGATCACCGAACGCAATGCAGGCAAGCCGTTCTGCGGATTGATGGACAGGTATTGGTCTTGTGGGCCGGTCGGCGGCGGCACGAGGTCGGCACCGTCAAGTTGAGGACTTGAGATGTTGAGGCGAGCGATCTGCGTGTGGAGCGTACCCACGTGCTGGGACTCGGTGGCAAGGATTCGAGCGGCGGTTTGAATCACAAGCGGGGTCTGCAGAAGATATGCCGCGCCCGCGTAGGCGGAGACGCCGATGTCTTCAAAGATGCGGGCGAGGGTCAGGAACTCGTTCTCGCTGCCGAAACCCATGTTGAGCGCGTCGAGGTTGATGTTGGGCCTGGCAATCGCGGCCGAGCCAAGAAAGGATCGAAGCAGTTTCACGTGGGCGCGTTCGTCCGTGCCGATCTCCGCCGTGATGGCGCCCGAGAAGACGAGCGAGTTGGAAAAGGTGACCTGCTTGCCCCCTTGCGTGGTACCGCCGCTCGAAGGATTACCGTTGTTGGCTACGCCCGAGATCCCGATGTCGAAGTGCTCGATCCCGTAACCATACTGGCCGTAGGTATAGAACTCGGCTTCGAGGTACTCCAGGTTGAGCGCAAAGTTGAGGACGGCGAGCTCGGTGTTGGTCTGTGCCTCGGCTGAGGGCGCCGTGGCGACACTGAGCGCACCTACAGCAGCGGTGGCGGCGCCAAGGCTTTTGAGGAACTTGCGGCGATTGGGCGAGGCTTTAACAACCTCTTGGATGATGCTGTCAGACATGGGAACTCCTTGCGTCCCGGCGAACCCGTACGGGGAGCCGAGAGCGCGGCTGGATCTAGGAAATACGACGACGGGAAGAGTAACCCATCAGAAGTAACGCAGGCGGCAGCACCAGAAGCCACGTAGCCGGCTCAGGCGTGACGGCGGTGGAGGTGGTTGTGAGGGTAAAGTCGTTGCTGGTTGGCTGGCACGTAATCGTGTTCAGGAACATACCGCCGGGAACGCTGCACTGACCGCCCGTTGCCGTTGGATCATTCGCAAAGAGGAAACCGTCAGCGAGGTTGCCGACAGCGACGTTCGGAAACTCTGTGAGGAAGAGGTCATAGGAGCCGGGCCCTAGAACGTCGGTGAAGGATGCATCACCAAGGCCGCTGCCGCTGTTATCGATCTCCGCACCCGTAGTGGCGTTGTAGAGGGTAAGGACGGGAACGAAGCCTCCCGTGGCGTAGGACGTGGTGAAGGCTGTGAAGTTTTGGGCGGTCGCGTCGGTAAAGCTCTGCTCAAAGGTTGAGTTGTCCGCATTGAAGATGCCGGATGTAGTGAAGGTGTCAGCGTGGGCTTGGAGCGCAACAGCAACTCCGAGCGCAACAAGAGCGGCACAAGGCGCAGATCGGCGAAGGAACATGGGATCTCCGGTGTGGAATGGTAGGACCTTGGCAGAAGCGGCAGAGCGGGTTGACCCGGCTCGGCGCAAGTCCCGGTGATCGGGAGAACCGTGTGAAGCCTGGAGCGCGCCCGCGTGTTAGCTCAGCGCGACGTACCTGCCCTTACAAGCGGTGGATGAAGTATGCACTCCGGAGAGGCGCGGCAAATGAAAAAAGCGCGTCGACGCGCCACTTACCGGTGACATACGACTCCACTACAAAAGAACAGGCAAGTTGTTCTCGCGCGCAAAACCTAGGATGAATGACAGAACCGAAATCATTGACCCATGCACGCCCAAGCACCGGCTTCAAGGACGCCGGTGTCTCACAACCCGTGCTCAATCCACTTGGCCGCTTGTTGCGTTTCTTCACTAGCTTTCCGAACGAGGAAAGCACTTAGCAAGGCAGATCGGCCCTTCAGCGATGGAGGGCCACCTTTTTTTCGCGCTTCAGCTCGTGCATCATTCGCCGAAGCCGGGCAGATCGACGCGACGGACGACGTGGTCGTGAATCCAGTGCGGGTCCCACCACTCCTTCGGGTCGATCTGTACGCCGTCCAGCTGCATGGCAAAGTGAACGTGATCGCCGCCGGCCATGCCGGTCATCCCGCTCAGCCCCATGATCTGGCTGCGCTTCACTGTGTCGCCCTCGTGTACGTCGATGCGGCTCATGTGGCCGTAGACGGTCTGCAGGCCGTAGCCGTGATCCACGACGACGCAGTTGCCGTAGATGCCGAGGGGAGCAGCCCAGACCACACGCCCGTCATTGGAGGCCTCGACGCCGACGTGCTGGGTGACCGCGAGATCGTAGCCCAGGTGCACCTGCTGATCGATCTTCTGGCCGTGGTAGATGTAGCTGCGCACGTCGGCGAAGGTGGCCTCGGCCTGGGAGTGCGACTGGCGGGTGAAAGGCTGATGCCAGAGAAAGTGATCGGCGGTCTTGAAGCGCAGGTCGGCCAGGGTCTTGTTGTTGGACCGGCGCATCTCGGTGTTGATCTTCACGAAGCGGGCTACGGGATCGCCGCTGCCGTTGGGATCAAGCTCGCCCAGGACCTTCTGCATGAACTGGTCGGAGACCTGGATCTGGTGCTGGGTATAGACGGGCTGCTCGCGCTTTGGGAAGACAACGGTGAGTGGCGTGGTGACGTCGTTGCCGCCGCCACTGGAGGCGTAGACCAGCGGCGTGGTGCCGGGCGGCATGTTCCAGGCGAAGGCGAACAGGGAGAAGAGGCCCGGCTTGCCGCCGGGCATCGGCCAGGCACGGAAGGTCTGGTCGCCGACCCGAACGCCCGCGGCCGTGTACGGGCCGGTGACGCTCAGGGTGGCAAGATCGGCCATGCCGAGATACAGGTAGTGCTGGTCGGAGTCGGCGCTCACAACAGGCGGCTCGGTAACGACGTTAACCTCGCGCTCCCAGTGGGTAGTGCCGTGGAAGAGGCCGCCGGAGGTTGCGTCCAGGACCAGGCGCGCAGAACCGTCGTGCAGCTGCGGTGTGGTCTTGGCGCCCACGCTGAAGGTAAAGGTGGCGTCCGTGTCTTTGGAAGCAGCTGTGCTCTGCCAGACCTGATACTGGCTGTTGTTCTGCGTGACCGTGGCCGTGAGTTTGCTGAGGCCGTGGGGGTCGCGGACGTGAACGCTGATGGGCGTTGCCTGCCCGATCGTGGTGACGGACGAAGGGACATCCAGCGTGGGTTTACTGCAGCCCACCAAACCGAGCAGGAGCGACGAAAGACAGAGACGTGCCGTGAGGGCCTGAGTTCGCACAACTCGCATTCTAGAGCCTTGGTGTGCTCGTTACGCCGGGCCCCGGGGCTGCCCGACAGGATCGACTGCGGAGGGTTCCTTGCTCAACACCTGGGCACAGCCGGCGCCGGCGAGCGAAAGCGCGACGGCGAGCCAGATGATGCGATGGAAGCCATAGACGAAGGCCTCGGCCACGGCCCGGCGTGCGCGCGGATCGTCGGTCTGGACAGCCGCGAGGCGGAAGCGCTGCGCTTCAATCGACTGCCGCTCGGTGGCGGGGACGGCGAACTGATCCAGACGCTTGCCGAGATTGTGCCGGAAGGCCGTAAGCAGCACCAGACCGAAGACCGCGACGGAAAGCAGGCTGGCCAGGCGCGAGATCGCGTTGTTGATGCCGGAGGCGACGCCCGCCTCGTCCACCGGGACGGAGTTCATGACCGCGGTAGTCAGCGGCGCGACACAGATGGCCATGCCGATGCCAAGAACGAAGACAGCGGGGAAGAAGGTGGTCCAGTAGGAGCCGCCGATGCCAGGACGGCCGGCGAGGGCAAACCCTAGAGCCGCGACCAGGCAGCCGACCGTGAGCGGACCGCGGGCGCCGTAGCGGCCGATGAGACCGCCCGACCAGTGCGACAGCAGAAAGAGGATGAGAATGAGCGGCAGCAGCGCCGCGCCCGCCTGCGTTGCCGAATAGTGCTGGACTTGAATGAGGTTAAGCGGGAAGAAGAAGAGGAGACCGTTCAGGGCCGTGTAGAGCAGCAGCGTGAGCAGGTTCGCACCGCTGAAGGTGAGCGAACGGAAGAGGCTGAGCGGCAGCATGGGCGCGGCCACCCGCTTTTCGACCACAAGCAGCGCGATCAGACACAAACCGCCGAGAAGGCCTGTGGCGAGCACGGTCGCACTTGCACGGCTTGCCTCAAGAAACGCGAAGGTGATGCCGATCAGCCCCACCGTGGCGAGGAGTGCACCCCACCAGTCCAGGCCGCCGCTCGTCTGGCGATTGCGGCTTTCCGGTACCCGCCAGAAGGTGATGGCCAGCGTCGCGAGCGCGAGAGGGAGATTGATGAAGAAGACCCAACGCCAGGAGGCATGATCCACAAGCCAGCCGCCGAGAACGGGGCCTACGGCAGCGGTCATCGCGCTGAAGCCGGACCAGACGCCGATGGCTCGCCCGCGGGTGTGGAACGGGAAGAATGCAGTAAGGATGGCGAGGCTGCCGGGAACGAGCAACGCCGCACCAAAGCCCTGCAGCGCACGGGCCGCGATCAGCCAGGCAATGGACGTCGCCACCGCGCAAAAGGCCGAACCGACGGCGAAGAGTGCCACCCCGGCGGCAAACACAATGCGGCGTCCATAACAATCACCCAGCGAGCCGCCGACGAGCAGAAGCGACGCAAGAAACAGGGCATACGCCTCAATCACCCACTGGATCTCGTTGGCCGTGGCGTGAAAGGCGCTCTGAAGCGCAGGCAGAGCCACCGTAACGGCGGTTCCGTCAATAAACGCCATGCTGGAAGCGAAGATCGTGGCCGCCAACACCCACGCGGCATGGGGCGTGGCGAGCAGTCCCTCCGTGTTGTTGCCTTCAGATTTGCTGGCGGTGGGCACGGGGGATGTCACCATCTTACCCGGCGACCGTCCCCACGCACTTGTGCGAGCCAAGCCAGCGAGAGGGTCCGCCTTTCTACATGGCGTCCCACTCCGCTACGAGAGCGCCATCAGTCCCTTCCGCAGCTTTGGCGCATCTATGGTTCCCCCGACGCCAAGCAGTGTCTCCACCTCCGCATGCGTCCGCTCCCACATGGGCACAGCAGCGAGGAGTGCGGCTCGTCCTTGGGCCGTCAATGTAAGTTGTCGGCTCCTGCGATCGTCAGGATCACTCATCACGCATACCAACTCTCGCCGTTGCAGCGTCTTCAGGGCCGCGGTGAGAGTGGTGCGATCCATCGCCAGAAGATTCGCGACTGAGCTCATGCTTGCCGGCTCAGGCCTGTTGAGGGACATGAGCAGGGAAAACTGGCCATTGGTGAGCCCTATTGGCCTCAACGCCTCATCGAACCGGCGCGCCAGGGCCCGCGCGGCTCGCTGCACGTGAAGGCACAGGCAGCAGTCTCGCACCCGCAGCGTCGTTTCGAACGGAAGAGAGTTTCTGCTTGACACTCCATGACTATGTTGATATCAACATACTTTGTCAAGCCACCTCACGCTCCGATCCGGAGGACTCGCCCGATGCCCTTACTCCGTGACTTGAAACTCGCCGTTCGCTCGCTTGCTCGGGTTCCCGCCCTCTGGATCACCGTCGCTGTCACGCTCGCTCTGGGGATCGGTGCCAACGCTGCGATCTTTTCTGTGGTGCGCGCCGTGCTGCTTCGTCCCTGGGCGAACCGAGACGAAGCACGGCTCTTATATCTTCGGCAAAGCGCGATGGGCATCGGGGATGACAACACATCGTTTTCTGTCCCGGAGATCGACGACCTCATTCATTACCTGACGACCATCTCCGATGTATGCACGATGTCCGCTAGGTATTTCACGGTGTGGGTTTTGGTCACCTCGCGCGAGGGGCCCGGAGGCGTGGTCGATGGGCGTTACTTTGAAGTGATGGGTCTCCGGCCTGTGTTAGGCCGCTTGCTTACTCCTGCAGACGATGGACCGAACGCCGCCGGAGCCGTTGTCCTCACATATCGTTTCTGGCGGGACGCCCTCAAGGGCGAGCCCGGCGTCCTCGGCAAAGTCATTCGGCTTGAGAGCTGCTGCGGGGCGCGCATGGCGACCATCGTCGGCGTGCTCGAACCTTCGGTGCCGTACCCCGTGGAAACCGAGATCATCGGAAACGTGGTGACGAGCCCGCACCACCTCTCGGCCACCATGGTGACCGGCCGCACACATCGCATGACCGAGGTGTTTGCCCGCCTCGCGCCGGGCGCTACCCTCGATCAGGCGCGGGCCGAGCTCAAGACCCGCTATGCGGCGATCATGGCTGCTCATCCGGAGATCTACAAGCCAGGGGATCGCTATAGCCTCAGCGTCAGGCGCATGCACGACCAGATCAACTCCCGCGCCAATACGGTCCTCTGGGTGCTGTTTGCCGCCTCAGGGCTGCTCTTCGCGATCGCCTGCGCGAACGTCGCCAACCTGGTTCTTGCTCGCAGCGTGCGGCGCGAACCCGAACTCGCCGTGCGCTCTGCGCTGGGCGCCAGCACTGCTACCTTGCGGCGTTCGCTTCTTGCGGAAAGCCTTGTTCTTTGCGGTTCCGGCGTTGTGTTGTCCCTGCTCCTCGCGTGGCCTATGGTCCAGATCATCGGCCGTTATGCGGCGCGCTTCTCGGTTCGTGCCCAGGACCTTCAACTCGAATTCAGCCTGGTGGGCTTCGGCATCGCCCTGGCCCTGGCCGCCGCTGTCTTTCTCGCGTACATCCCGCGCCTGCCTGCGGGCAATGCATCCCTCATCGCCGGTTTGACCAGCACCCGCAACACGAACTCCAGCAGCAATCGCCGCCTGCGCCTCTTCGCCGTTGTGCAGATCACGGCGTCGTTCCTGCTGCTGACGGGTGCTGCGGTGCTGATGCGGACCCTGTACAGCCTTGAGCAGACGCGTCCGCCCTTCGATACATCGCACGTGCTCGCCCTGAACCTCCCGGTGATGAACTATGGCCGCACGCCGGAACAGGTCACCGCGTTCTATCACGAGGTCGATCGCCGGGTCGCAGCTCTGCCGGGGGTCGCGGAGGTCGCTACCGGGTTCAGCGTGCCGTGGCGTGATGCCGAGTCTCTGAACATCAGCTTCACCTTTGCCGCGACCGGCGCGGCACCGCCTCATGGCCATGACGACTGGCGTTCCAAGTATCGCGCTATCTCTCCCAACTACTTCGGGACTCTGGGTGTCCCTCTGCTCGAGGGCCGCGACTTCCGCGACTCGGACAAAGACGGCTCCGAGCTGGTCGTGATCATCAGCCAAAGCCTGGCAAAGGCGCTCTACCCCAAGGGGGATGCCCTCAATCACGAGTTGCACTGGACCGATCCCGTGATCAAGTTCATCGGTCTCTCTCCCGAGCCTCGCCGCATCATCGGGGTCGTCCGCGATGTCGACGATCAGGACATCATCCCAGCGCCCGTGATGACTGTGTACCAGCCGACGGATCAGGTGGGGTGGTACGGACGGCTGTTTGTCCGCGCCAAGACCGATCCTTACACCCTCGTGCCGGCGATTACACGCACGATCCATGAGATCTCTGCCGAGGAGCCAGTGGAACACCTCAGCACGCTCGAAGACATTCGCGCCGAGGTTCTGACGCCGGATAAGCTCAATGCGATTGTCTTCGGCGGATTCGCCACGGTTGCTCTGCTGATCTCGGTTGTCGGGGTCGCGGCCGTTCTGGCCTTCTCCGTGAGTGGGCGCACTCGGGAGTTTGGCATTCGCCTCGCGCTGGGGGCACACCCACGCGACATTCTTACCGATGTTCTTCTGCAAGGTGTCAAGATTGCGAGCATCGGTTTAGCGGCCGGCGTGGTGTTCGGCATCGCATGCACCAGCGGGATCGCGCGCTACATGGCGGAGGTTCGCATGCCCGGCCCACTCGCCTTCAGTGTCTCCGCGAACGTTATTCTGGCTGCAGCGGTCATCGCCAGTGCGGTCCCGGCAGCCCGTGCCGCCCGCGTCAACGCAGTGGAAGCGCTTCGATCCGAGTAGCTCATGGATCTACTTGGCTCGAGGTGGGCTCACGCAAGTGCTCGCAGACGACCGTGTTTTGATTCCAGGCAGATGATTTCATGGGGGAGAGGGATTCGAATGGAACATCTAGATGCTTTAGATGGAACAGATAATAGGCAGGACTTTTTAAGATGCCATCCGAAGTGCCATGAATGCGGGGCCACAGCCCCGCTTTGACGCTGTTGCGGTCGCGCTCAGAAGAGCCCCGTGTTGGCTTGACTCGTGAAAAGGAAGTCCATCGCATGACTCATGTCACGGGCGATTCCGTTCGCGTCCGTCGCCGCCGTGTAGACCTTGATCTCCCCGGTCGTGACGGTTGTGCGGGCGTCCGTGACAGAAGACGATCCGGCCCCGGTCGCAGCGCTCGCGCCAGCCACGGTTGCGGAAGCACCACGAACGCCGGCAAGCGTCTGCGCGAGCGCTCCACGGCGGCGGGCTTCGCCGTCTTGAGCCGCTCGCGTGACGCCTGGAGCTTCGTACTCCCGAGACACGATTGCGCCCGCCTGTGCCGGGGTAAGTGCGCCTCGCAAGTCTCTGCCGCCACGCTGGTTTAACTCATGCTGCACAAAGGCGAGCTGCTCGTCCAGAGTGGACATGCGGATGTCATGCCCGGCGAACTTCGCAAAGTTGGCTTGGCGGTCAGGGTGCCACTGCGCGATGCCGTAAGCGTGTCCGCTGTCCCCCACCGCGTTCGTGCGGCCGCCGCTCTCAGTCATCAGGTTCGCTGCGATCCCCGCCGCTTGAGCGGCGCTCCATCCCCGATCCTGAAAGTATCGCTGCATGTAGGCAGCCGTGGCCGTCTCAGGGGTGTTTGTGGCAGCCGGCCCATGGTTCACAGGCTTGAGTCCCAAGAGGGTACGCATCCCGTTGCTCATGTCGTTTGTGGAGTTCTTCACCCCCGCCCAATTCCCGTTGATCGCATTCTGCGCCACGGACGCACCCGAGCGAATGATGCCGAAGGCGGCAGCGGCCTTTTTCGCGAGCCATTCGATACCGGCGGCGGCTGACTCGATACCGGGCTTCCAGCGCTCCCAATCGATCAGGGTATCGCCGCCGCGCTTCCAGGTCTGGTAGTCCTGCCACAACAGGACGATGCCCGTAGCGAGCCCGGCGACGGCCAGGACGACGGCATCGATGGGCAAGGCGGCCACTCCCACGGCCGCAAGCCCTACGGCGAGCACCTTGAGCATGTCCCCGAGGAACTCACTGTTGCCCCGCGCCCACTCCCCTACCGCGGTGAGCATCGCAAGCACCTTCTCAAGGGCAGGAGAGGCTTGCTGCAGGAGATTGCGCCCGAGAGCCGTAAAGCTCTGCCGCAGGTCCACCATGGATCGCTGCAGCTTGCTTGCCTCCGCTGCCTGAGCGTTGCTGACCGCGCCGTATTCCTTCTGGCGCTTGATCATCAGTTCAACCTCACCCCGGCCTCGCAGGAGTAGGTTCATCGTGTCTTGATCGATCCCCATCATGCGACCCATGTTGTTCGCCGTGGTGCGATCCATGTGACCGAAACGCTCGGAGAGATCCAAGAGAATCTGGTCGACCGGCCGGGCCTGACCGCCTACCGTCGCAAGCGACACCCCCAGCGCTGAGAAGTACGGGATCAGGGAGGATTGCCCGGTGAGGCGCAGTTCCGTTTGCGCCTTGGAGAGCATATCCATAGAGCCCTGCAGCCCCTTGGCGCTCCCGCCTGCCTCTTCCGCAGCATTGCCCCAGGCAGATACCGTGTTGACGCTCAGGCCGATGTTCTTAGAGAAGCGGTCAAGGGCCGCATTGCTCTCTATCGTGTCCATCACGAACTGCTTGAGCGCCAGTGTGCCGCCCAAGAGCGCGAGGAACTTGCCGAGCGCGCCCGTCATCTCTCCGATGCTCGCGCCGGATTCCTTTGATGTGGTGCCGAACTTTTGGACTTGCCTCTCTGTGCTAGCGGACTGCCCTTCAAGATCCTTGAGCTTCCGTGTGGCTGCGGGGGCATCGGACTGAAGGCCCTTAGAGTCGAGTCCTAGGCGAACGATCAGGGAGTCTATGACGGTTGCCATTAAGCCGATATTAGTCTTCGGGCTTGTAGCGGCTTCCCCTACCGGCGCCCGCTCCCAAGGCGGGTCTGTACGTAGGCTCTGTTTCGGCGCCCGAAAAGATCCATATAAAGCCTGCGGAGTCAACGAGTTTCGTTGATGAAAGCGTTACTTTCGGGGGCTCTAGTGAAGCCGAAAAAGGCGTTGCTTAAAATCCTTTGTAAGCCTTGCGAAACGTCCTTAGACGTTCTCTGCGCTTGGAGGGCTCTCATGCCGCATCAACTGCCGCAAACCGGCTTTCTACGCTTGAAAGACGTTATCGGTGACAAGAAGACCGACACTCCCGCGCTGATCCCTGTCAGCAAAGCAAGCTGGTACAAAGGCTCGCGAGAAGGTCGCTTTCCGAAAGGAATCAAGCTCGGCCCGCGAACGACCGTCTACCCCGTTGAAGCGGTTCGCCAGCTGATTGCCAGCATGACCGAGGCACGCTGATGAATCGCGGGGATGCCACACTTGATCGTGCAGAGCGCAACTTGGCTCGTTTGAGAGCCGGCAGGGCACACGGCGTACCGGTAGAACTCTCCGCCTCAGAGATATGGGAGATACACAAGGCAGCTTTTGCGATCTTTCTTGAGATGCACGCGGAGGCTAAGGATGACACGCCAGTCCCCTTGCTCTGCCTCATGATGGCCTTATGGATCTGCCCGGATGCGCCAGCTATCACCGATGCACTCTTGGATGAGGTGTTCAGTCCGAAGGACGCCGGCACCATTCGACGGTGGTTTAGAGAGCGCTTGGCCCCGGAGTGCCTGTGTAGCGCATGTGGAATGAGGATGCACGGCGGGTATCCTAAGGACGAGCTTCCCCACCTCGAATTGCAACACATCTTTGCCCTGACCCCAGAAGGCTTCCGGTCCTTCTTTTTATGCGAGCGTTGCGGCGAGTTGTGGAAGGCGTATGGGGAACAGGCGCTTCCGAACATCAGGCCGAGTAAGACGGTGAACTGATGACCACTCCCCCAGCGAACGCGGCCGAAGCACAGCGGGTTCTTGAATGGATCACAGAGCGCACCGCGCCTGGTCAGCCCTGCGATGCTTGCGGGTTCGCTCTGACAGAAGACGAGCGCTACGCCGTCGCGACTCTCGAGAGTCGGTGCGGCCTTCTCCTTTTTGCCTTCTGTGAACTTTGCCGCGATACGGGCATCCCGAAGATGAAAGCGAGCACGGAGCGGTTCTTAGCTCGTCTCGTGGGCAAGGCTGAAGCCGACTTTGTGCTGACCGCTCTCTTGGACGAGACCCGAGCAAAGAGAAAAGAGGTGTTGCAGTGAGGAAGGCGAAGCACCTCCGGCTACTTATCGCACAAAGGAGCCGCAAAGGTGCGCGGTGCGGGGAATGCGGCAGCGTCTTCACTGTACAGAGCGGCGACGGAAAGGTACTTGCGCTCTTCCCGAATGGTCATGGCATTTCTATGTACTGCCTCTGCTCTGCCTGTGGTGGGAGATACAAGAGGCAGGGAGTTTCGGCGCTTCCAAACTGCTACAGAGACTCGCGTTTGAGCGTCCTACTGAACCCCTTCGCTTTCAACAAAGAAGCCCCAGTGAGATGGCTTCACTGAGGCCTCAGTTCTGTTCAACTCAAGGGTCAGCCGTTCGCGCGACTGCCCTTGCAAAAACAAATAACGGATGTGTCAATAATGACAGAAACATCAGAAACACTCAAATCTTCGGGTATTCCCGCCATACCCTTCGCGCTTTTAGGGCTTAAGTTTTTCCAGCAGTTCGTCGTCTACCGCGTGGTGCCCAGCATCAGCCGGCCCGGCAAGAACGATAAGCTACCCTGCGACTACCGCACCGGCGCTGTGGTAAGCGCTCACGATCCTCAATACTGGACGGATGCGGAAACAGCTCAGGCCGCAGCTGCGACCTTCGGCAGGGGCTGGGGTGTGGGATTCGTTTTCACTGAATCGGACCCGTTTTGGTTTCTTGACATCGACTCCTGCCTGGTGGATGGACAGTGGTCACAGCTAGCTGTGCGCCTCTGCGAGCTGCTGACCGGCTGCGCCGTAGAGATCTCACAGAGCGGCACAGGGCTCCACATCTTTGGCATGGGTAAACCTCCCGCGCATAGCTGCAGGAACCAAGCGCTCGGGTTGGAGTTTTACAGCAGCGGGCGCTTTGTAGCGCTCACGGGTGCCGGGGCAGTAGGTAACTGCGCTACAGATGCCTCTCTTGCCTTGCCGGTGCTGGTGTCTCAATACTTTCCGCCGGACGCCGCACAGGCCGTTGCTCAGGGTTGGACTACCGAGCCCGTACCGGAATGGAGCGGTCCAACCGATGATGAAGAGCTCATCCGCAAAGCTCTACGAGCGCAGAGTTCCTCTAGCGCCTTTGGTAAGCGGGCGTCCTTTGCCGACCTTTGGCAAGCGAATGAGAGCGTGCTGGGCTCCGCATATCCCGATGCCGCTGGCCGGCCCTACGATGCCAGCTCAGCCGACGCCGCGCTCGCGCAGCATCTCGCCTTTTGGACCGGTAAGGATTGCGAGCGCATCTCGCGCATCATGCAGCGGAGCGCTCTCAAGCGGGACAAGTGGGAGCGCGAGGACTATCTCCCTCGCACGATCCTTGGGGCCGTAGGGCGTCAGGTAGACGTGCTACAGGACAAGCCGCGTGTGCAAATGTCCATGGGCGCTTTAGCTGATATGGCCGCTGTGGTGGCCCAGAGCGACGCAAATGATGACGATGTGGTGGCATCGCTCCTGCAGCTTGGAACTCAGGACAGCTTAGCCATCATATTCGCGAAGCAATATGCGGGGCGACTGAAATACGACAACGCTCGAAAGATTTGGCGAGAGTACGACGGCACGCGCTGGCGGCCTGACGACACTCAAAAGACCTTCGACTTGATCAACGAGCTGTGCCGTAAGAAGAACCACGAAGGCAAAGCATCTATGGGATCAGCTGGATTCGCCAAGGGGGTGGAGAGCAAGGCGAGCGCCAATCGTTTGCTCAGTGTCGCCGGGGACGATTGGGATAGTGACAACTACACGCTGAACATGCCGGACTGTACCTTCGATCTTCGCACCAACGCTCGCCGGGCCCACAATCCAGAGGACAAGCTGACACTGTGCACCAGCGTCGCTCCCACATCGAATGGCGGCGCTGAGTTCCTGCGCTTCATCGAAGCGATTACATGCGGTGACCGTGACTTAACTGAGTATCTGCAGGTTTCTCTAGGCTCTTGTCTATCTGGTGCTGTGGAGACGCAAGGCCTTGACTTCTGGGTTGGCGAGGCGGCAACGGGAAGAGCACCTTGGCCGAACTGGTGAAGCTGGCGATGGGTGGCTACGCCAGAAAGATCCGCTCTACCGTCCTGATGGCTAAAAGAAACGAGGCTCACCCTACGGAGATCGCTAACCTGCAAGGCGCTCGGCTAGCGCTCTCGTCTGAGGTGAGCCCAAACGACTATTGGGATGAAGGCAGGATTTGCGAAGTAACCGGTGATGACGAACTGAGTGCGCGGTGGATGCACGGCAACGATTTCACTTTCAAGCGGACGCACAGGCACATCATCCTGGGCAACTACCGGCCGCAGCTTCGTTCTCTGAGCGACGGTATTCGCAGACGAATCAGGATCGTACCCTTTAATGCATCCTTCGTGGGCAGAGAAGATCGCGACCTCAAAGGCCGGCTTGAGACGGCGGTGGGTTATGTCCTTCACTGGCAAATCGAAGGGCACCGCAAATGGCTTGACGCCGACAGGCGGCTACCCCGCTGCAAAGTTGTTGAAGAGGCCAGCGCAGATTACTTCGCCGCACAGTCAACGCCTCAACTTTGGATCGATGAACGGATTGAGAAACTCCAGAGTGACGGCCGCCCATTCGCTCAGCTTCATACCTCTCAGGCGCTCTACTTGGACTACGTGAGCTGGAAAAAAGAGCGCGGAGAGTCGCCAGTTTCCCAGACGCGCTGGGCAGATTGTATGAAGCCGTTTGAGAGAGTCAAGGGGGCGACTGTCCGATATCGAGGTTTGCGTTTGCTCCCACGAGGGGCGGAAGCGCTGCCCTTCCCGCTGTCATCTGCCTCTGATTCAGCGCCAACGCGGACAGTTAATTAGCGCTTGTGACCCTTGTGACCCTTTATAGGCATGACCCTTGTGATACTTACCTGATTCTCACCAAGAACAGCAGTTTTCTATAGGAGAAAGCAGGAAAGGGTCACAAGGGTCATTGCTTCCCTTAACCGAATCGAGGAACAAGAGAATGAGTAGCCCCGAAATGATCCCTGTGGCAGCCAACGTGGATGACGATCTCAGGACCGACAAACAGGCCGCCTTCGTGCGGGAGTACCCCAAAGACTTCAATGCGACCGCAGCGGCGAAGAGGGCGGGCTACAGTGAGGCGACGGCCGGGCAGATCGGCCACGCTCTCTTGAAGAAAGTTGAGATCCAGGTGGCCGTTGAGCGCCGGGCCGCTGAAATCGCCGCCGTCGCTGAAGTGGATGCTGCGATGGTGGTGCGGGAGCTGCTCGACGTGGCTACGGCAGACGTTCGGGAGCTGGTGAGCATCTATCGGGACGCCTGCCGCTACTGCTATGGCATCGATCATCGGCGTCAGTGGACGCGGGGCGAATACGAATCCCTGTTGACTGACGCCTTGGCAGCCGGCAAGTCAGCGCCAGATCTGGCCGGCGGATTCGGCTACGACGCTACCCGAGAGCCGCACCCGGACTGTCCCGAGTGCCATGGCCGGGGTGTTGAATGCCTGATTGCGACTGATACTCGGAAGCTGAGCAGCAAGGCCGCCAAGCTCTACGCCGGCGCTCAGCAAACGAAGGATGGGATCAAGGCCTTGGCGCGGAATCAGAATGAGGCCTTGATGGCCCTTGGCCGTTATCTGGTGATGTTTAAGGAAAGGACGGAGGTCAGCGGCCCTGGGGGCGGCCCTGTGCCGCTGCTAGGGCTCCGTCCTGAGGATCTCTCGGACGAGCAGCTGACCGCCATCGCTGCAGCTGGTGCTCTTGAACCGACGTTGACGCCTTAGTAGCCGTAAGAGGCGCAGGAAGTAGAAGGAGAATGATCTTGCGCGTCCGGCTGGAGTTTGTTACATTATTTCTACGGACGTAGAAAGAATGTAACACTATGGCGAATGGTCGCTTCGTAAGCTATCTCCGAGTCTCAACGGCGCAGCAAGGGCAGAGCGGCCTTGGCCTGGAAGCGCAGCGGTCCGCTGTGACTACCTACTTGAACGGCGGAGAATGGGAGCTGATCCGAGAAGTCGTAGAGGTTGAGTCCGGCAAGCGGAATGATCGTCCCGCCCTGGTGCAGGCGCTTCGCCTCTGCCGGCAGCAGAAGGCTACCCTCGTTATCGCCAAGCTGGACCGCCTGGCGCGCAACGTCGCTTTCATCTCGAATCTGATGGAGTCAGGCGTGGAGTTCGTTGCCGTCGATATGCCTCAGGCCAACCGCTTCGTCATTCACATCATGGCGGCCGTCGCTGAGCAAGAGGCTGAGGCTATCTCCAAGCGCACGAAGGCCGCGCTGGCGGCAGCGAAGGCTCGTGGAACTGTTTTGGGCGGCCGGCGGGTATCCGCAGAGCGCTTCGCGGAGATCGGCGCTCAGGCCCGTGAGGCTCGCACAGCACGTGCAACGCAAACCGCTTCCAAGATCCTGCCTGTCATTAGGCAAATCCGGGCCGCCGGCGCTACGACCCTTCGGGTAATCGCCGCTGAGTTAAATGCTCGCGGGATTGAGACACCACGAGGAGCAGGCCACTGGTCGGCGGTTCAAGTGCAGCGCGTGCTTGCGAAGGCAAAGACTCCCAGCGAAGCAAGAGCGTGCTCTTGACACAGATCACCGGTCCGGTTAGTTCACGCTGCCGGTGTACTCGTTCCACTTGCCCGCGGTGTCGTCCACAAGGCCAACGATTCGCATGTACTTTGCAGTCTGAAGGGCCTGCCCAAGCAAAACGTGACGGCACCTCGTCAGGCGGACCTTCTCGAAGGTCACTTCGCCGCCGCTGTACTCCAGCGTGCATTGGGTGAAGGTGCAGTCCTTGAAATGTTTTCCGTCCAGCCGCACGGACTCATCCCGGAATGCGATCCCTTCGACGATCTCCACCGTGTGCCCCCGAGTGCGGCATGAGGTCACACGTCCCAAACTGACCCGCTTCTTTTGATGCGCTCTTCGGCTCATTTGGGCTACTTCCGCCGCTTCACCTTGGCGGCTTGTGGGCGGCCCTTTTCGCCCTGGACCACGTCGAACTCTACGGCCTCTCCCTCTTTCAGCGACTTGTAGCCGTCTGTCTCGATTGCGCTGTATTGGCAGAACACGTCCGACGCGCCCTCAGCACTTAGAAAGCCATACCCCCTAGCGCTGTTGAACCACGCGACCTTGCCCACGTATTGGGCCATGACACACGCTCCATTCCGGCGACGGGAGGATCTTACAGCAGACTCTTCGCCCGTGTTGCAGTTTCATACTTCCCGAGATGACGCAAGGGGCGTGGCTACGACAAAAGTGTCATAGGCTGAAGGGTAAGCGTTGATTGACGATTGGAGTTACTTAGCTGCCGTTGGCGCGGCGTTGAGTGTGCGGGCCCAGGCCTGCACGGGATGGAGGTCCCATGCAACATACCCTTGGCGGGGTATCCCCGAGCCCGCGTATCGAGTGTAACTTGCCCCGTTCCCAAGCTGTTCCTGATCGGCGCTGGGATCACGGCCGGCGTAAGGCGCTTTCGGAGCTGACCATAGACGAACTGAGGCTTGAACTTCTTACAAGCCACCTTGGGGGTCTGGGCAATCAACGCGCGTTTGAAGAGGCGCAAGCCACAAGGCCCGCAATCGCAATAGCCATGCTAGATGTTGACGGCCTAAAGGCGTTGAACGACAGCTTTGGTCACGCGGCGGGAGATGCGCTGTTGAGGGTCACGGCCGCTTGCTTATCCACCTGTGGCGCAGATGCCTACCATCTTTCAGGTGATGAGTTTCTTCTGACTGCCTCGAACCTGCCCGAACTGCAAGAGGCTGTGGAGTGCGCCCGTGTGCTTCTGAGCGACTCCAGTATCCGGGTGAGCGTCGGTGCTCTCAGGGGTGCGACGTTCAGTGTAGGCATTGGCACCGGCGAGCGGGCCCTATCGGACGCCATGCTCGCCCTGTGCCGAGATAAAAATCGACGGGAGGCTAGTGGGCTGCGGAAGCGCGGTGAACTATGCGGCCTCACACCCGTCTCACAGCAACATTCTGTCGGCGTTGGAAAAGCCAACACCTTCGCCCAAGCCGGCCCTTTGCTAACGCACCAGCACCAACCGGAGACGCACGCACCGATGAACGATCTGCAACAAACACCGGCCCCCAACGAGTTCACCGTTATCACCGGCCTGATCGCCTGGGATGAGAGCAACATTCACGTTTGCGATGTGGCGGACGATGAGGATGAGGAGTACGTCAGCTTAGACGGCCTGATCGCCTGGGATGAGAGCAACATTCACCTTTGCGATCTTCCAATGGTCAAGCGTGTTGAGGTATCCGTCATCAGCTAGCTCTACGAGGGGCAACTGCACTGACAGTTGCCCTTTGCTTTTGAGAAAGTGAAGCCATCCGAAGTCGCAAGCTTCTGCGATCACTTCGGCGGAGCTTCGTAGACGGGTGAATCGGAAATGGTGTTTGATCTCGTCATCTCATGTTCCATTGCCCACACTGCAAGCGGCGCTGGGAGGCTGTCCGCTCTTGCACCGTAGACTTGAAAGTTCTCGTGTCCTTCCATGCCCGGCACAGCGGAGACGTGACGCATGACCACTGCGGCACTCTCGCCAGTGGCGTTGTTCAAAACCCAAGCCGCTTCATTCATCCCGCACTCGTGAGCTTTGCAGCCGCTTCCGAAATAGTAGAGACCGTCAAGTTGGATCGGACCCACGACGCTGAGCCTCTCGGCAAACTCCGCTCTATCTGCCTTGAGTGATTTTGGCAGAAACTCAAACAACGCTGGAGTAAGGATGTAGTCAGCATATCGCCCGCCGAGAGGAACAAGGGCGTTCTGCACGGCGATGCGCAATCCTTGCTCTAACTCCTTGCGATCCATCGTAACTAGGGTTGTACGGCCATCGGACGTGACGGATAGCGGCACTCTGAAACTGACGTTGTAGGCAAGGATCGTCGCTTGGCCTTCTAAATGCTGCGGGTTGGTTTGTACAACGCTCACCGTCTGAACGGCGGCCCGTCTGTCGGCGTAATCCTGATCTAACTGACGCTGAACCTGAACTCTTGTCTTTGCAGCTACGCTGTTGAGGTTTAGTGCAGGGCGGCATCCGGTAATGGACAGAACGGCTACCGCAATGGTCAAAACTCTAATTCGGAGTCTCTCTGTCAAGGAAGTACCTTCCCGCTACGTTGGGCCTGTTCTAGGAAGTCAGCCCAAGCCTGCATCATCTTGGCTCGGGGCTCTAGGTACAGCGCGTGATTGTAGGCCGCGCTAACGGCGTTGCGGGGCGAGTGTGCAAGCTGCAGTTCAATGTGCTCGTGCTGGTACCCCTGTTCATGCAACAGTGTGCTGGCGAGCCCTCGAAAGCCGTGACCGGTCATCACACCGCCGTACCCCATGCGCTTCAGCGCAAACAGGATGGTGTTATTGCTCATGGGCTTTGCTTGATTGCGGTCGCCGGGGAAGAGCAACTCACCGCCCCCCGTGACCGACCGCAACAATTCGAGTACTTCCTCCGTCTGCTTAGCCAACGGAACGATGTGGGGAGTTTTCATCTTCATTCGCGCCGCCGGAACGCTCCATCGGTGCGCTTCAAAGTCAAACTCTTCCCAGCGACCTCCGATCAGCTCCGACGTGCGGAGAAAGGTGAGCGCCATGAGCTTGAGCGCCAGCCGCGTGACGACCTTACCGTGATAGATTTCAACGGCCTTGAGTAAAGCCGGGAGGGCGGCGGCATCCACGCGGGCGAAGTTTAGCTTGCGTGTCGGTTTGAGCACGTCGCTCGGCTTGATATCGGCCGCCGGATTGCGCTGCGCGTACCCATGCGCGATGGCATACCGAAAGATCTGCCCCGTCGTCTCCAAAGCCCGTTTTGCCAGATCCCCCACCCCACGAGCCTCAATGGCCTTCACCATCCTCACGAGTTCTGGGGCTTCGATCTTATCGATAGGCCGCGTCCCCAGGTGCGGGTACACGTTGGCTTCAAGCCGCCGGCGAGTGGAGTCCACATGCCGGATGCTCTTGCCGGTACGCCAGTGCTCAAGCCAAAGGAGCGCCACGGACTTGAAGGAGTTCGCTGCGCTTGCCCTGGTAGCAATCTTCTCAGCCTTCTTCGCAGCCATCGGATCCACGCCAGAGGCTAGGAGCTTCCGCGCGGCCTCGTGGCGCTCTCTGGCGGATGCTAGAGGTACATCGGGGTACTTCCCGTAGCTCATCTGCTTCCCGACGCCCCCAAAGCGGTACTTCCAGCGCCAGAGCTTGCCCCCTGTGGGCGTCACCCACAAGAACAGCCCGCGTCCGTCGGTTATCTGGTAAGCGGCCTCTTTGGGCTTGGCTTGGCGGATCTTGATGTCGCTTAGCAAAATGCCATCAGCTCGATTACGGAATGCCATCCCAAAACACCTGCAGGATGTGAGATGTCAGGATAGCTTGTGAGACGACATGGGGCCAAACGTAAGCAATATTGCCGCTTACTTTGGCCCTTTTGACTCATCATGAGCCGTTGTGAATCATAATTTTGGCGGAGGGAGAGGGATTCGAACCCCCGTAGCCCGTTAAGGCTAAGCGGTTTTCAAGACCGCCTGTTTCAACCACTCACACATCCCTCCGCGGGCGTGGTGTCGTGTCGTCTTAGAGTATCAGGCGCGGCGTGAACGCTTGCGCGTGACGGCTTCACCAACGCCGGCCTCTTAGCAGAGCTACGTGGAGTACTCGGCGTTGATGGTGACGTACTCGTGGGTGAGATCGCAGGTAAGGAAGCGGCAGCGGCCTTCGCCTTGGCCCAGGTCGAGAGCGATGGTGTACTCCCGGGCGCTCATGGCGGCATGGGTTGCCGTTTCGTTGAAATAGGGGGAGCGCACGCCGCCTGAGAAGACAGGCAGGCCCGCGATGGCGATCGACACGGAGCCTGGATCGAAGCGGACGCCCGCGTAACCGGCGGCGCACAGCAGACGTCCCCAGTTAGGATCGGCCGAGGACCAGGCGGTTTTGCAGAGTGGAGAGCGGGCGATGGTGCGGGCGATCTGGCGGGCCTCGGCGTCCGTGCGCGCGCCGGTGATATCAAGGGTGATGACGTGACCTACCCCCTCGCCGTCGTTGACGATCTGATGGGCGAGCGAGTCGCAGACCAGGCGCAAGGCTTGTGCGAAGGCGTCGAGCACCTTGTCGGTCGCGTGCACGGCGCTCTTGCCGCTGGCCAGGAGCAACACCGTGTCGTTGGTGGAGGTGTCGCCATCGATGGCGATGGAGTTGAAGCTGCCCTCCACGGCCGGGCGCAGGAGGTGCTGAAGCTGGGCAGGGGTCGCGTCCAGGTCGGTGAAGAGATAGACGAGCATGGTGGCGTGCGGGGCGGGAGGCGGGTACGACACGAGCTCCGGGCCGATCATGCCGGCTCCCTTGGCACACCCGAAGAGGTGTACGGGGTTGCCGCTTTCGCCTTCGATGGTGGCGCGGGCGACCTTGCGTTTGGTGTCGGTGGTCAGGATGGCGTTGGCGAAGGCGAGCAGATGCTCGGGTGTGCTGCCGAGAGCGGCCTTCGCGGCGGGGAGGGCAGCGATGAGTTTTTCCGCCGGCAAAGGCACGCCGATGATGCCCGTGGAAGAGGGGATGATCTCGTCGAAGACACTGCCGAAGGCTTCTGCGACCGCCACGCAGGTGCGGCGGCAGGCTTCGACTCCCGGATCGCCGGTGGCGCAGTTGGCGTTGCCGGAGTTGACCAGCACGGCGGAGACGCGGCCGCCGGTGGCTTCGAGGTGACGGCGGCCAATGAGGATGGGGGCGGCGACGACCTGGTTGCCGGTGAACATGGCGGCGGCGTTCGCGCCGTCGTTGCAGACCGCGAGGGCGAGGTCGGGTCTGCCGCTGCTCTTGATGCCAGCCGTGGTGGAGCCCCACTGAAAGCCCAGGGGAAGCCGAAGCGAAGAAGGACCGGAGGGAGTGGAGCTCACAGGCTCAATGTACCAATGCGAGAGGGGGAATGGCAGCGACTGTCCGACGGAGAAGCGATGTTCCTGAGGTCCTGGCAGGCACGCGCCCGGTCAGCTGCAGGTGCTCTTGAGATCTACGACGCGGGACCACTTTTCGGTGCGGCCGAGGGCGGGGAAGAGGATGTAGCCGCGCAGGCGGAGCATGTCGCCCTCGCGATGCATCTGCGCGTGGTAGGTGTGGCCGGACTCCGGGTCGTAGACGCGACCGTCCTTGGCCGCGTCGGGTCCTTCGGGATGGAAGTCGTAACCGATCTGCAGCTGGCAGATGGGTTGGGTGCGTTTCGCCGGATCGGGGTCATGGATGTCGAAGCGCAGGGGTTCGGTGGGGCGTAGCACCATCACGCGCATGCATACCGTGTTGCCGCACGGGAAGACACGGAGGACGGAGCCGCCGGGCTCGCGCCAGTCGCCGAGCACGCCGGCGTTCTGGGCCTGCGCCGGGCCGGAGAGGGCGGCGAGGAGCGTGAGAGCGAGCGCGGCGCGGAGCATGCCTCATCGTAGCGCAGGGGGACGCGGCGTTATACTCGGGCGATAAGACCGGGCTATGGCGCAGCGCGAGAGGCGGCGGACCCGAGTGGGGGTTTCAGGCAGATGAGCACATTCGACAACGGTCTGGCAGCGGCGGCGAACGGGACAGGGCAGAGCCAGGATGCGGAGATGCGCTATGGCGTGCCGCAACCGCGCAAGGATTGGATCGTGAAGCGCAAGGAAGAGGCCGCGCGCACCGGCGACTGGAACATGAGCCAGATGCACTTCGCGCGCAAAGGGCTGATCACCGAAGAGATGGCGTTTGTGGCCCACAAGGAGAGGCTTGCGCCGGAGCTGGTGCGCTCGGAGATCGCGAACGGGACGATGATTATCCCGGCGAACATCAATCATCCTGAGCTGGAGCCCATGGCGATCGGGGTGGAGAGCCTTTGCAAGATCAATGCGAACATCGGGAACTCGGCGCTGGTGTCCAATGTGGACGAGGAGCTGCGGAAGCTGCACACGGCGGTGCACTTCGGCGCGGATACGGTGATGGACCTCTCGACAGGCGGGGACATCCCGATGATCCGCGAGGCGATTCTGCGCCATTCGCCGGTGCCGATCGGCACGGTGCCGCTGTATGAGGCACTGTCGCGAGTGAAGCGGGTGGAGGATCTGAATATCGATCTTTACCTTGAGGTGATTGAGGAACAGGCACAGCAGGGCGTGGACTACTTCACCATCCATGCGGGCGTGCTCGTGCAGTACATCCCCCTGGTGTCGAAGCGGATCACGGGCATTGTGAGCCGCGGCGGCGCGATCCTGGCGCAGTGGATGACGGCTCATCACAAGCAGAACTTTTTGTATGAGAACTTCGATCGCATCACGAAGATCATGGCGAAGTACGACGTGAGCTACTCGCTGGGCGATGGGCTGCGGCCGGGGTCGGTGGCCGATGCCTCCGATGAGGCGCAGTTCGCGGAGTTGAAGACGTTGGGCGAGTTGACCCGGCAGGCCTGGAAGGACGATGTCCAGGTGATGATCGAAGGGCCCGGACATGTGCCCATGGACAAGATCAAGGAGCAGGTCGACAAGGAGGTCGAGCTCTGCGATGGCGCGCCGTTCTATGTGCTGGGGCCGCTGGTGACGGACATCGCGCCGGGCTATGACCACATCACCTCGGCGATTGGGGCGGCGATGATCGGGTGGCACGGGGCGGCGATGCTCTGCTACGTCACGCCCAAGGAGCACCTCGGCCTGCCGAACGAGAAGGATGTGAAGGACGGCATCATCGCCTACAAGATCTCCGCGCATGCGGCGGACATTGCGCGGCACCGGCCCGGCGCGCGAGATCGCGACGATGCCATCAGCCATGCACGATACACCTTTGACTGGGACAAGCAGTTTGCGCTGTCGCTGGATCCGGAGACGGCGCGTGGCATGCACGACGAGACGCTGCCGGACGACTACTACAAGGAAGCGGCGTTTTGTTCCATGTGCGGCCCCAAGTTCTGCTCCATGAACTGGTCCAGCAAGGTGGATAAGTTCAACGAAGAGGTTCATGGCTTGAAGAAGCCGGACCTGACGCAGATTGTGACGGAGCAAATGGCGTTGCGGGGTTAGGGCTGGGCAGTCCTGGTGGTGTTCGCTTGAGGAGATCTGCGTTGCTTGGCGTGTGTGGCTGGCGAGGCAAAGCAGATCCTTCGCGATGCTCAGGATGACAACTTGTTGCTTTCTGCCGGTTGCTTACTGCCTTGAATGCGGATCGCTGACTGCCCCATCCGGATCGCGAACTGCCGGTTCGCTAAAGGCCGCCAATGCGGATCGCTTACTGCCCCACATGTTGATCGCTCATTGCTTCACCCGAATCGCTCTAGGAGCTGAGTTCAACCTTTAGGCGTTTGCGGACGTCGGCGTCTACATGCAGCGTGCCGTGGTATTGGCGGATGGGGTGGATGTCGGCTCCGGGGATGACGGCGCTGACCTCCGGGACAGTGCCGTCGCCGAGCAGTTCGTAGGCGCCTTCGATCTTGGTGCAGAGGCCACCGTTCCCGCGCGCCACGCGCAGGTTCGTGAGCGTCTTCATGCCGTAGCCGAAGACGCAGAGGGTGGGGACGCGGCAGCCTTTGCGGAGCTCCTGGCGAAAGTCGGCCGCGGACTGCAGCATCTTGTGGTACTGCGACGGCAGCCAGGAAGGATCATGCAGCCAGTGCATGGCGCGGCCGCGTTCGTCGGTGCCGCAGGGCTGCTCGGGGAGCAGAGTGTAGATGGCGGGATAGGTGAGCAGCACCTCCTGGATGCGCTCGCCCAGAAAGCCGAAGGGCAGCAGCGAGGCCTGCACGGCCAGGTTGATGACCGCCTTGGGCGAACCGGCGTGCGGTCCGCCTAGCAGGATCAGGCGCTTCACATGCCGGTCTCCGCCGAGCTGGTCGACGTAGTAGCGGCTGATCAGCGTGCCCATGCTGTGCGCGAGGATGGTGACGGGGCCGTGCGGGTGCCAGGCGTTGATCGCATCGCTGAGCTGCTGGGCGGTAACGCGGAGATCCTGGCGGAAGTCGTAGGCGAACTCCCACAGGTCCTTGCCGCGCTCATACCCGAGCGCCTCTTCGAGGAAGCTGATCAGGCCGCCGTACTGCTCCTGGCGGATGACGTTGGGGACGATGACAACCTCGTCGACCAGACCACGGGGGACCAGTGGCGTCTTCTTTTCGTCCGACCACTTCATCACCTCGGGCAGCTTAAGGTTACGGATGCTGGGCCAGACCCGTTCCTTGCCGAGCCAGAGGTTGGAGCCGAAGAAGCCGGGGATGACCACGACCGGCGTGCGCGGCGCGGCCTTCTGCACGGGCGCGAGAAGGGTGAGGTCGCTTTCCGTGAAGCCGGTCTGGAAGAGCAGATGCGCGTCGCCGATGCGCACCGTGTCCATGTCGTGGAGCGGCTGGCAGGTAACCCGGGTGCCGTTCATCCACGTGCCGTTTTCGCCTCCGAGATCGCGGATGTTGTAGCCGTGATGGGCGCGCTCGATCCGCGCATGTCTTCGCGAGACCTGTATCGAGTCGAGGACGATGTCGTTCTCGGGGAGACGGCCGATGGCGAGGTCGTTCTGGCCGAGCGTGACCTCCCACGTCTTGCGCGGGGTGGTGATCATCAGGCGCGGTTCGAGGGTCTCCCCCACACGCGCCGCCACGGTGGCCTGGCTCAGCTCCGCGGTTAGCTCTTCTTCGTTGTGGATCGGCACGAACTCTGCCGAGGTGTCGTGTAGGTCCGTCGCAGGGCGTTGGAACTGGAGTGTGGTGTCCCCCATGACCACCAGGTCTCCGGGGACAAGCTCCGCCTCCGTCACCTTGATGCCGTTGACGGTGAGACCATTCGCCGCGCCGGCGTCGAGGATCTTGCACCGGGCCTGGTTGCACGCAAGGAAGGCGTGGGTACGCGAGACCCGGCCGTCGTTCAGGACGATGTCGCTGGTGGGCGCGCGACCGATCGAGATGTCCGCTTTCGACAGAACGAAGGTTTGCCGTTGATCGCTGGGAACGAGAACGGTGAAGGTGCCAAAGCTTTCGTTGGAGCCGGGCATGGTCTCCCTTATAACTACAGTCGCAGGCCGCGCGTACTCTCTGGAGATTGTATGAAACGAGCTTCCGGTTTGGTGATCTTTTTGCTGGTCGGCGAGTGTTGCGCCTTGCCCTTTGCCCAAAGCTTTCGTCTGCCAGGCATGGGCACGATTCGAGCGACGACGACCTTCGCTCCGGGAAGCCTGCCTGAGGTGCGTTTCGTGAACGCGGCGAAGAAGGAGCTTCTAAAGATCAACGTGGGGCAGGAAAATCCGGACTTCTTCCGGGTGCCGGCAACCGGGGGAGCCGATGCGGCCGCACCCTTCTCGGTCGTGCTGTCCTCATTTGCGACGCCGGGGCGCGACCGCGGCGGCGTGCTGGTGATCGCGATGGAAAAGGGCGGGTCGGACTGCATGTATGAGGCGACTGCGGTGGGCAGCCGCGCGGGCAGGCTCGAAGCATGGCTGAAGCAGGACGTTACTACCCATGCCGAAGGCGGGTTGTACATGGGACCGCTGGGCGCCGGGCGAGGGTATGGGCTGGCGACGTGGGACTTCGTGTGGGGCGATGAGCCTCACGTCGCGCCGCATCACTATCGCGTGCGGCTGTTCCGGCTGGACGCGGGCAGCGGCCAACTCGTACAGCAGGTCGACCTTACAACGAAGCGCACGTATGACTCCGGCGAGGCGGCGCAGGGGGAGTTCGGGATGCGTTATCCGAACCTACTGCGCTTGAAGGCCTCCCTGCACTGCGGCTGAGCGAGGTCGGCGTGGAGCGCCCGGGGTTACCGCGGTTACTGTGGCGCCTGAGCGATCGAAGCCTGCAGACGATCCGGGCTGCTGCGGTTTGCTGTAGGCAAGGCCGGCATGGATAGAGGTTGCTGCTGCAGAGCCCGCGCCGCCGATGAGGACGGTCCTCTGGGCGAACTCCCGTCGGATCGCAAGGCACTGGCGGGCTCAGTCGCCAGATTCGCGATCACGCGCGTGGTGCTGTCCGGCTGAGAGGCAGCTTCCGGTGCGCGGGCCAGCGCGAGGACGGACCTGGAGGACGGCAAGGGCAGACGCTCTTCGCCGGAGGTAAGGGCTGGTGGTGCGTTCAGAGCGGCGGAGGCAGGGCAGGAACGGCTCTGTGGCGTGGGGTCGGCTGGGCCTTGAGTCGCGGCTTGCTGGCCGGCGGCTCTTTCTACGGGTCCCCGAGTCTTGGCGAAGGCGAAGCCAAGCAGGATCCCAAGCGCGAGAGCGAGGCAGCCGATGACCGCAGGAACCGTCCACGACGAGGCGAGCGCGGGCGCCGGCAGCCGGGGCGCCGGGGCATGAGATTGCACCGGCGTGGGGGCGGCATGGTCGGGCGCCGTCGCCGGTTCCCAGCGGCGAACCTCGGCGAGAAAGCGAAGGCCGATGCGGGGCAGGGTCTCGACGAAGATCGGCTCTTTGGGACTGTCCTCCAGCGCGAGACGGAGACGCCGCACGGCACTGTTCAGGCTGCCCTCAAAGTCGACAAAGGTGTTGGTGCCCCACAGCCTGCGCTTGAGCTCCTCGCGGGTCACGATCTGTCCAGGACGGTCAAGAAGAGCCAACAGGATCTGGAAGGGTTGCTCCTGGATAGACACGGGGACGCCGTCCCGGCGCAGGGAATGCGCTCCGAGGTCTACGGTGTAGGGACCAAATTGGAGGACGGAGTGGGCCATCAGACAAGGCGCCGCGGCGGCACCGGGATCGACTCGAATTGGTACTGAAGGTAGCGCCGCCGGCCAGCGAAGACAAGATGGCAAGGGGCGAATGGTCGTAATGCCGCCCAAATGTCGGCTTTGGCCGATGCTTTGTCGGGAGTTGCCGCCCTACGTGCGGCAGGAACGTCTCGCGGCTTGCGTGGCGGTCAGCCACGTGTCATTCCACGGTCAGTTGCCTCGGGCGCGAACCGGAGCAGAATGCCTTCAGCGCAGGCGGACGCCGCAGGAAAGAGGGTGAGCAAGTGGACGAGCGAATCATCATTCGCAGGATGAGTGGAGGCAAGCCGAGCGGGAACTGGGAGTTCCCCCTGATTGGCAACCGGGAGCTGTTGATCGGCAGGGACGAGAGCTGCAAGATCCGCTTCGATGAGAACCAGGACGACCTGGTGAGCCGGCGACACGCCAAGATCGACGTGGAAAGCACCAACCCGATCGAAGCCAACATCACCGACTTGGGCAGCAGCAACGGAACGTTTGTGAACCGGCAGCGCGTTTTCAACAGCACCCGCCTGAAGGCCGGGGACGTGGTGCAACTGGGCGCGGGTGGACCGGAGTTCCAGTACGACTACGAGCCGAAGCCGGCCGCGGGAATTAAGGCTACTCGGATGGCGGACCTGCCTTCGGCCTCGGCGCCGACTCGCGAGGCCACCGTGCCCACGATGGCGGCGAAGCTGCCGGCCTCACCGCAGCCGCCGGTCATGCCGCCGGCGTTTCCGCCGAGCTCAGGGTCGGGCAGCACGACCGTCGGCAAGGCGACGGTTGAGCGGATGATCTCGCAGACGAAATCGCAGACCCGGACGCAGATGCTGATGGCGGCCTTTGCGGTGCTGCTGGTGGTCGGTGCGGCGACGGCGTTTCTGCTGACGCGCAAACAGCCCGCCCCGACGCCCCAGCCGCTGCAGCCACAACAGTACGTTCCCCAGACCAGCAGCTCCACGGACATCGCCGACAGGAATACCCCGGCAGTGGTGTACATCGAGGCGGAGTGGAGCCTGGTGGACGCCAACAACGGCAGCACGTTGCGGCATGTGACGCTCCCCAACGTGCACAAGGGGCCGGACGGCAAGCTCCACCAGTTCGTGGACACCACGGCGAAGTACCTGCCCATGTTCGTGCGGGAGAACGGCGCGATCGAGCCGGTGCTCTCCACCGACGACGGCGGCGGCGCGTACCTGCCCGTGGGCGGCAACGGGCAGGGCTCGGGCTTTGTGGTCAGCAGCGACGGCTTTGCGCTGACCAACCGGCATGTGGCCACCAGCTGGAACGCCGAATATGACTGGCGCGGAGCCAACGTGGCGCTGCTGTTCGAGACCGGCAAGGATCCGGTCGCTTTCAATCCGCAGCAGCTGCGGTGGATCCCGGCCCAGGCCAAGATCATCGTGGAAGGCAAGATGAGCGCTGAAAATGTGAAGGAGGTGGAAGATAATCCTCACTTCGCCGGGGTGGTGCAGGGCCGCAACGACGCCTTCAACGTGACCTTCCCGCACTCTTCGCAGCGCGCCGAGGCCAAGGTGTCGCGGGTCTCCGACCATGCGGACGTGGCGATGATCAAGATCGACCTTCCCAAATCGTTAACCAAAGTGGAGTTGAACGACAACTACAACACCATCAAGCCAGGCGCGCGGGTCACGGTGATGGGGTATCCAGCGATCGCGCCGGACATCGTGCAGGTGGCCGGATCGGTCGACATCCTGAACCGCAAAACCAGCGAACTGACCGTGCCCGACCCGACGGTGACCTCCGGCAACATCGGCCGGGTGTTGCGCAGCAGCCAGGGCGCCAATACCGATACCCGGACCATCAGTACGATGGGCGACGTGTACCAGTTGCAGATCAACACGGTGGCGCACGGCAACAGCGGCGGTCCGGTCTTTGACGATCACGGTAAGGTGATCGGGATCTTCACCTCCGGCACCGGCATCAGCGAGAACGGTGGCGTGAGTTTCGCGCTACCGATCCGGTATGGCCTGGAGCTGATGGGCGAGTCGCCGACGAACTAACGAGCACAGGCCAAGGTGCGGGCAGACGCGATGGATCCCTTTCTGAAAGCCACAATCGGTGAATACCGGATCACGGGTGTTCTCGGCGAGGGCGGCATGGGAAAGGTCTATCGCGCCACCCACACCCGGCTGGGGCGTGATGCCGCGGTCAAGGTGTTGACCGCAGCTGCGGGCGACCCGGTGTTTCTGCAACGGTTTCTCAACGAGGCCCAGATTCAGTCACGGCTGCGCGATCCCGGCATCGCGGATCTGTACGACTACACCGAGGTGAACGGCAGCCCCGTGATGATCATGGAGTTCGTCGATGGGGAGACGTTGCAGGAGATCACCCGGCGTCAGGGCTCGTGGGCCATTGAGCAGGCCGTGCCGGTGCTGCGGGAGTGTGCGCGCACGCTGGAGTATGTGCACTCGCAGGGCATCATCCACCGGGATCTGAAGAGTGCCAATGTGAAGGTGACCTCCAAGGGAGCGACCAAGCTGCTGGACTTCGGCATCGCCATTCCGAACGACGGACGGACCATGGCGCGGCTGACCACGGCTGGCTTTGTGATCGGCACCTTCCAAAGCCTGGCGCCGGAGCAGACGCTGGGCGAACAGGCCTCGCCGGCGAGCGATATCTGGTCGTTCGGCGTGCTTGCCTATGAGATGGTCACGGGCTCTCTGCCGTTTGAGGCCGCCAATGCCGGAGAGCTCTTCCGCAAGATCGCTCGGGCAACCTATACCTCGCCGTGCGTCCTGAAGCCTGGGGTACCCAAGTCGATGGAAGCGGTGATTGGACGATGCCTACGCCGCGATCCGCACGACCGCTACCGCAGCGTGGGAGAGCTGCGACGGGAGCTGGACGCGATCGAGGTAGGCACGGCGCCGCGGCGGCCGAACCTACGGACCTCGGTGCCGGCGATCCCGTGGAAGCCGGTGCTGATCGGCTGTTTGGGGCTGGCCGTCGTGGTTGGCGGCGTGGTGGGGTACGAGCACCTCGGCTCCGGACCGGATCCCGCGCCGCAGCCCGTTGCGCCATTGAAACAGGAGGGCACGGTCGAAAGCGGCACGTTCTCCGTATTGCAGGCGACGGGTGGTGATCCGAGCAATCCGAAGAACGTGACCGTGGACACCTTCGACGGCTCGGCCGAGATCTGGCAGAACGGCCAGAAGGTCGGGAACACGCCCTACACGGTGCAGGAGCCGAGCGGCGGGTCGGTGCAGTTCATCCTGAAGCGGCCGGGCTTCCGCGACCTCCCGGTGCAGTTCGATGTGGGGGAGCGAAGGAACTATGAGTACGGATTGGAACGGAGCGCCACGCCATGAGACTGCCGTGGGATAAGAAGAAGCACCTGATCAGTTCCCCGCCGCCGAAGCGAGCCGCGCCGGAGCCGTTTGTGGTGGACGTGGATCTGCTCAGTGATATGGGCTGTGTGCGCACCAACAACGAGGACCTGGGACGCGTGTTCCGCAATCCTGAACAGGAGAACGGCGAGAACCGGATGTTGGTGGTGGTGGCCGACGGCATGGGGGGATACAACGCTGGGGAGGTGGCCAGCGCCATGGCGGTGGAGACGCTGGAGGCCGCGTACCCGACGCTGGATGGAAGCGATACCACCAACAAGTTGAAGCAGTCTCTGGAACAGGCGAACAGCCGGATCTACCGGGCCTCGACCGATGACGAGCATCGCGGGATGGGCACGACCTGCACGGCGCTTCTGCTGGATCGGGGGCAAGCCTACTCCGCGCATGTGGGGGACAGCCGGCTGTATCTGCTGCGCAACGGAGCGATCTACCTGATGACCGAGGATCACTCGCAGGTGATGGAGATGGTGAAGGCTGGGGTCCTGGAGCTGCGCGAGGCGCGGCACCATCCGGACAAGAACATTATTACGCGGGCGCTCGGCCGGCAGCCCAAGGTGGAGGTCGCCACCTGGGCGCAGCCGTTGCCGGTTCAGGCGGGGGATGGCTTCGTGCTGTGTTCGGATGGGCTCTGCGACCAGATTGAGGATGACGAGTTGAACGCTGTGGTGGCCCCGCGCACGGCGGCGGACGCCTGCGAAGAACTGGTGCGGCTGGCGAAGGAACGCGGCGGAGCAGACAATATCACCGTTGCCGTGGTGCGGTTGCTCCCGGCGCTGAATCGGCCGATGTCTCGGCCGACACGCCGGTTGGAGGTGGAAGGATGAACATCGGGGAGCAGGTTGGCCAGTACAGCGTGACCCAGTTGCTGGGCGAAGGCGGGATGGGCGCGGTGTACAAGGCCGTGGACACCATGATCGATCGCGAGGTGGCCATCAAGGTGCTGCGGCCCGAGATCGGCCGCAACGCCAATCTGCTGCAACGCTTCCGTGCCGAGGCGGTGACGCTGGCGAAGCTGAATCATTCTGGCATTGCGACGCTGTACAGCTTTACGCAGCATGGCGACGAGTTCCTGATGATCATGGAGTACGTCCCCGGAAAGACGCTGGAGGCGATCGAGCAGGAGCGCGGGCGACTGCCCGTGGAGGTCGCCGTGCCGCTCTTCAGCCGGATGCTGGAGGCGGTGGGACCGGCGCACGAGATGGGCATCGTGCACCGCGACATCAAGCCGGCCAACATCATGCTGACGACCTATGGCGCGGTGAAGGTGATGGACTTCGGCATCGCGCGGATCGTCGGCGCGGCCCGCCAGACGCGGCAGGGCGCGCTGGTGGGCACCATGGAGTACATTGCGCCGGAGAGGGTGAAGGGCAGCGAGGGCGGGATCGCGTCCGACATCTACTCGCTGGGCATTGTGTTCTTCGAGATGCTGGCGGGACGCTTGCCGTTTGTCAGCAGCAATGAGTATGAGCTGATGCGCCTGCAGCTGGAGTCGGAGCCGCCGAGCCTGGCTGAGCTTGGCGTGACCGTGCCGCCCGCGGTGGAGGCGGTGCTGCGGCGCGCGCTGGCCAAGGATCCGGAGGCGCGCTTTGCCAGCTGCGAGGACTTCGAGGGTGCGTTGCGCGAGGCGTATGGCGAATCCAAGATCTCCCGCGCCGAGGTGGTGGCGCTGGTGGGCAAGATCACCGTGCAGGAACTCGGCACGGCGGGACACCATTCGTCGGTTTCGGGCGAGACCGTGCGACCGCAGTTCACGGCGAGCGCCGGGCCGGTCAGTGCGCCCAGCTACACTCCGCCCCGAGTGCCTGCGGCGGTGGCCGGCAACGGCGGAGAAGGGTTTGCGCGGAAGTACAAGATGCCGCTGATTGGCGCGGCAGCACTGCTCCTGGCGATCGGCGGTGGGGTCGGCGCCGGAATGCTTTCGCGGCACAGCGCACCCAAGCCGCCCGTGGTGGACCCGGATGGTTCAATCTCTCCTACGCCGGCGCCGGTGCCCGCAATGAACCAGCCGGACGGCTCGCGACCTGCCGACGGAGGTATCACGCCGATACAGCCTTCGAACGGAGATGCGGGTCAGGTCTCCCCGATCACGCCGGTGTCTCCGGTGGCCGAGACACCCGAGGCGCCCAAGCCCGCACATCCCGCGCCCAAGAAGCGCGAAAGCCAACGTGAGATCACCTTGAAGGCTTTGGACCAATGAGACGTCTTGTTTTTGCCCTTTGTCTTTCGTTGTGTTGTCTGCTGCTGAGCTGCCCGAGAGCGGAGGCGCAGGGTTCCGACAAGCCCATCACCGAGCATGGGCTCACCGAGGCGCTGCGTCTGCACGGCCTCAAGAACTCCGAGCTGGTAAGCATTCTGGAGAAGCGCGGCGTCGACTTCGTGGTCACGGACGAGATCCAGAGGCAGCTTGTGAGCGCGGGCGCCACGCCGGAGGTGATCGATGCCGCGCGGAACAACTTCCGCGGCGTGGTGGCGCCGTCGACGGAGTCGGTCGCTCCCGTGAGGACCACGCCGCCGCCCGCGCCCAAGCCCACGCCCAGCAACCCTGGCGGAACGCAGTCAACGCAGGCCAATGGGGTGTACGTGAAAAAGGGTGGAAGCTGGGTGGCTCTGCACCAGGAGTCGACGGAGTATCAGAGTGCGGCCTTCGGGAAGGCCTTGAGCAAAGCGGGTGGGCTTCTGAAGTTGCATGGCGAGGTCACAGCCGAGATCCCCGGCGCGCATAGCTCAACCGAGATTCAGTCGCCCGCCTCATTCCTGATCCGCATGCCTTCCGGGCTTACGGCGAACGATTACATGCTGGTCCACCTTCATCCCAAGCATGACAATCGCGAGTTCAAGATCGCAGCAGAAAACCTGAAGAGCAAGGATGATGTCGGTTTTCGGACCGTGCAGCTCTCGGGCAACGAGCTGCAGATCGAGGTCTCGCAGGGCGCAGGGGACTATGCCTTTGTGAGTCGCCGCAACCAGCCGTCGATGGTGGATGAGTCACAAAGAACGTTTCTGTATACCTTCCAGGTCGCGCCGTAGCCGTGTTGCACATGCTTGATCCGCAGTGGGCCAGCGAAAAGTTCAGGAGGACAGGGTGATCCGCAACGGGAAGTCGAAGACGGGAGTTGTGCTTGGGGTGGTGGGAGCCGCAGGCGCTGCGTATGCGCTGTACAAGGTGTTCACGGCCGAGCCCGTGCGAAAGAAGATGGCCGCCACGTACAACGAGGCGTGTACCTGGATCGACCATAGGTACGGCTGGAGCAACTTTCCCACGCCGGTAGGGATCGCGCTGCTGATCGGCATTCGCAACAAGTTGCGCAGCAGCAACCTGTATGACACCGAGACGACGGCCTTCGAGAAACCGGTACCCAGGCCGCAGCCGAATGTGGAGACCTTTCGCACTGCCGACGGCACCTATAACGATCTGAAGTGCCCCTTCATGGGGGCAGCGGGCGCGCGCTTCGGTCGTAACTTTCCCCTGGAACACACGTGTCGCGAGCCGGAAGCGGCGTTGATGACGCCCAACCCGCGCGTGGTCTCCAACGAGCTGATGACGCGGAAGGAGTTCGTGCCCGCGACCTCCCTGAACCTGCTCGCCGCGGCCTGGTTGCAGTTCCAGATCGCTGACTGGTTCAGCCATGGACTGACGCTGGAAGAGGATCCCTGGGTGCTGGACCTCGAGGCAGAGGACCAGTGGCAGGAGAACCACATGCTCATCCGCCGAACCCGCCCCGACCACACCCGCACCGAAGCGGACGCGGGCCGGCCGGACACGCGTGTGAATGCGCAGACGCACTGGTGGGATGGAGCGCAGATCTATGGCAGCAACGCCGAAGCCCAGGCCAAGGTGCGCACGCGCGTGGATGGCAAGATCCATTTGGAGAACAACCTGTTTCATCCGGAGGCCGAGGCGCTGAAGGAGATGCGTTCGGCGTCGCTGGCGGGCTGGTGGGTGGGTGTGGAGCTGTGCTTCACGCTGTTTGCGTTGGAGCATAATGCCATCTGCGATGACCTCAAAGCGCACTACCCCGAGTGGGACGACGAGGAGCTCTTTCAACACGCGCGCCTGGTAAATGCAGCGCTGATGGCGAAGATCCACACCGTGGAGTGGACGCCCGGCATCCTTGGTCATCCCGCGCTGCAGGTGGGCATGAAGGCAAACTGGTGGGGGCTTGCCGGGGAGCAGGTGCACAAGCTCGTGGGGCGCCTGAGCAAGAGTGAGGTGATCAGCGGCATACCCGGTTCCGAGGTGCACCAGTGCGGTGTGCCGTACTCGTTGACTGAGGAGTTTGTGGCGGTGTACCGCATGCATCCGCTGCTTCCAGACCACTACACGCTTCGCTCCAGCGAGACAGGGGAGGTACTGGAAGAGCTGAACTTCCAGAAGATCGCGGGGAACGAGGTTCAGAAGATCTTCGACCGGACCAGCACGGCAGACCTGCTGTACTCGTTTGGCGTGATGCACCCCGGGGCGATTCAGCTGCATAACTATCCGACCTCCCTGCAGCGCTTTACGCGGCCGGACGGTCTGGTGCTGGATGTGGCAGCGCACGACATCTTCCGCTGCCGCGAGATGGGCGTGCCGCGTTACGCCAAGTTCCGCGAGTTGCTGAACCTGAAGCCGGTGCGCAGCTTCGAGGAGCTTACCGACAATCCCGTGTGGCGTGAGGAGATTCGTCGCGTGTACAACAACGACATCAACGCGGTCGATCTGCTGGTCGGCCTTTTTGCCGAGCCGTTTCCGAAGGGCTTCGGCTTCAGTGACACGGCGTTCCGGATCTTTGTGCTGATGGCGTCACGTCGGCTGAATGCCGATCGCTTCTTCACCACCGACTTCACCGAAGAGGTGTACAGCAAGGCGGGGATGGATTGGCTGCAGAACAACACCATGTCTACTGTTCTGCTGCGCCACTACCCGAGCCTCGCCCCAGCGCTGCAGGGAGTCGGCAACGCGTTCGCTCCGTGGAACCGGACGTCGTCGGCAAAGACGGTGGAACCCGAGGTCGGCGAGTTGGTCACGGCCTGATGAGCGGGCCCCCAATCTTCCCTTCAAGAGGTCTGCGCTCTGAGGTAAGTCGATGTTCGCGTTGATCTACGGCTGCTTTGCCATCATCAGTCTGTTTGGGATGTGGGCGTCGTGGCGGCGCAATCCGAGCTACTCCGGCGCTCGCACGCTGAAGGCTGTGCTGTTCGTCCTGGTCGCCGTTGGCCTCTCCGTGAGCGGTATTGTTCTTGTCGTCACTCGCCTCAGCGAGGGGTCGCCGGTGGTCTTCGGCATCGCGTTGGGCGCAAGCATTCTCACCTGCACGCTGGTGCTGATCTTTGCCATCACGTCAGTGACCGATGTGAAGACGGCAAAACTGGCTCCGGGCGAACGCGCGCTGACGACCAATCGACGGAAGCTCGTTCCGTGGGCCAAGCGATGGGGCGTGGCCTTACTCCTCTGCGCGGTTCTGGCGCTGGTTCCAGGAACGCTCCGTATCATAGCCGTCATCGTAGGGGGCTTGCTCCTTTTCATTGGCCTGATCGCCCTGCCGGCGCAGTATTACGTTCGGCGCAAGGTGGATTACGCCCTCACGGCGCTGAAGGATGCTCCCTGGGTTTGCTGGCGCTACACTCCAACCGAGTGGCAGGCGTGGACCGAGGCGGAGGTCGCCCGTGTGCGTGCGCTGCCTGACCCGCCCGCGCCGAAGAAGACCTACAAGTTCCTCTGGTACGCGACGTCGATCTGGGCCTTGTTCTTGCGCACCATGCTACCTTCCTGGACGTTGTCTCTGGCCGTGGCTCTGGGCATGGCAGCAGGGGTCGCGCTGCTGATTCGCCTGGGCAAGGCGCCAAGTCATGAGGACCCGGAGAAGCGGCGTGCGGCGCTGGGCAAGACCACCCCGGAGGCGTTCTTTGGCGACGAAGGACTGTTCTACGCAGACGACCTGGCGCGCTGGAAGAGTCCCTTGGAGTACCTGGAGGTGGCGACCCTCGAAGGCTCGGTCACGCGATACCTTTACTGCCGTTTTCTGAAGACCGTCTCGGCCGGCAATGCGGGGTCGACCCAGATTGCGGTTGAGCATCGTATCCCGTTGCCCAGCAATCCCGAGCGCGATCTTGCTACGCTGCAGAGCCGATTGGCGGCGCTCTGTCCCAGTGCGGGCTTGCGGCTGTCGTGACTCTTAGTTCGCCGCGACGCCGCGAAGCTCGATCTCGTGACGCAGTTGCTGATACGGCGCATAGCCCTGCAACGACGAGGAGCGAGGATCGTTCACGAGGGTGAGCAGCAGGAAATCGTTGTTCTTATAGGCGGCCTGCAGGAAGTGGAGAGCCGCATCGGTGTCGCCCAGCTGCAGGCAGGTCAGGGCCAGGTCGTACCCGGAGCCCTGACCCTCCTCGAAGTTCTTCTCCTGGATCTTCCGCAGCGCTTCGAAGAGACCACGTTCCCCGCCACGTTGCCAGCCCTGCTCGGCCGCCTGCGCCACGGCCATGTCAGCGCGCGACTGCGACAGGCTCGCGTACTTCTTCAACTCAGAGACCCACTCGCCATAGTCGTGCGTATGGAGCAGGATGTAGCCAAGGTACCGCGGCGGGGAGAGAAAATCGGGCTCAGCGCGCTCAAGCTCACGCAGCTGCTGGACGCAGAGATGAAGATCTGCCCCGTTGCCGGAATCGATCAGGATCTCGTCCGCCACAATCGCGCGCGAGCTGGGATTCAACTCACGGGCTTTTTCGATCTCTACTTTGGCCTCGGCGGTGCGCCGCACCGTAAACAGGGCGTTGGCATACCAGTGGTGGGTCTCGGGATTGCCGGGATCGAGTTCGATGGCGCGGCGGAACTCATTCAGCGCAGCCGATGTCTTCCACTGCCAGTAAAACTGCGCAAACGCAAGCACACGGTGTGCGTCCGCCGATGCCGGCTGCAGTGCCATGGCGCGTTGGGCGGCGGAGATGGCCCGCGGGTACGCCTCCGCGGCCGGCATCGAGCCGAACTGCGGCATCAACTCGTAGGTCTCCGCGAGGCCGACGTACGCCTCGGGGTAGTTCGCATCGTGAACGATCGCCTGGGTGTAGGCGTCGAGCGCCCGGCTGAGGCTGCTTCCCGTACGACGGCTCCAGTAGTAGCGTCCCTGCAGGTACAGTTCGCGGGCCTGTGGGTCGCGAACTGTGGTCGGCTGAGAAAGCGCTGTCGCTGCGGATGTCGACGCCGAGGTGGGTTCGCCACGAGAGAGGTTCGTTACGGAGCCTGCGCGAACCCGGGCGTGCGCCAGCAGGCTGACCATGAGGAGAAAAGCGACAAAGCTTGCGCCCGCCCAGGCGTAGTCGTGGCGCAGCACACGGTAAAGCGGCATGCCGCTGCGGGGACCGCTTACGGCTTCGGTCTCCTCCTGGTGAGAGTTGTTTCGCGCTACAACCGACTCGGTGAACCGGATTCGAACGGGCTCTGCCTGCGACGCCTCCAGGGGCAGCGCGTCGGTCTCGCCGGCAGGGATGGGCCGTGTGGCGGAGGCTTGCGTGGGGCGGGCGTTGAGCCAGGCCGTCAGTTCGCTCTGATAGGCGAAGACGCTGCCGCGCTCACCGGGAACGCGATGCACAGGCAGCTGCCGTTCCTTTTCCCAGCGCTGAACGGTGCGTTCGTCCCGCGCAAGAAAGGCGGCGATAGACTTCCATGAATCGATACGGTCTTGGGTGGCAAAGGTACCGCGATCTGCCGGCATCACTTCCTCATCCCTAGTGCGTCCTTGTGCGCAGAGCCGGTGGTACCGTTGGGCTCCCGCTCCCAGGCGCCCCTAGTGTACCTCGTTAAGCAACTCTGCGATAGGACGAAGCATCCGGCCGGTCACCCGCCTCGGTTTGTTTCTCCGGGCCGCGGCGGCCTCACGCGAGTGCCGGCACATTCTGCGTTTTGTCGACGAACTGCACGAAGCCCGGGTGGCAGACAAACTCCTCCTTCAACCGCGGCCAGTGAGCCCGAAACTGCGGGAGCTGCAAACCTCGTTCCATGTCTGCCTGGATCGCCTCCCAAAGCCGCCCGGACAGGAGCCCGGCCTCGTACAGGGTGTACGCAGAGTTCATGAGGTAGAGGAAGTCCAGGAGCAGCGTCATGTAGGTCGCGTCCTGGGTCTCAGGAATCTGCCCGGCGAGACGCGTTGCGCGGAGTTCGAGGGGAACGGAGCGGTAGAGATGCTGCAAGCGCTGGCTGAGATCGAGGTAGATGGCCGCGTTGGTCTGACGGCGATGGCTGCGGACCGCAAACGCGAGACTGCAGATCGCAACGACAAAGGTGAGCAGCGTGCCGTACTGCAAAAGACTGTTCAGTTCCACGCAGCCGCCCTCCCTTGCCGTTGCTCGCTAGAAGATCGCCGCATGCGCCGCACTGCCGCTGATCTCCACCGAGCCGACCAATGGCAGAGATGTCACCGAGTCGCCGACGGAGATCGTGAAGCGGCTCGGATCGATGGTCCAGCGATGGGCGCGCACGTCCCAGTAGGCAAACGCCCGGCCCTCGAGGCTCACGGAGACGTGTTTCGTCTCACCCGCCGCGAGCTCCACGCGCTCAAACCCTTTGAGCTCATGCATGGGCCGCGGCACCTTGGCGTGCGGATCGGAGACATAGACCTGCGCTACCTCCGCACCGGCACGCTGCCCGGAGTTGGTCACGTCGAACTCCACGGTCGCCAGCGTGGGCCCGGTGCCCTTGCTCACCTTCAGGTTGCTGAAGCCGAAGGTCGTGTAGGACAGGCCGAAGCCGAAGGGAAACAGTGGCTTCACGCCGTTCTTTTCATAACCGCGGTACCCGACGAAGATGCCTTCACGATAGGGGATGCGGTTGGCCTCGCCTTCGGGATAGTAGTTGTTGAAGGTGGGATTGTCTTCGGCGCGGCGCTCAAAGGTGGCGGGCAGGTGACCGGAGGGGTTCACCTCGCCGAAGAGGATCTCGGCCATGGCCCGGCCGCCTGCCTGGCCCGCGTACCAGCCCTCGACGAGCGCGGGAACGCGGTCAATCCACGTGGTGGAGTCGACGTTGCCGCCCGAGGTGACGGTCACGATCGTCTTGGGGTTGGCCGCGCTCATGGCGCGGATCAGGGCGTCCTGGCCGTAGGGAAGATCGAACGTGCGATCGCCCCCTTCGCCCTCGGTGCCGGTGTCCCTGCCGGAGAAGAAGCCCGCCGCCACGACGACCGCATCGGCCTTGGCAGCGAGCTGCTTGGCATGCTCGTTCACGACCGAGGCCTCAGGGACAATCGCGAGCCGCAGGCGGCCGCCGTAGGGATTGTTCTGCCAGGTCTCGACGACGACCTTGTGCATGCCCGCGGCGAGCGGCATGGTGAGGTGGGGCTCAAAGGCGCGCACGTACCTCCAGTCGTCGATCACCGGTTTGTCGTCCAGGAAGACACGGTTTCCGGTGCCTTCGCCATCGGCAGCCATGGCGATCAGGTAATCGCCCGCGGCCGCAGCGTTGAAGTAGCCGGTGTAGCGGTGGGAGACTGCTCCGCGCGGCCGGCTACGATCCGCGTCCTCCCAGCTGGCGCCGTTGCTGTTGATGTGCGGCACTGTGGACTGTCGTGTGCTGGCACCGGCCAGCTCCTTGCCGTCGAAGGTCTCCATCATCACGCCAGGCTGGCCGCCGGTGGGCGCGGTGGCCCACACGGTGCGCTCGGCGAGCTCGTAGATGGAGGGCAGGCCGGGGTCGTATAACACCGTGGCACCTTCGGCGACGGTGGAAAGACCCTCAAGCAGGCTGATGTTGCGGAAGGGTACGACGCCTGCGCTGCCGCCGCCCACAGGGGTTCCGGGGTACGCCTCCGGGCCCACAACCAGGATGGTCTTGATGCGCTGCTTGTCGAGAGGCAGCAGGTTGCCTTCGTTCTTGAGCAGCACGGCCGCCTCGCGTGCCGATTGCAAAGCGACGCGGTTGTCTTCGGCGTCGTAGAGCGAGATCGTGTTGTCACGCTGATCGCGGTCAAGCCAGCCGAACATCGCGGCGGTGGTGAGGATGTGCCGCACCTTTTCGTCGATGGTCGCCGCGGTGACCTTGCCCGCCTGGATCGCGGGCAAAAGATTGGTCTTGTTCATGAACTTGCCGTTGGGCATCTCGAGATCGAGGCCGCCGTTAGCCGCCGCAACCGCGTCATAGGTCGCGTCCCAGTCCGACATGAGGGTGCCCTGGAAGCCCCAGTCCTTGCGCAGCACCTGAATGTTGGTGAAGCTGTTCTGGGTGGCGTGCTCGCCGTTGATGAGGTTATAGCTGTCCATGACGGCGCCGACATGGGCGCGCCGCACGGCTGCCTCGAACGCCGGGAGGTAGATCTCGCGCAGCGTTCGCTCATCCACAATCGAGTCGGAGTCGTGCCGTAGCGCCTCGGAATTGTTGGCGACGTAGTGCTTGACGGTGGCGCTCACGCCCTGCGTCTGCATGCCCGTGACGTAGCCGGTGACCATCTCGCCCGCAAGGTAGGGATCTTCGCCGAAGTACTCAAAGTTGCGGCCGTTGCGCGGCGAGCGGTAGATGTTGGTCCCGGGACCGAGCATGTAATCGATGCCGCGCGCCCGGGCGTCACGCCCGATGCCTTGCCCTACCCGGGCGGCGAGCGAGCGATCCCAACTGGCTGCCAGTCCAATGCCGGAGGTGTAGGTGGTGGAGGGCAGGCCGATGTTCGAGCGCACACCATAGGGACCGTCCGACATCTCCAGCGCCGGGAGGTGCACCGAGGGCAGCGCACGCACGGCAAAGCCGGTGCCGCCGATGTAGTCCAGCTTCTCTTCCATGGTCATCTGCTGCACGATCGCATCGACCCGCGCCTGCTCAGACGGGCTGAGCGGATGGGGCGCCTGCGCGCTCGTCATCGCACCGGGCATAGAGAAAAGAACAAACGCGGCGACCTGCGCGGTCACGGCGAGAGAGCGAACAACGGGGAAACGAGAGTTGATCATGGAACGGGCACAATCTCCTGGAGGTGCGTGCGAGCCGAGATGCTTGATCTAGGGAAACAGTGTGGCCTGAAGCCCTGCTTTCGCGTTGGGCCGGATTACAGACTTGGAACGACGAAGCGAAAGAGAGACGCACGCCAGTATAGAAACGGGTTTGCAGCCTTGTCGAACGGTGCATGCATGCCGAGCAATGGGAGAGGAGATACGAGCCTTGCGGCGAGCGCAATCAGGCTCTGAACATGCCTCGGGTGGTGCGGGACGCGCGCTTCTGCGATGATTCCGGATTGAGCGCTCCGCAGAGCGCGCACGGAAAGCAGGTACCTATGGCTGAGACGATCGACTGGCCGCCTCCCTCGCGACGACCGCGGAGGCTGCTGCTCACGCTGGTCCTGCTGGTGGTGTTGTTCTTCGCCGCGCAGGCGGCTCTTTCCTACTTCGTCGATGGCCTATGGTTTGGATCGCTCGGCTATGAGTCGGTCTTCCGGCGCATGCTGGGGCTGCGCTGGGGCGTGTTTGCCGCCTTCGGCGCGGCCAGCTTCGGTCTGCTGTATGGAAGCTTCGCCGTGCTGCGGCGTGTGCATGGGACCGAGCTCCCCATGCGGCGGGCCATCATGATCAACGGCCAGTCGTTGAGCTTCAGCGTAGAGCGCTGGCTGCGACCGGTCGCGCTGCTTCTCTCGTTGTTCGTGGCCTTTCTTACGGGCACCGGCATGAGCGACGAGTGGCCGGTCTTTGAGCGGTTTCTGTATGCGCCCCGAGTTCCCGGGGGTGTCGCCGACCCGATCTTCGGTAAGGCGCTGACGTTCTACCTGCTGCGGCTTCCCGCCCTGGAACTGGTCTCTGATTGGCTGCTGTTGCTTTCCGTGCTTTGCCTCATCATGGCGGGTTTGTTCCTGCTGCTCACGGGTCGAGAGGCCGGAGTGGACCGCGGCCGTGTGTTCGCCTCGTCCCCGGCGCGAGGGCGCGGGATCTCGTTTGCGCTGGCGTTGCTTCTGCTGGTGTTCGCGCTCAAGGTCTACCTGGGCCGTTTTGATCTGCTCTTTGACGATCACACCGTCTTCTCCGGCGTCAGCTACGTGGATGCCCATGTGCTGCTTCCGGGCATGTTCCTCACGTGCCTGGCGCTGCTGCTGGGCGCAGGATTGGCGTTGTTCGGGGCCGTTCGACAGAGGGGTCTGCGTTGGCTGTTCCTGGCGGTCCTACCGGGACTGGGATGCTTTCTCGTCTTTCAGGTGATTGGGTGGGTGGTCAGCACCTTCATCGTGAAGCCGAACGAGCTGGTGAAGGAACAGCCCTTTATCAGCAACAATATTCAGTTCACGCGGCAGGCCTATGGTCTGGACAAGATCGAGCTGCGGCCCTTCTCCGCGCAGACGACGCTGGCCGCCGTGGATGCGGCAGGGAACCAGGCCACGCTGGAGAACATCCGGCTGTGGGACTGGCATGCGTTGCAAGACACCCTGCGCCAGATCCAGGAGATCCGGACCTACTACGACTTTCCCGACATCGACATCGATCGTTACGAGTTGAACGGCGTGCCGCATGAGGTGATGCTGGCAGCCCGTGAGCTGAGCCCGGAGAAGCTGCCCGAGAGCAGTCAAAACTGGATCAACGAGAAGCTGATCTACACGCACGGGTATGGGGTCACCATGAATCCCGTGAACGGCTTCACGCCCGAGGGTCTGCCGACGCTGATCCTGAGCAACATGCCCGTACAGAGCACGACCGCGGGCATCACGTTGACGCGACCCGAGATTTACTTCGGCGAGTTGACCAACAGCGACGTGTATGTAAAAACGCGGCAGCAGGAGTTCAACTATCCGCAGGGCCAGACGAACAGCTTCGTCTCCTACCAGGGAACCGGCGGCGTGGTGCTGGGTGGGTTTCTGCGTCGTGTGCTGATCGCGCTGGAGCGCGGTGATCTGGGCAAGCTGCCCTTCAGCGACGACATCAATCCGGAGAGCCGGTTACTGATGCGGCGCAACATTCGCGAACGGGTCCAGACCCTGGCTCCGTTTCTTACGCTGGAGAGCGATCCCTACATCGTGGTGCGGGATGATGGCCGGCTGTCCTGGATCATCGATGCCTACACCACGTCCGAGACCTACCCCTACTCACGGCCATCCGCCTTCACGGACAACGCGATCAACTATGCACGCAACAGCGTCAAGGCCGTGGTCGACGCGTACGACGGCACGACTACGTTCTATGTCTTCGATCCGCAGGATCCGGTGCTTGCGGCCTACCGGAACACCTTCCCCGGGCTCTTCCAGGACGCGTCGGCCATGCCGGCCACCTTGCGCAAGCACATCCGTTATCCGGAGGGCTTGCTGAAGCTGCAGGCGCAGGCCTATGGGCTGTACCACATGACCAATCCGGAGATGTTCTATAACCGCGAGGATCTGTGGACGCCGGCCACGGAGTCCGGGGTGGATGAGAACGGGGAGCGCACCGCCCAGCCGATGGAGCCGAATTTTGTGTTGATGAAGCTGCCGGGTGAGACGGGCACCGAGTTTGTGAATATTCTGCCCTTTACGCCGGCCAATCGGAACAACCTGATTGGATGGATTGCGGGGCGCAGCGACGGCGAGCACTATGGGTCGGCGCTGGTGTACAGCTTCCCCAAGACGCGGCTCATTGACGGGCCGTTGCAAGTGGAGGCGCGCATCGATCAGAATGCGCAGCTCTCCGGCCAGCTGACGTTGTGGAACCAGCAGGGATCGCATGTACGGCGAGGCAATCTGCTGGTGATCCCGACCGGGAGCGCGCTGCTGTACTCGGAGTCGATCTATCTCCAGGCGAACCAGAGCCCCATGCCGGAGTTGCGCCTGGTGGTGCTGGCGACCCAGGATCGCCTGGCGTATGGAACCACCTTTGATGCCGCTATGGCTGGGCTGTTTGGCGGGGCGGCATCCTCGACCAGCGCGGCGCCGGCAACCCCCGAGGCGTCTCCAAGCCCCGAAGTTCCTGCTACCGCGGCGGGCGCGAGCGCGGGCACAGACCGCGGGGCGCTGATTCGGCAGGCGGCGCAGGAGCTTTCAGACTATGAACGTTTGACGGCGGAAGGGAAGCTGGGGGACGCGGGCAAGAAGCTGGAGGATCTGAAGCGTATTCTCGACCAGCTAAATGCTCCTCCGCGTTGATGGAGGCTGATCATCGGGGGTTCGCGGCGCGGGTTGCGGCAGGAGGCCGAATGCTACACTGAGCACCAGCCAGGCGCGGCGGATGCCGTGTCCTTCGGTTCTGGCCCTGTTCGCCTCCCGCGGCGCGACAGAACCCATGTGGCCCGGTAGCTCAGATGCATAGAGCGGCGCACTCCTAAGGCGAAGGTCGCAGGTTGGACTCCTGCCCGGGCCACCACGCATGCGGCCCATCGCCAGCGCAGAGACGGTACTTTGGTGTCTTCCGCTCGCTCGGCTCCGCGATAAAATACGGCTGTGCCCAAGTACTCCATCGTCGTTCCGTTCCATAACGAGGAGCAGAACGTCACGCGACTGTATGACCGCGTGAAGGACGTGATGGAGACCGTGAATGAGAGCTTCGAGCTGGTGTTTGTGGATGACGGCTCCCGGGATCGCACCTACCGCTTGTTGGAAGAGATTGCCGCGGTGGACTCCCGTGTGCTGCTGATCAAGCTGCGCCGGAACTTTGGGCAGACCTCGGCGCTGGCCGCGGGCTTTGATCATGCGACGGGCGAATATGTCGTTGCCATGGATGGCGATCTGCAGCATGACCCCTCCGAGATCCCGCAGTTCATGGAGAAACTCGAAGAGGGCTACGACGTGGTAAGCGGCTGGCGGGCGCAGCGCGCGGACAGCCTGGTGCTGCGGCAGTTTCCTTCAGGCGCGGCCAACTGGATGCTGCGTCGTGTCTCCGGGGTTGATATTCACGACTTTGGAACGACGTTTAAAGCGTATCGTCGCGAGGTCATCCAGAACATCCCGCTTTACGCGGATATGCACCGCTTTATCCCCGCGCTGGCGAGCTGGTACGGCGCGACCATCTGCGAGGTGCCGATCTCCAATCCTGCCCGCAGATCAGGGGAGAGTCACTACGGGCTTGGCCGGACCTTTCGGGTGGTCTTTGACCTGCTGACGATCCGGTTTCTCCTGCACTACATGACGCGGCCGCTGCATTTCTTCGGCGGGGTAGGCTCGCTGGCGCTGTTGAGCGGCAGCGGCATCAGCGCTTGGCTGCTCATGCACAAGCTGCTGTCTAGGCATGATGTGGTGGGCGAGCATGGGCCCTGGTTCGTGATTGCCGCGGTGCTTCTGCTGGCGGGGATTCAGCTGATCGGGATCGGGCTGCTCGGCGAGTTGCAGGTGCGGCACTTCTTTGCCCAGGGGCACCGGTCGCCGTATGCAATCGACCGCGTGGTGCGCATGCGGCCCTCGGAAGAGCATCTGATCCGGTAAGTCATGCGCGCGATCCAGATTGAACAAACCGGCGGCCCCGAGGTGCTCAAGCTCGTCGACCTCCCCATACCGCAGCCGGGCGCGGGGCAGGTCCTGGTGCGGATTCACGCGTCGGGTGTGAACTTCATCGATACCTACCTGCGTGAGGGCCGCTATCCCGCGCCGCTCCCGTTTGTGCCGGGGCAGGAGGCAGCGGGCACGGTCGAGGCGCTG
>CAXTWN010000001.1:13906-18796 GCA_964248055.1 uncultured Acidobacteriaceae bacterium | reverse complement strand
CGGCGATACTCTCCACGCCATCGCCGTCGGCGACCGGGTAGCCTGGACGGGCACGCGGGGCACCTATGCGGAGTTCGCCCTGGCGCCGGCGCGCGACCTGCTTCTGTTGCCGGAGTCGATCAGCTTCGACCAGGCAGCGGCCGTGATGACGCAGGGCTTGACCGCACACTATCTCGCCTTCGACACCTACCGGATTCAGGCCGGCGACACCGTGCTGGTGCATGCGGGTGCGGGCGGCGTGGGGCTGCTGCTGACCCAGGTGGCCAAACGGCTCGGCGCACGGGTGCTGACCACGGTTTCCACTCCAGAGAAGGCTCAGCTCTCACAGGAGGCCGGCGCCGACCGCGTGATTCTCTACACGGAGGAGAGTTTCGCGACGGCCGTGCGGCAGGAGGTGGAAGCCGGTCTGCCGGTGGTCTACGACTCCGTGGGCAAGACGACATTTGAGGAGTCTCTGCAGTGTCTTCGCCCGCGTGGGCTGCTGGCGCTGTATGGCGCCTCGAGCGGTGCCGTGCCGCCGTTTGACCTGATCCGGCTTTCCACGATGGGATCGCTTTACGTCACGCGGCCCACGCTGAAGGACTACGTCCAGACCCGCAGCGAGCTGGAAAAACGTGCAAACGCGATCTTCGGGTGGGTGGCGAACGGCGAGGTAAAGGTCCGCATCGGGCATCGGTATGCGCTTGAGCAAGCAGAACAGGCGCATCGCGATCTTGCCGGCCGCCGCACCACGGGTAAGGTGTTGCTCACCTTCTGATTCGTCGTGCTCGCCCGTTCAACAGGCGCTACGTTCATAAGGGTTTCGTAAGAGCAGAGTTGGCCCCAGCCGATGGAGCCCGCCGATGGGCGAGTTCCTTTCATCCGCTCACGCTTTTGTGAGGTGGAGCACTCCCTCGTCACAAGGCGCGTCCCCACACGCAAGGGCGTTCCTTTAGGCTAAGATTCCTCTGCTCGTATCTTCCCGGTGAGGTTCAGTCCTGAACGTCTTCTCTGGCGATAGGCGCAACCGCGTGCTGGTGGCGAACGACTTCCGTACGGAGTTGCGCTTCACCACGCTGCTGAGTGCGCCGTTGGCCCTGGGCGAACTGGGATGGATGTCGACCTACATCGTGGACGCCTTGATGGTCGGCAGGCTGCCGAACTCGCCTTTGGCCATCTCTGCTTCGTCGCTCGGCAACACGATCTTCTATGCCATCGTGTTTTGCGCGATTTATCTGCTGAACGGACTGGAGACGCTCATCGCCCAGGCGTTCGGTCGCGGCGAAGAGCAGGAGTGCGCGTATCTGTTGGCACAGTCGTTTTGGATCGCCGTGATCTCCACACCCATCGTGATGCTGGCAACCGTAGGCGTTGTGGCGTTGCTGCCGCGCTTTGGAACGCCGCCGGAGATCGTCGTCGAAACCAAGCACTACGTGAACGCGCTGATCTGGTCCACGGGACCCCTTATGGGTTACATGGCCCTGCGACGCTTTCTGCAGTCGATCAACGCCGTGATGCTCATCTGTGTGTCGCTGGTGACGGCCTCCGTGGTGAACTTCGTGGGGGACTGGGCGTTTCTCTTCGGCCACCTGGGGGTGCCGGCGATGGGGGTCGCCGGTTCCGGGTGGGGCACCTGCGTGGTGCGCGTGTATATGGTCCTGCTGCTGATGGGCGGTACGGCGTTGGCCTTCCGTCGCAACGGGTACCGCATCACGCCGGCGATGCTCGTCCCCAACCGGCCTCGCCTGCGCGCGCTGTTGTCCATCGGATGGCCCAGCGGACTGCAGAACTTCGAGGAGCTTTGGACCTCGGCCTATATGTCGGTGCTCTGCGCGCGACTGGGGACGGTGCTGCTGGCGGCGCATCAGGTGGTTCTTGATCTGAACGCATTTGTGTATCAGGTATCAGCCGGCGTCTCGTATGCCACGATCGTGCGCGTAGGGCAGAGCGCAGGGCGCAACAGCAGGCCGCAGGTAAGGCGCGCTGCCGGCGCCAGCCTGTTTCTTGGGCTCGGCTTCATGCTCATTGCAGCGACGGTCTTTGCCGCGTTTGCCAGGTTCTGGGCGGGCTTGTATACCAACAGCGGCGCGGTGGTGACCGCAGCCGTGCCGATCTTCTCGATCTGTGCCTGCGGCCTGATGGGCGACTCCCTCTTTGTGATTCTGGCTGCCGCCTTCACCGGGCTTGGCGATACCCGCAGGCCGCTGTATGTGAGCCTGCTGTGGAACTGGGGCATCGGAGCGCCCCTCTCGTATGTTCTTGCCTTTCGCTGCGGCTTGGGTCTCCGGGGTCTCTGGATCGGCCGGTGCGTGGCTTCTCTGGGCACCGGAGCTCATCTTTTCCTGCTTTGGCGGCTGCGTCAGCGCCGCGAGTCCCGCGCTTCGGAACCAGCGACTCTTAACCTGATCCCCTCCATATCGGCTAGTAAATAAACCGCATCTTCAAACGAGGTACCGCCATGTCACGCAAGATCGTATTCCTTCTCTTTCTCTTTGGGGGCGGCCTGACCGCCTCCGGGCAATCTACCTTCGGCTCCCTCAGCGGCGTCGTGCACGACCCTTCGGGCGCCGTGGTGCCCAATGCGAACGTGATTCTTCACCGGCAGCAGAGCAACACGGATCGATCGCTGGCGACGGATCCGAACGGCGAATACACAGCGCTCAACCTCGAGGCCGGCACCTATACCTTGCATGTTCAGGCGGCGGGATTTGCGCCGCTGACCGCACAAAACGTCAGCCTGGATGCGCGGCAGCAACTGCGCTACGACGTGACGCTCACCATTCAAGGTACCGAAGCGGTGACCGTGAATGCGACCGACGCGGGCACGATCAATACAGCCGATGCTTCTATCTCTTCCGCGCTTTCCACGGAGGCGGTAACGGCTCTGCCGGCGAACTACCGCGGCGCCGGGTCCACCTCGCCGTTGAACGTCGTGCAGGCGTTGCCGGGCGTGCAGCCGGACACGGCGCCCTACCCACCGCAGCCGTCGTCGCATCCGGCACCCAGCATCACGTTTTCCATTCAGGGCGGTCTACCCTCCCAGACCGAGACCACGGTGGACGGCATCTCCGCGCAGAACCAGACCAGCAACAACATCCAGGGCGATGCTTTCCCGTCCGCCAGCGGCATCGCGGAGATCCGCGTCGACGGGGTGAATAATAATGCCGAGTACGGCCAGCCCGGCGAGATCACCACGGTGACCAAGAGCGGGACGAACCGGCTCCACGGCTCTGTGTACGAGTATCTGCAGAACCAGTTTCTCGACGCCACGCCGTTCGGCAGCAACGTGAAGCCGCACAAGGTGGCCAACGACTTCGGCGCTACACTCGGTGGTCCGGTGGTCCTGCCGCATCTCTACAACGGCCGCGATAAGACCTTCTTCTTCGGCGACTACGAGGGGCTGCGCTATCCGCAGTCGTATGTCCTGCAGGCCAAGGTGCCCACCGTGCTGATGAAGCAGGGCAACTTCTCGCAGGAGACCAGCGTGCCGCTGGTGAACCCCTTCAACGGGAGCACCTACACGGGCAACATCGTGCCCATCAATCCAAGTTCCGCGGCGTTTCTGCAGTTCTTCCCGGATCCTTCTCCGCAGTTCGCAAATGAATCGCTGACCCAGGCCATCACGAACCCTGGCTACAACTACCTCAGCACGCGCCGGGATGACATCGACTCCGACCAGTTCGACGCGCGTGTGGATCAGGACTTCGGCCAGCGCGCCTCAGTGTTCGTGCGTTACAGCTTCAAAGACATCAACCAGATTCAGCCCGCCGATCTCACGCTGCCCAACAGCACGGCGTATGCGAGGTATCGCATCCTGGCAAGCAGCTTCAACTACAACGTGAACCCGCACCTGGTGAACGAGTTTCGCTTTGGGTTCACGCTGGAGCAGGACGGCAACAGCAATCCCTTCGATGGAGCGGCCTTCACCACCAGCACGGGGCTGAAAGGGATCAGCCCGGCCTTCTTCAACGGCATCCCGCACATCGGTTTCGACTCGGAGCTCAACTCCATCGGTTACCGGCTGGGCGACGATGAACAATCGAGGATCTTTCAGTTCGTCGACAATGTGACGGTGCAGTGGCGCAGCCATTCGCTCCGCTTTGGTACGGACATTCGCCATCTGCTGGCGCACACGGAGGCGGGTGGATCCACGCCATCGATCAACTACGGCAACTTCATGTTCAGCAACGGCAGCTCCGCGACAGGGCAGGAGTTTGCTGATTTCTTGGTGGGTGTACCCTACCAGACCGCGACCGACACCATCACCCAGGACAATAACGGCGTAGCCAATGCGTACGCGGTGTATGCGCAGGACAACTGGACAGCAACGCCGAAGCTCAACGTCACCTTCGGTCTGCGATATGAGCTGCATCCTGCCCTGACGGCGAGCAATGGGCTGGTGGGCAACTTCGATCCGTCGGTGCCGCTTTCAGGACGGCTGATCTACCAGGCCGGGTATGCGAATACGCTTTCGACCGAGGAGCTTGCGAACGTCAATGCGTGCGCCACACCCGGTGCGACCAATCCGTATGCAACCAATGCTGTGGTGAATGGCGCGCCATGCACGCCCGTGGTGCCGAACACAGCGCTGGGCCTGCCGGCGGGGCTGCGGGACTATCCGAAGCTGCGCTTTGAGCCGCGGGTCGGGTTCTCCTACCGGCCGTTCGGCAACGATCGCACCGCGATCCGCGCCGGCGCAGGGTATTACAACATCACCACCACCGGCGCGCTGTTTTACGCGATTGGTCAAACACTGCAGTCCAACTTCCAGACCTTCACCAACACCTACTCAGCGACCGGACCGGCCTTTGCGTTTCCAAACACCACGCCGGGCTCCAGTACGTTCACACCCTCTTACGGCAGCGTGTACTTCTACAGTGCCATCGATACGCACTGGCACGACCCTTACTC
>CAXTWN010000001.1:12735-13896 GCA_964248055.1 uncultured Acidobacteriaceae bacterium | reverse complement strand
ATCGGCGCCCGCATCTCGTATGTGGGTCTGCACACGTGGCACCTGGTGTGGCAGCCGAACTTCAATCAGCTGCCGCGGTCGTCCACCACGCTCGCCATCGACCAGCCCCGCACGGCCTACCCCTTCCCAAACTTCTTCGCGATCACGGACCGCAGCACGTCGGCACAGGCGGACTATCACTCGTTACAGGGCGAGATCTCTCGCCGCATGACGAACGGCCTGTCGTTTGACAGCACCTACACCTTCGCCAAGAACCTTTCCGACAACCAGGGCAGCTACGGCAGCTACAACGGCAGCAGCTTTGTGGCCGAGCAGGGCGGTTATAACCCAACCGACTCCTTCAATCGCCACCAGGACTACGGCAATGTCTCGGCCACGCGCCGGCATCGTTGGCTGAGCACAGCGGTGTACCAGCTGCCGGTGGGGCGTGGACGGCAGTTTGGCTCCGGCATCAATCGGTGGGCTGACCTGGCCGTGGGTGGATGGCAGCTGAGCAACATCCTGCTGCTGCAAAGTGGCACGTTCCTCACCGCCATCCTGCCGTATGGCGATATCGATCCTTCCGGCACGGGATCGGGCCCGCTGTTCGGGGCGGCGCAGCGGCCGGATCGCGTCAGCAACGGCAACAGCAAGGCGCATGGCCGAAATCACTGGTTCAATAACAACGCCTTTGCCTGTCCCGGGCAGGTGGGGTATGCGTCGCTGTACCCCTCGGCCAGTTCAGGGCTCACGCCCTGCACGGTGGGCGTCGGTTCCGCGCCGATCGGCCGCTTTGGAACGGAGGGTGTCGGCGATCTCGTCGGTCCGGGAACGATCAGTCTGTCCTCCGGATTGAGCAAGAACTTCACCATCGTGGAAGGGGTTCGGCTTCACGCGGAGGGAACGTTCACCAACGTCCTGAACCACACCAATCTGGCGGACCCGCAGACAGATATCAGCCAATCCAACTTCGGCCAGATCACGCAGGCGCGAGGGTCAGACTTCGGAGGCAATCGGACGGGGCAGCTTTCGCTCAGCCTTGAGTTTTAGCGCAGGGCTGTGAGCCCGGTAGACTGCCCTCAGGTCGCGAAGCGATCGCTTCTATGGTGCTGACGGCGGAAGAACGGAAGTGGGTGGAAGCGTCGGGGGGGGGGGGGGGGCGGGGGGGGCGCGGGGGGGGGG
>CAXTWN010000001.1:0-12725 GCA_964248055.1 uncultured Acidobacteriaceae bacterium | reverse complement strand
GGCGATTTCGACTTCCAGCGGGCGGGTCTGGCGTGCGTGCCCGATCCGGAGAGCGCCGACGCGCGCGCCGAAACCCAGGGCTTTGCCGACTGGATCGCGTCCGGCGCCGCGGGGGAGATGGACTGGCTGAAGCGCACCGATGCCGCGGGAGCGTATGTGCGCGGCGACCTGCGGCGCTCGATGCCGTGGGCGCGTTCGGTGCTGGTGTGTGCGGTGAACTACAACGTCGCGGCGCCAGGCTCGATGGATCCCGCGCCCGCCGGCACCGGTTGGATTGCGCGCTATGCGTGGAGCGGCCGTGGTGGCGCGCAAATGGCTCCCGCGGAGGACTCGCTTCTGGAGGCGGGCGAGCTGCAAGGCAGTGATTACCATGAGGAGCTGTTGCCGCGCCTCGAAGCAGTGGCGTTGCGGCTTCGCGAGCGCTTCGGTGCGGAGTGCATCACGCGGGCGTATGTGGACACGGGGCCCATTCTGGAGCGTAGTTATGCAGCGCGCGCGGGCATCGGGTGGATCGGCCGCAACACCTGCGTGTTGCACCAGGAGCAGGGTTCGTGGCTGTTGCTGGGCGTGGTGGTGACCTCGCTGGAGATCGCGCCGGAGGCGTGGCTGTCGCCCGCCGCGGACCGCTGCGGCAGCTGCACGCGCTGTGTGGATGCCTGCCCCACCGATGCGCTGCATGGCTCGGGGCTCGCGGGTCGCGCGCGGCAGATGGATGCCTCGCGGTGCATCGCTTATCTCACCATCGAGAAGAAGGGAAGCATCGACCCCGCGCTGCGCGAGGGCATGGGACGGCAGGTCTTTGGCTGCGATATCTGCCAGGACGTGTGTCCGTGGAACCGGCGTGCCCCCGTGGGGCGATCGGGCATGCTGACGCCGCGGCCGGAGTTGGTGAACCCGTCGTTGGCGGGGTTGGGTGGGATGGACGGGGCCGAGTTCAACCGCAAGTTTCGCGGCTCGCCGCTGGAGCGCACCCGCCGCAAGCGCCTGCTGCGCAACGTGGCGATCGCTATGGGCAACAGCGGCGAGGGGCAGTTTCGGCCGCAGTTGGAGACTTGGACGCGCGGTGACGACCCGGTGCTCGCGGAGGCGGCGCGATGGGCCCTGGAGCGGCTATCTTCCGCGACCCCAACGCCGGAGAAAGACGCGGAAGGGCTGCAAGCGACGCTGTCCGGCCCGCTGGGATGAGTAGACTACGGCCATGGGCGCCAACGAAAGCGCGGCTACGGTAGAGGTCTCCAAGGCCGGGGACGCGACGGCGCGCGAGGAGCTGACCGCAGCCGCGACCGAACCCCAGGCCGGCAAGGAGGCGGTCTCGCCCGCGATGGCGGCGGCGACCGCGCATCCGGTTGCGGCTGGAGCTACCTGGCAGCAGGTAAAGGCGCTCGCCCACTACATGAGCAAGACGGAGGTGCACACCTACGCCTTCAGCGTGGCGGCGCAGGTAATCCTGTCGCTGTTCCCGTTTATCGTGCTGCTGCTCACGCTCTCCAAGCGCGTGTTTCACTCCGACAAGATGGTCGGGGTGGTGGGCGAGATGATGTCCAACTTCCTGCCCAACAACCAGGTCTGGGTGATGGCTCACATGCGCCAGTTGGCGTTCCGGCATACGCAGACCAAGGTCTTCTCCTTAGTTATGCTGCTGATCACGGTGACAGGCGTGTTTCTGCCGCTTGAGGTGGCGTTGAACAGTGTGTGGGGCGTGACGAAAAATCGCAACTACCTCCATAACCAGATCGTGTCGATCGGCCTGGCAGTGGGTGTGGCGCTCCTGGCGATGGCTTCAGTGGCTCTCTCCGCCGCGCAACAGACGGTGATGGCGATTCTGTTCTTCCACCACACTGACAACATCGTCTTCAACTTCATGGCGAAGGGGTTTCTGCAGCTTTGTGCTCTGGCCTCGAGCATGGGGCTGTTCTTCCTAATTTATTGGGGGCTGCCCAACCGAAAGCTGCCTGCGCGCGCGATCCTTCCGACCGCAGCGGTGATGGGCGTGCTTTGGACGATCGCGAAGTACATCTACATCCTCGTGTTGCCGCACCTGGACTTCGACGCGGTCTATGGCCCCTTTGCCGTGTCCGTGAGCTTGATCATGTGGGCGTTCATCTCCGGACTGCTCTTGCTTGGCGGAGCCTACGTCTCGGCGACGCGGCAGGCGCTCCGGGAGACCCAGGTTGCGGATCTGGCCGACAAGCCAGCATCGTGAGCGATGCCGATTCTGAGATCGCGGGACGCTACTTGACGTGAAAGGCTTTGACGACGATGTCGTTCGGCTGCGGACCGGCCGGCAGCACCGTCAGAAGCGTAGGACCGCCGCTGTTGTCGGTGCGAATGACGGCAACGTCCGCGGAACCGGAGTCGGCGACCAGCAGCAGATGCTCATCGGCGGAGAAGGCAAGGGCATCCGGCCTGGAACCGGTTCGCACACTGGCGGCGATATGGCCGTCGTCGATGCTGTACAGGCTCGCGGCGTCGGCGCCGAAGTCGGTGACCCAGAGGCTGGAATCGTCCCCGCTGACGACGGCACGTGAGGGCTGCTGCACCACCGGGTAGGTGCCGCTGACGTTGTTGGTCCAGGTGGAGATCTCCGAAAGGCTGTTGCTCCCAAAGTTGGTGGAGAAGACCTCACCGCCATCGGGCTTCAGGGCGAGGTGGGTCGGTGCTCTCCCGACATCCAGGAAGGTGAGCAGATGGTCCTGCTGCAGGTTGGCGTCCTGCTTGCCCCGCAGGGAGTCCGGGGGCACACCCAGCCACACGGCCATAACCTGGTGCGAGTTCGAGCAGGCGACGAAGGCTTTGGTGGAGAGATCGCCCTCCGGAACGAAGGCGATGTCCGTTGCGCCCGGGCAGCCGGAGAAGGATTCACGAAGGCGAAGCGGGCTGCCCTTGGCGTCTTGCACGGAGTACACGGAGATGCTGCCGGCGGTGCGGTTGCTGACGACCACGGTGCGATTGTCGGGAGAGACCTGCGCCACACCGGGCGCCTCGCCGGCCGCAATGGTCGCGATCTCACGGCGCGTGTCCAGGTCCAGAACGCTGACGTTGTTTGCGCCTGCGTTGGCAACGTACGCCCGGCGGCCGTCAGGCGCCACACTGATGAAGTAGGGTGTGTGATGGACGCCGACAGTAGCGACCACCTGGTTGGTCTCAGCGTTGATGATCGATACGGAGTCACTGCCGGTGTTGACGGCATAGATCTCGTTTCGCTTCGGGTTGACGGCAAGCCCGGTGGGTTGCCGGCCCACCTGGAGGGTGCGTTCGGGGCGCACATGCACCAGATCGAGCACGGTCACTGTGCCCGAGGTGCCATCGCTGACGTAGGCGAACTCGCGGTAGTCGGCCGGGAAGCTTGGAAATCGGTTGCGATGGCAACCCGTCAGCATCAGCAGCAGGGACAGAACAACGGGCGAGACGAGGGTGCGGGCTGCGGTTCTGCCCGTGCGCCTGCCGGCGATGTTGCGAATAGGGATGGCTGGCAACTGCAAGGGACGCACCCTGTTGAGTGTATGAGCGTGGGTGCGGCGCAGCAACGAGGAAAGTGGAAACCGCCCCGCAACATCAGCAAAGAGCGTGTGTCTAGATGAGGGACACGGCGGCTGTATCCGGCTGTCGAGTCAGGCATGACTCCTCGGAACAACGGAGCTCAGAAGAGCGAGCTCCGTTGCTTTTTCTTTGCTGGGGAAGCGGAGCCTTCCCAGGCCCCAAGCTGGTCTTCCGTCAAAGCGGGTCCTTCGCTTCGCTCAGGATGACAAGGGAAGGGCTGCAGCTTCGAGAGGTGCTGCAGCTTCGAGAGGTGCTGCAGCTTCGAATAGATCAACTACGGGTCACGGCGGGTACGCCGCCAGGCTCTGACCAGCCACCCGAAGTAGCCGAACTGCAGCAGCCAAACGGTGCAGTACGCGTACACCAGGTGCCGCTCGCCCAAGGTGTGCACCGGGATCATGGCGCGGTCTCCAGCGCGACCACGGGCGGCAACGGTTCGGCGCTCAGGAAGGCCAGGGCGCGCGCGGCGGCCTCGCGCTGCCGGCGACGTTCGAGCGCGTAGCGCCAGCCGACCAGCAGAGCGCCCCACATGGCCCAGGCAGCTAGGTTCCAATAGAAGGCGGGCTTCATGCTGTGATCCAGGCCGGATCCGTCTCCGCCGCCAAAGACCGGCGCCGGATGCTGTGTGCGCCACCAACGGATAGACATGTAGCAGATGGGGATATCGATGGCCGCAAAGACGCCCAGGACCGCAGAAAGCAGGCCGGATTGACCTCCGCCGGGCAGGGCCGCGCCACCTCCGGCGAAGCCGCGTACCAGCAGATAGCTCACGTACAGCAGCCAAAGCAGCAGGTAGGTGGTGAGGCGTGCGTCCCAGGTCCACCAGATGCCCCAGGCAGCGCGTCCCCACAGCATGCCCGTCGCCAGGCCTACGGAGGCGTAGAGGACGGTAAGCTCCGCGGACGCCACGGCGAGGGCGTCCGCCGCCAAGGCCCGTGGGGGATTGCGGTGACGCCAATAAAGATAGCCGAAGGAAGCCCCGCAGTTCAGGTAGGGGAAGATGAAGCTGAGGCCGGCGATAGGCACGTGGTAGAAGAGGATCCGGTACATATTGCCCATGGTGGCTTCCGTGGGCGCGGTGACCGCCTGGGTGAAGCCGATGGCCAGCACGGCAGCCGTCAGGGCAAACCAAACCAGGCCGAGCACGGGGCCGAAACTGCGTCTCTTCTCCGCTTCCATACAAGTTTCATTCTACGGCGGTTTGCGTTGGGCCGTGGGAACGGTACGCCCCGCACTTCATCCGCTGGAACGGCGCTAGTCCGCGTTGAGCACGACGCCGAAGAGAAGGACGGCGGTGGTGGTAAAGACGACGTCGTAGGCGACGAGGACCCTGATCCAGAGCGTGGGTTCAAACTCGCCGGTTAGCACCGCCGTAGTCGCCTGAATCATGGCCAGCAGAGCGGGCATGGCGATGGGGCAGAGCACCAGGGGCAATAGCAGCTCGCGATGGCGGGTGCGCAGGCTGAGCGCGGCGAAGAACGTGCCGTTCGAGGTGAGCGCCCACGTACCTAGCGGCAAGATGACCAGAAGCAGCCAGGGCTGACCGAGCGGGTGGAGGTTGTAGAAGACAGAGAAGACCGGCGCCAGCACGAGCTCCACAGCGGAGACGAAGCTGAAGTTCGCCAGCGCTTTGCCGACGAAGAAGGCCGAAGGGGCTGCGGGCAGGAGCCTGTGGGCGGCCAGCACATCGTTCTTGAGCTCCCGCGCCCAGGCGTTGTTCAGGGCCGTGATGGAGGCGAACAGAACGGCTACCCAGAGCAGCCCGCCGGAGATCTGCCGGGCCACGGTGGGGAAGGCCGTGGGATCGAAGGCGATCGCGAAAACCACCACGACCAATAGCGAAAAGAACAGCATGCCGTTGATCGCATCGCGGTTACGCCATTCGAGCCTGAGGTCCTTGCGCAGATGCGCGAGCACGAGCCGGGCATAGATCACGCGTGCTGACCTGCCGTGGGCGCCTTGGTCAGGTCGGCGAGGACCGCCCCCGTGGCCCGGAGATAGTCTGCGGGCGCGAGCACGATCTGCAGCCCGCGCTGCCCGGCGGAGACCGAGATGGCGTCGAACAGCTCCAGGGTTTCGTCGGCGAAGGCCGGGAACGGCTTCCTGGCGGCGAGCACCGTAACGCCGCCGCGGATGTAGCCGGTAAGCGGTTCGACGTCCCTGAGCGCCGCCAGCTCGGCCTTGCGAACGCCTGCGGTGTGGGCGAGCTTCTTCAGGTCGAGTTCCGCGTCGCCGGGAACGACGGCGAAGAGGTGCGTGTTCTCCGAGGTGCGGGTGACGAGCGTCTTGAAGACCTGCTCGAGCGGCAGGCCGATCTTGCGGGCCACCGAGGCGGCAGTAAGATCGTCGGGATCGACGGCGTAGGGGCGCAGCTCGTAGCGGATGCCAAGCGAGTCCAGCAGACGGGCGGCATTGGTTTTGCTAACCGCGGTGTGACTCACGCCGGCGTCCCTCCCAGGACTAGTTCCGGGGCATGAGGGATGGCGTTGGAAGGCGGCGCGGCCGCGGCCAGGCGGCCGGCGGTCAGGGTGAGCGTGAGGCCGGCCAGCGGGCGGGCGAGCTCGGCCTGGTGCGTGGTGAACAGGAGCGTGCGGGGCAGACCGTCGGCGTTCGGTTTGGCAAGGTACATCTGCAGGCGCGCGATCATGGCGTGCGCGGAGGCGACATCCAGATTGGAGAACGGCTCGTCAAGGAGCAGCAGGTCAGGCGTTGTGAGCAGAACGCGGGCGAGGGACGCGCGCTGACGCATGCCCTGGGAGTACTCGCCCAGGCGGCGCGTGTTGGCGGGATCGAGGCCGACCTCGATCAGCGCCTCGGTGACGCGATCCCGTCGCTGCGCGCGGGTCCAGGAGGGTTGTTGCAGGCCGAGCAGATAGTCGAGGTTCTCCGGGCCGGTGAGCTCGTCGTAGAGCATGGTGCTGTGGCTCATATAGGCGATGCGCCCGCGGAGCTCCCGGGGCGGAGCGCCGAAGACGCGGACCTCGCCGTAGGTGGGCGAGGCGAGTCCGGCGAGCAGCCTGAGCAGCGTCGATTTGCCGGCGCCGTTCGGGCCGAGCAGCATGACGCTGGCACCCGCGGGCAGGGTCAGGGAGACGTCGCGCAGCGCGGCAAAGCTGCCGAAGAGCTGCGAGACCCGCTCCAGGCGGATAGCGACCGGCGAGTTGGGGATAGGGGCGCTGCTCATGTGCGAGCTTGGGCGGGGGGTGCTCCATGCGAGTATAGAGGGCACACTCAGCGTAGGAACGGAGACGGCATGAGAAGCTCACTCATTCGACGGAAAGCGACCGCGTGCGCCGTGTGGGCGCTGCTGGCGGGCGCGGGCGCGGCGAGGGCGCAGACAGAGCACGAGGCGCTGAGCCCGGCGGACCGTCAGCTGGCCCATGACATCTTTGAGCAGCTGATCAACACGAACACCACGCACTCCACCGGGAGCACGGGAGCGGCGGCGGAGGCGATGCGCGACCGCCTGCTGAAAGCCGGGTTCTCGGCCGGGGATATGGAGGTGGTGGGGCCTCGGAATCAGCGGCTGAACCTGGTGGTGCGTTACCGGGCAGCCAAAGGCGCGACGGGCAAGCCAGTGCTGTTCATCTGCCACCTGGATGTGGTGGAGGCGAACCGGTCGGACTGGACGATGGACCCATTTCACCTCAACGAGAAGGACGGCTTCTTCTACGGGCGCGGGACGCAGGATGTGAAGGACTCGGATGCGGCGCTGGTGACGAGTCTGATCCTGCTGAAGCGGGCGGGGTATGTGCCCAAACGGGATCTGATTGTGGCGTTGACGGCGGATGAGGAGGGCGGCCCGGACAACGGGGTGGACTGGCTGCTGAAGAACCGTGCCGATCTGGTGACGGCGGGGGTGGTGATCAATCCGGACGCGGGCGGGGTGGAGCTGAAGGACGGCCGCCCGATCGAACTGGACATAGAGGCCACGGAGAAGCTGTATGCGGACTTCCAGATCACGGCGACGAGCGCTGGAGGGCATAGCTCGCTGCCGCGGCCGGATAACCCGATCTACGAGGTAGGCGACGCGTTGGCGCGGCTGGAGGCCAAGCCGTTCCTGGCCGAGCTGAACGCCGTGACGCGGGCGTATCTGGAGACCGAGGAGAAGACGGCGACGCCGGAGCGCCGGGCGCTCCTCCAGCGGGTGCTGGCGGCGCCCATGGATCTTCAGGCGGCCACGGAGCTTTCGGCCGATCCGCGCCTGAACGCGACCCTGCGGACGACGTGTGTGGCGACGATGATCTCGGGCGGGCATGCACCCAACGCGCTGCCAGGCTCGGCGACCGCGAATGTGAACTGCCGGATCTTGCCGGGGCATCCGCCGGAGGAGGTGCGGCAGCAGATCATCGCCGACCTTGCCGACCCGAAGCTGGTCGTGAAGTATGTGGACAACGCCGGGGTGGTGTTTCCCTCCGCGCCGACGACCGCGGCCATGGCGCCGCCGCCGCTGCGCGAAGACGTGACCCGGCCGCTGCGCAGGGTGGCCGAGGCGGCGTTCCCGGGTATTGCGATTGTGCCGATCATGGAGACCGGGGCGAGTGACTCGGTATACACGCTCCAGGCCGGGGTGCCCAGCTACGGCATCTCCGGGATGGGGATCGATGCCGGGGATGACCGGGCGCACGGGCGCGATGAGCGGCTCCGAGTAGAGGCGTTCTATGCGGGAGTGGCGTTTCAGTGGCGGTTCATGCGGGCGTTGGGGGATGAGGAGCGGTAGGGAGAGCGACCATGCTGCGTCTGACCCCGTTTCTGCTGTTCGAAGGCAACTGCGCCGAAGCGATGACCTTTTACCACGCCTGCTTCGGTGGCGATCTGGCGTTGACCCGGCTGGCGGACACGCCCATGAAGCAAGGCTTTCCGGTAGAGCAACACGGCAAGATCACCAATGCGTCTCTGAAGAGCGACGCCGTTGCGTTTTCGGCTACCGATTGGCTGCACCTCACGCGATTGCCGAAGCAGGGGAACACGACCGCGCTGTACATCAGCGGTCAACCCGAGGAACTCCGATCGATCTTCGACAAACTCTCAGACGGGGCGGACAAGGAGAACTTTGTCGATCTGCTGGAGATGCCGTTTGGCCTCTACGGGCGGCCGACAGATCGCTACGGGATCGAGTGGTTCTTCCGGGGCGAGACGGCGGCGGGTTGATTCGGCTCGGCCACTCGGAAGAATCTGCAACGGGTGCTCTGGTCAGGCCGGGCGGGGAGTGTGTTGGTGGTGGTGGACCACGGGACGGACGACTTCGGTCGTTTGGAGGTTGCTGGCGGCGTTGGCTAGCGGGTTGTCGAAGTTGAAGCCGAAGAGATGGGGGTTTTCGCCGATGACGGCAGCGGCGAAGATGCGGAAGACGTAGTCGTAGGTCTCCTGGGGGATCTGTTGGCGGTGCTTCTGGAGGAGTTGCCAGAAGTTGCGGTCGGTGGGGTTGTTGGGCATGCTGCGAACCAGGCGCAGGACCTGGGGCTGGCCCCAGTTGTAGCAGGCCATAACCAGCAGGCCGGAGGCCTCGGCATCGCTGCCGTAGAGGTCCTTGATGTATTTGCTGGCGGCCACGGTTTCGCGGTCGAAGTGATCGCGGTCGTCCATGGTGTCCGGCGCGGGGTCATCGACCATGGGGCCCAGATGGAGCCCGTACTTGGCCGCGGTGGGCGGGATGAACTGCCACATGCCCTTGGCGATGCCGCTGCCGGTGGCCGGGCCGCTGACCAGGGGGTTGAAGTCGCTTTCCTCCATGGCCAGGTAGAAGTACTGCGGCGGCAGCTCCTTCCTGACCATCTCCCGGGCGATGACCGGGGTATAGCCGTTGGCGTTGGCGGTCTTGATGGCCATCGCGAGCCTCTGGGAGGACTGCCAGTATTTGATATAGCGGGCGACCTCGGACCTGAAGTCCTTGGGCATGTCGACCTCGCACTCGCCGAAGATCCTGGCCATCCGCACGATCAGGCGATCCTGTTCGGACATGTTGGGGTCGTAGATGTGCATGCTGGCGAGAAAGCGGTTGTAGCTCTCCTCCATCTGCGCGCGGCGGCCCTCGATGGACTGGAGCTGAACCTTGGCCTGCTGGTTGTTGGACGCGCTGACGGACTCCTGCAGGTTGGCGATGTCCAAATCGAGGCTCTTGATGGAATAAAACATCTGCTCGGCGATCTGGCGCTGACGGTTGGCCTTCTGGTATTGGTGAAGGCCGAACGCGGCGAGGCCGAGCGCGCACAGGATCAATAGACCAATGATGCTGCTGTAGTTCCGCTTTTGCTTCTTCTGCACCTGGGCGAAGGCGGAGCGGATAAACATGGTATGTTCGCCGACCGTTTCTCCTTCGGCCAGCTTGCCGAAGTACCGATCGGGGTTCTTGGTCTGCGGTGCGGGCGTCGGCTGCACCGGTTGCAGCACGGTGAAGGAGGCCTCCAGACCGTGAATGCCGAAGCGCAGCCGGGTGCCGTCATTGATGGCGACCTTGGCGGCCTTTTGCCCGTCCAGGAAGATGCCGTTGCTGCTGTTGAGGTCCTGGATCCACCATTGCCCGGCATCGCACCAGACGCTGGCGTGAATGCGGCTGATGTACTGGTCCTTGATGGAGACCTCGCACTCGTCGGAGCGACCGATGCGGAAGGAAGTTTGGAAGCGGAACTCCTTCATCACGCCATCCGGGGCGATGTTCATCACCAGCGTCGGGGAGGTCTGGGCGACGGTCGGGTCCTGAGAGATGGACGGCTGCAAAGGCCAACTCCTTTTCCTCTCCCAAGGGCTCGCCCGAGCGAAGGAGTCGCTTAGGGGGCCGCTCAGGAGTGGAGAGATGTCGGGATACAGCCTATCAGCAGTTTCGGTGTGAGGCGTTCTCTGTATCGCTTTGGCGGGACGGCGTCGTCAACCGGAACAAACAAGCAGGTCCTTTCCCTTCGGCTTCGCTCAGGGTCAGGATGACAAGGTTGGAGGGTAGGGTGTGTGGCTGTTTGCGTTGAGAACGCGGTGTTCCTATGCTGCCGTGCCGCTGCGAGTGGAATGCGGGGGTCTCTCTGCTGCGCGAACGGCGAAGCCGTTTGCTCCGGTCGAGATGACGCCTCCTACCTTCACGCGGAGCAGAGGGCAAATTGAGGGGCTGAGAGGCGAAAGATACTTGGGCGGCCCGAAGGGGAGTTTGCGGTACAGGGATTGCGGTACAGGGTTAGCGGTAGAGCGAGTGCAGGAGGCGTTGGGTGACGGCGAAGCACTCGCAGGCGGCGTCTTCGAGGCCTTCGGGGTTGAGGATGCGGATCTGGCCGCGGCGGTAGTCGATCAAGCCGCTGCGCTGCAGGGCGCCGGCGGCGAGGGTGACGGTGGAGCGACGGGCCCCGAGCATCTGGCCGAGAAACTCCTGCGTGAGCGCCATCTCCACGGAACGCGTGCGGACCGAGACCATCAGCAGCCAGCGGGCCAGGCGTTCTTCCACGGTGTGGAGGCGGTTGCAGGCGGACATCTGGGAGGTGATCAGCGTCTCGTACTGGACATGACGGAGCACAAGCTGCCGGAACGGTTCGTTGGCGAGGAACTCCTGGTGAACGCGCTTGAAGCTGCCGCGCAGGGCAGTGCCTTCGACCTGCATGAAGCAGTGGAACTGGCAGCGCTGGGGGCCGAGCATGTGCAGGCTTTCGGCCATGCCTTCGGCGCTGGAGATGCCGACCTCGACGCCTTCGCCGTGGGCCATCTCCGTCACGATGGAGGCGACGCCAGAGGTGATGAAGTGCGCGTAGCGGGGCGGCTCGCCCGGGGTGTAGAGGCTGGTGCGCAGGGGCAGCGGGACGGGCTCGAGAAGGGCGAGCACGCGGGCCTTCTCAGGGGCGGGCAGGGCGTCGAGAAGCGGATTTACCAAAGGCGGGGGCAAAGGAGTACCTTTCCTGCAGCCTTCGCAAGGATAACCGCCTGCGAGCGCAGAAAAGCGTGATAGGAGAACCTCCCATCGCGAACCGGACGGGTAGTGGAAGGCCGCAGCGGCTGTTTCGACTTTCGAACACCGCAAACGCGGCACCGTGCCGGGGGCGGGGGGCTAAAGCGCCTTGACCTGATCGGCCTGCGGACCTTTTTCGCCATCGATGATGTCGAACTCAACGGCCTGGCCTTCTTTGAGGGACTTGTAGCCGTCGGTCTGAATGGAGCTGTAGTGAACGAAGACATCGGGGCCGTCTTCCCGGCCAAGGAAGCCGTATCCCTTAGCGTTGTTGAACCAGCGAACGGTTCCTGCATAGTGCGCCATCAAGGCACCTCTCTCTAATTCGAGACTACGCAGAACCCTCTATGTGTCTGTGCGATACCGAACGCAACCGAAATATTTGGTGAGTCCGACCGGCGTGGGGGAGAGGCGCTTTTTGGGTCGGGAACGCGGGGAGCCCTGGGGCGGCTTGCAGTCCGAGCAGGCTGCGCTCCGGGGCGGGTTAGCGGACGAGCGAGGCGGTGTTGTGGAGCGGTGTGGTGTTGCCGGTGGGGGCCGCGCCGGGCTTTGCCGGGGCGTATTTGCTGGCGCATTTGGCTTGCAGTTGGGTGGCGTGGAAGACGCCGTCGTGGCCAAAGGTGCCGATGGCGAGGGCCTGCGCGTCGTCCTTGAAGGTGTCGGGCGGGGGCTCGGCGCCCTGGTAGGCTACGGGGAGGGTGCGGCCGAGCTCGACCAGGGTGAAGCGGGCGTCCGGGCCGGAGCGCTGGATGGAACCGGGCACCACATTGCCGGCCACGCGGAGGTTGCGGGTGTAGGCCTTCGGGCCCATCGCCTCGAGCTCGTTGATGGTGACGTAGTAGCTTTTGGCTTCCCTGGCACCGGAGAGGGCGAGCCAGGCGACCGTGCCGAGAATGAGCACGGTGGCGGCGAGGAACTTCCAGGGGAACGGACGGGGTTGGGGCTGCGCCATGCTGCTGCTAGTTTAGCGGGTTTGCGGAAGGCCGGCTGAAGCCTCGGGGAAGCTAGATGGGTGGCGTTCAGTCCAGCGCGGCGAAGGCCTCTGTGAGGTCGAGGTGAATGGGGGTGTTGGGGACGGTGAGGCGGGTCGGGTCAGCCTCCTGGAGCCCGGCGGCGTTGTAGACCCAGGCGGCGCGGTAGATCGGGTCGATGAGCCAGATGTGTTCCACGCCCATGGCGAGGTGATCGGCGAGAACGACCCTGGTGCGCGGGATGCGGTCCTCCGGGGAGAGGACCTCGACGCAGATCAGGGGCGGGTGGGTGG